>JAFBAS010000095.1 GCA_019247605.1 Hyphomicrobiales bacterium
CGGTGAAGGAAATGGCGACCGGAAAAGTCGAGATCGTCTCGATGAACCACGGCTTCGCGGTCGATGCGGCCTCTCTTCCGGGGAACGCGGTGCCGACGCACGTCTCGCTTTTCGACGGCTCGAATTGCGGGCTCATGCTCACCGATCGTCCAGCCTTCTCGGTTCAGCACCATCCGGAGGCCTCGCCAGGCCCGCGCGACAGCCATTACCTCTTCGACCGCTTCGTCTCCTTGATGGCGGCCGAACGGGAAAAGCGGCGCGCCGCGTGAGGCGGGCGGTGGCGAGCCGAAACGCGATCCGGATCGAGACCGCCCTCTTCGAGGATGACGGGCGCGTGCCGAACAGCCGCTTGCCGACCATCATCTATCGCAGCGCGATCGAGCCCGACGAAAACGATCCGGCAAGCGCCTTCGAGCGAAAATTCGCGCAGAACGACTGGCGGGGAAGCTGGCGCTGGAGTATCTTCACCTTCCATCATTATCATTCCACTTCCCACGAAGTGCTCGGCATCGCGGTCGGACACGCCACCTTGCGTCTCGGAGGCCGCAAGGGGCGCGAGTTCGAGGTGAGGGCCGGCGACGTGATCGCGCTGCCGGCCGGCACGGGCCATAAGCGGGTGGCCTCGAGCCCCGGTTTTCTGGTGGTCGGCGCTTATCCGGAAGGCCGCGAGCGCGATCTGATCAAGCCTTACGCCGCGAGCAGGTCCGCCCACGATGCGGCGCTTGCGCGCATTGCTGCCGTACCCGCCCCGAAATTCGATCCCGTGCAGGGGAGAGAGGGCGCCGTCGCGCGCTTATGGAAACGTTGAGCTTTCCCGAAGCCTGCTTCGGGGGCTGCCAAGTCTTCGACTGGCGCTCTTCAATTCAGGCGCGCGCGCGGCCATGACCTCTTCCAAAACCTGGCGCGAGTTCTGGGAAGGCGACACCCCGATTTACGTGAGCGAGCGCCATAAAATCCTGCATTACCGGCTGATCGCGCGCGACATCCTTCGTGCAATCGACGCACTCCCCGAGGCTGCACGCCATGAGGATGCCTCACACGCGGAAGCTGCCGCTGCGAGCTTTCGTCCCGTGGTGCTCGACCAAGGTTGCGGGGAAGCTTTGTCGGCAGGCGAGATCGCTGCTCGTTGCGAGCGCCTCTATCTTTGCGATGCTGCCGCAAGCGTGCGTGCGAGGCTTCAGGCGCGTTTTGCGCGGATCGCCAACATCGTGGTGATCAATCCGGTCGAAGTCGCCGACATTCCAGAAGGCACGGTCGATCTCGTCGTGGCGAACTCGCTGGCACAATATCTGGCGCGGTCCGAGTTGGTCTCCGCCTTGCGGCTCTGGCGCGAGCTCCTGAAGCCGCAGGGCCGGCTTCTGCTCGCGGATGTGCCGGCCCGCGGCGTGTCACCGATGACGGATGCGCTTGCGCTCCTGCGCTTTGGCTGGCGCGGCGGCTTCCTCCTCGCGGCGCTCGCGGGTCTCGCCCGAACCGCGGTCTCCGATTATCGCAAGCTTCGCGCCGAGCTCGGCTTTGCGAGCTATGACGAAACGCAAATGCTTGCGCTCCTCTCCGAGGCAGGTTTCTCGGCGCGCAGGCAAATCCCCAATTTCGGCCATAACCAGGCTCGCATGGCGTTTCTCGCCAAGCCCGTCTGATCGCCATTCGGCCGGAACTCCTCCGCCGCTCGGACAGGCCCGGCACTCGCCACCGGGCGTCGAGCGCGCAAGCGCTCCGCGCGGCCGTGCTTCGAGCGCGGATGACAAGGGTGTGCGTTGGGGATAACCATGCACGTAACCGCTCTCGCACATGGCGGAGCGGTGGGAGGCAGGCCCGCGCACGGGCATGCACGATTGAGCAAAGGGACTGGATAGATGGCAACGCTCGTCGCCGCGCCTCAAGCCGCAAAATCGAAAGCGCTCACGGTCTTTCGCGTCACCAGCGGCAATTTTCTCGAAATGTTCGATTTCTTCCTCTTCGCTTTCTACGCCACCTACATCTCGAAGACCTTTTTCCCGTCCGATGACGAGTTCGCCTCGCTCATGGCGACCTTCATGACCTTCGCGGCAGGCTTCCTGATGCGTCCCCTCGGCGCGCTTTTCCTCGGCGCCTATATCGACCGTATCGGGAGGCGAAAGGGGCTTATCGTCACGCTGTCCATTATGGCGGTCGGCACGCTCATGATCGCTTTTGTGCCCGGCTATGCCCAGATCGGCGTGCTTGCGCCCATTCTCGTCGTTCTGGGCCGGCTCGTCCAAGGTTTCTCGGCGGGTGTCGAGCTCGGCGGCGTCTCGGTTTACCTTTCGGAGATCGCCACGCCCGGGCGCAAGGGCTTCTATGTGAGCTGGCAATCGGCGAGCCAGCAGATCGCGACGGTGGTCGCGGCGCTCATCGGTTTCGTCCTCGGCAAGGCCTTGTTGCCCGAACAGATGAACAGCTTTGGCTGGCGCATCCCCTTCGTGATCGGTTGCCTGATCATTCCGTTCATCTTCGTCATTCGCCGTTCGCTGCAAGAAACCGAGGCGTTCCTTTCGCGCAAGAAGCACCCGACCTTGCCGGAGGTGCTGGCTTCGATCGCGACGAATTGGCGCGTGGTGCTCGCCGGCACGATGCTCGTCATGATGACCACGGTCTCGTTCTACCTCATCACCGCCTACACCCCGACCTTCGGCAAAAGCGTGCTGAAGCTCAGCGAGGCGGATGCCTTGACCGTGACCATTTGCGTCGGCCTTTCGAATTTCTTCTGGCTGCCGGTCTGGGGCGCCATCTCCGACCGCATCGGCAGGAAGCCGATTTTGATCGGCTTCACCGTGTTGACGATCCTCACCGCCTACCCGGCCCTGCGCTGGCTCGTGGGTGCTCCGAGCTTCGAACGCATGCTGGCCGTCGAGCTCTGGCTCTCTTTCCTGTACGGCAGCTACAACGGGGCCATGGTGGTGGCGCTCACCGAGGTCGTTCCCTCGCATGTGCGTGCCGCCGGCTTCTCGCTCGCCTATTCGCTTGCGACGACGCTCGGCGGCTCTTCACTCGCCATATCGACTTGGCTCATTCGGGCCACGGACGACAAGGCCGCGCCGGGTATTTGGATGACGATCGCTGCCATTTGCGGGCTCGTTGCGACGCTTGCGATCTATGAACGCAGGACGCCGCTCGCGATTGAGGCCGCAGCGCCGGCGTGAGGCGGCGCTCGGCTTTGCTCACCCGGCCTTTTGCATGAAGCTGTCGAGCACCATCTTGCGGCCGGCCTTGTCGAAATCGACGGTGAGCTTGTTGCCCTCGATCGCAGCGACCACGCCCGGCCCGAACTTTTGGTGAAAAACCCGCTCGCCCATGATGAAGCCCGCCCCTTGCGCGATCGATGAGGCGACGACCTCCCCCTCGATGATGCGGTTTTGGAAGCCGCCAGCGGCGCCGCGCCCGCGCATGCCTGTTCCTCGCGCGCTCGCTTCCTCCGCCATGCGCTGGCGCGCCTGGGCCCGCTGCCAGCCGGGCGTCGCATAGGTCGAGGCGGCAAAGGCGGGCAAATTATCGAAGCGCGAGGGAGCGTGGCGCGGAGCGCCATAACCGGCCTCTCCCTCGGCCACCTCGACATGGGCTTGCGGCAATTCGTCGATGAAACGCGATGGCACGGTCGACTGCCACAAGCCGTGCAGGCGCCGGTTGGTGGCGAAATAGATTTTCGCGTTTCGCCGTGAGCGCGTGATGCCGACATAGGCGAGGCGGCGTTCCTCCTCGAGGCCGGCGCGGCCGTTCTCGTCGAGCGCGCGCTGATTGGGGAAGAGTCCATCCTCCCAGCCGGGCAGAAACACGGTTTCGAACTCGAGGCCCTTTGCGCCGTGCAAGGTCATGATCGAGACCCTGTCCTCATCCTCGCCGTCGCTTGCTTCCATGACGAGCGCGACGTGCTCGAGGAAGGCGCGCATGTCGGGAAATTCCTCCATGGAGCGCACGAGCTCCTTCAAGTTGTCGAGCCGGCCGGCGGCTTCAGCCGAGCGATCTGCCTTCCACATGTCGGTGTAGCCGGACTCCTCGAGGATTTGCGCCGCGACCTCGGTGTGCGGCGTGCCGTTTTCCAGTCTTTCGGCCCAGCCGGAAATGGCGATGAGGAGGTCGCGAAGCGAAACGCGAGGCTTGGGCTTGAGCTCCTCCGATTGAGCCAGCGCTTCGGCCGCCCGCAACAAAGGGACACGTGCGGACCGCGCATGGTTGTGCAAGAGCGAGAGGGTCGCTTCGGCAAGTCCGCGCTTTGGCGTGTTGATGATGCGCTCGAAGGCAAGATCGTCCGCTGGCTGGGTCACGATGCGGAAATAGGCGAGCGCGTCGCGGATCTCCATGCGTTCGTAAAACCGGGGACCGCCAATGACGCGATAGGGCAGGCCGAGATTGACGAAGCGATCCTCGAACTCACGCATTTGCGCCGAGATGCGCACCAGCACCGCCATCTCGGAGAGCGCGTGCCCTTTCGACTGAAGCGCCTCGATTTCATCGCCGATGAGGCGGGCCTCCTCTTGCGAATCCCAGGCGCCGGTGACGGTGACCATGGCGCCGTCCTCGGCATCGGTGCGCAGCGTCTTGCCGAGCCGTCCCTGGTTATGGGCGATCAGCGCCGAGGCGGCGCCGAGGATGTGGCCTGTCGAGCGGTAGTTCTGCTCGAGGCGGATGACCTTGGCTCCCGGAAAATCGTGCTCGAAGCGCAAGATGTTGTCGACCTCCGCACCGCGCCAGCCATAGATCGATTGATCATCATCGCCGACGCAGCACACATTGCGGCGGCCCTGCGCGACGAGGCGTAGCCACAGATATTGCGCCACATTGGTGTCCTGGTACTCGTCGACGAGGATGAAGCGGAAGCGCTCGTGATACAGGCCGAGCACATCCGGATGCGCGCGAAAAATCGTGATGACATGCAAGAGGAGGTCGCCGAAATCGGCGGCGTTGAGCGTCGCGAGGCGCTCTTGGTAAGCGCCATAAAGCTTTACGCCCTTGCCGTTGCCGAACGCCATGCCTTCCCCGGGCGGCACCTTGTCCGGCGCGAGGCCGCGATTTTTCCAGCTGTCGATGAGATGCGCGAAGTGCCTCGCCGGCCAGCGTTTCTCGTCGAGGTTCTCCGCCGCGATCACCTGTTTCAGCAAACGGATCTGATCGTCCGTGTCGAGGATGGTGAAGTCCGGGCGAAGTCCGACGAGCTCCGCGTGCCGGCGGAGCATCTTCGTCGCGATCGAATGGAAGGTGCCGAGCCAGGGCATGCCTTCGGCAACCTCGCCGAGCAGCAGCCCGACCCTGAGCTTCATCTCGCGCGCCGCCTTGTTGGTGAAGGTGACGGCAAGGATTTGGGAAGGATAAGCGCGCGCCGTCGCGATAATGTGGGCGATGCGCGTCGTGAGCACCCGGGTCTTTCCGGTGCCCGCGCCCGAGAGCACGAGCACCGGCCCGTCGAGCGTCTCGACAGCCTCGCGCTGCTCGGCGTTCAGCCCCTCGAGGTAGGGCCGCCGCGCCGCGCTCGCCGCGAGTGCGCGCGCCGCAAGCCCGGAGGCATTCGCGGGGGCGGTTTCGTCGGCAGGCGGCAAAGGCTCGGAAATGGCGAATCGCCTCCGTGTTCGCGCATGCCTCTACATAAGGCGTTCCGCGCCTGTTCACCATTCGGCGCAAGAGCTTTCAAGCCTCGAAGCGTGATGAATTCAAGGCGATGGACAGGGTTTGATGAATCCTTTGAGGACCGGTTTCACCGGTCGATTCATGTCCTCGGCTTCAACTCGGAATGTAGCGGCGCGCCCAGGCAGCGAAGCTTTGTGCCAAGACCACGGCGCGGCGTTGCTCGCCATTCGGCTGATACCAAGGGCCGGCATAGGATGAGAGAGAGGTCGCAAGAATATCCTTGCTCGCGAGTTGCTGCCCATTTGGCCCGACGAGCGTGATCACGCCGTCGAGGTAATCGGTGTCGGGCAATCCGAAGACATTGATGTCGCCGGAATACGCCGCAAGCGAGATGCTGCGGATCACGACGACAAGCCGCTCGCCTGGCCGCAAACTCCCCGAAAATTGCGCCTGAAGCGCCTGGGTGAGCTCGGCCCGAAGGGCCTCGGCATAGCCGCCGAGCCCCTGTGCGAGAAGCGGACCCACGTCGACGCTGATGACGGGCACGGCTCGGGCGGCGGGGCGGTGCGCCGGCGCGCGCGCCTCGGCCACGCCGATCGCGAGCACGGTCGCAAGCCCGAGCGCGGCGAAGCCGATCAGGCGCCGAGCGAGCGGGCTCGGGCGTTTGGCCGGTCCAAACTTTGCTCGCGTGGGAACATGGGGTCTGATGGACATCCTCATGGGGAGGGCTCCTCGGCGTGAAAGGCATCCGTGCCGCTGACGCGAAGGTCCGCGTCATGCTGCGAAGCAGCGCTCGGGTGCACATCCATCTTCCCTGAGATAAGAAAAGCAGGCGCGGCCAACAAGCTCGCAGCGGCCTGCGGCGCCGGCATCCCCGTGACATTTTCGCGAGCCGCGAGCCGCGCAAGCGTCGCGCCGGCGAATGGCGCATCCCTCGCCATCAACCGCACCTTTGCCGCGAGCGTGGCGCGAAGCTTCTCGGCTTGCGGGAAATCCTCATCCGTCCAGAACCGCTTGCGCTTGTCGAAATAGCCGGCAGTGTCGAGAAAGGCAGCCGCGAAATAATACATGTCGCCGAGCGGCTCCGCGGCCGCCGTCGGGGAAATCTCGCCATCGGGTGCGATCGAATGCGTCAGCGCCCAATCGAGCATGCGCCGGATTTGGGCGCGCGCCGCGGCGCGCTGGTCCTCCCGCATATACGGCCATCCGAGGCTGAACAGCGTGACCACATCGTAATTGTTGTGATTCGTCATGCCGTCACTGTCGAGCCAACCTTGCGGGTAGCGCCGGTCCTTGATGGCGAGGAGCGTGTCGATCAATTCAGGCCATTGGCCGATCCTCCCCTTGGAGTAGCGCGCCATGTGGAAGGTAATCGAAAGGTCGCTCGTCTTGATGAGGCGTCCTTCGTCCTTGTACCACTCGCCGAAGAAGCCGGTCTGCGGGTCTTGCCACGACGAAAGGAAGTCGGTGAAGGCAACCTTGAATTCGGGCTTCACGAAATACCCGGCGACGCCGCCGCGCAGCACGAGACGCGAAAGCACGCCCGTGGAGACGTTGAGCTCCTTGCGGTGGTCGATGCCTTCCGCTTGCGGGTCCGAGACCCTGATTTCGGAGAGATAGGCGATGAGTGAAGCCGGCGTCGCGACGCGCTCGAGGAAGCGCGGCGGCAGCTTGCCGGGCCAGCCTCGCGGATCGAGAAGCTCATCCCCGGAATCACCGAGCTTCAAGAACCATTCCTCGTCGCAAGAGCCGTAGCTGCCCTCAGGGTCCTGCGGCAAGATATTGGCGTCTGCGCCGTGCGCGGAAGCGACCTCGACAAGCGCTTGCTTCAAGCGCGCGAGTGTTTCCCTCGCGCCCGCCGCATCGCTCGTCGAGTTGATCCGCCATCGCAGCTCGTTCAAGGTTTGCCTTGCACAACCGACGCCCTTGCCCCGCCGTTCGGCAGCCAGCAGCATCGCATTGGCCTCCGCGATGACAGTTTTCGCCTGGCGCGCGAAGGCAGCCATTTCGGGGCGCCCGGCATGGACAAGGGGACGCGGCTCGAAAAGCGGCGGCGCTTGCGCGCCCAGCGTCTGCGTGGCCGTGAGGATGAGGATGGCGGCCGCGACGAGGCGACCGTCGGTGGGCTTTTTCAATGAGACCCGTCCCTCGTTTGGAGGTCGAAATCAAAGAAGGCCAAGCCCACCCGGCGCGAATCTACTCCACAAATGGAGATTTTGACAAATTCGGGCAATTCTTCGGAGGCGCGCCATCAGGAGACACGCAATTTTTGTCGCGTGCGTCTCTCGCTTCTCAGTTCTTTAGTTCTCGAAACGCTTGCCGACCTTGTCCACGTTCTCCTTGGTGACGAGCTGGGCGCGCGTGTCGAGATTGGCGGCCGAGACGCCGCGATCGATCTGCAGGTAAAGCTGCATCACCGGCCAGAAGCCTTGCAGGAAGGGTTGCTGACCGAGCGAGCCCGTGAGGGCACCGGTCCGGATCGCCTCTTGCTGCTTCGGCCCGAGGTCGAATCCGAAGGCGCAAATCTCGCCATTTTTCTTGAGCTGCGCGATGGCATCGCCGAGCGCCGGCGTGGTGAAGCCGTTCGCGGTGAAGGCGCCGACCACATCCTTGCGGCTTTCGATGAGAGAGGTGATCGAGCCCACGATGTTGTTGGGGTCGACATCGATGCCGATGTTGTTTTGGCCAGCGTCGATCTTGAAATCCTTGAGGCGGCCGGCGGCGTTCAACGCCTTCACGGTCGCCTGGAAGGCCGCGGTGATGCGGTTGTTCACCTCGACATTGCCCAGCGTCGTCGTGTTCGGGAAGATGATGGATCCGCCCTTCACGTTCTTCTTGAGAAGGCAGGCGGCCAGCGCCTCGCCCCCGATCGCCGCGGCGGAAGCATCCTGCCCCGTATGCGAGATCGAAGAGCGATCGAGGAGCTTCGGGTCGTAGGAATTCGTGGTCGCGATCGGAATCCCCTTCTCGGTAAGCTTCTTGACGATGTCGTCATAGGCGCCCGACTGGGGCGTCGTCATGATCACGCCGTCTATCGTCGGATCGTTGATGATCTGGTTCAGAATCTCGATCTCGCGCGGAATGTCGTCGACGGGAGCTTCGGAGCCGAGCATCACGAGATTGATGCCGAAGGCATCGGCCGCGACCTTGGCACCCACATAGGTGGGATCGAAGAAGCCGTTGCCGGCCGTGTGCGTGACGATCGCGAAGGTGAGCTTACCGTCATTCGAATGAAAATTCTTCGTGGCCGGGCTCTCCTTGGCCGCTTCCTGGAAGGAGTATCCGCCGACCGCTTTCGACAAGGCCCCGCTTTGTGCGTGCGCGCCGCCGCAAAGGAGCGACAAGGCTCCCGCCGCGAGCGCGATGTTCGACAGAAGCTTGTGCATCGGCCTTCCTCCCGCGTCTGATGGACTTTCGCTCGGCGAGGCTCGCCGAGGCAGGCTCGCGTGAGGTTAGGGCAGGGGAGGCGGCTTCACAACCGCTCGTCGGGAATCGCGAACGCTCTGCACGCGCTTGCCGTTGCCGCAGCGGGGGGATCATGCCGGAGAGCGTATTGCCAGGGATACGACGCGTCTTCGGCACAAAGCCCTGTCACATCGATTTGCGCACGAGCTCGGCTCCCGCGGCGAGCGCCGCGAGCTTGGCGTAAGCCACGGAAGAGGGCATTGGCGCCATGCCGCAATTGGTGCACGGAAAGAGCTTTTCCGGAGCCACGAAGGCGAGCGCCCGACGGATGGTATCGGCGACCTCTTCGGGCGTTTCGATGGCGTTGGAGGCGACGTCGATGGCGCCGAGAAGCACATCCTTGCCCTTCAGAAGCGCGATGAGCTCGATCGGCACGCGAGAATTGCGGCATTCGAGGGAGACTTGGTCGATCGAGCTCCGCGCCAGAACCGGGAAGGTCTCCTCGTATTGGCGCCATTGCGAGCCGAGCGTCCCCTTCCAATCGATATTGGCCTTGATGCCGTAGCCATAACAGATATGGACGGCTTTCTTGCAGGAGAGCTCGAGGGCTGCACGCTCGAGCGCCGCGACGCCCCAATCGGCGACCTCGCGCATATACACGTTGAAGGCAGGTTCATCGAATTGCACCACGTCGACGCCGAGCGCGGCGAGCTCGCGCGCCTCTTCGTTCAGCACCTCGGCGAAGGCAAAAGCGAGCTTGGCGCGGTCGCGATAGTGCTCGTCCGCGATCGTGTCAGCGATCGTCATCGGGCCCGGAAGAGTGAATTTGAGCTTGCGGCGGGTATGCGCGCGCGCGGCGCGCGCCTCGGCCGCATGCACCGAACCCCTGCGACGGATCGGCCCGGTGACGGTCGGCACCTCGGCCTTGTAACGGTCGGCCCGAATGCCGATCACGGTCTTGCGGGCAAAATCGATGCCGTCGAGATTGGCGAGAAAGCCGTGCACGAAATGCGTGCGCGCCTGTTCGCCGTCGCTCACGATGTCGATGCCGGCATCCTCCTGGAGCTTCACGGCAAGAATCGTCGCGTCGAGCTTGCCCTGCTCGAGCGCTCGGCCTTCGAGCCGCCAAGCGGGCCAAAGCCGCTCGGGCTCGGCAAGCCAAGCGGGTTTGGGAAGGCTGCCTGCGACCGTGGTCTCGAACATGCTGGGCTCCGCGTGCGGTAAGGAAGGGCGATCATGCCAAAGATCGTCCGCGCGGTGAAATCACGGATTTGTATTCACAGCGCCGCAAAAGGCGCCCGATCGCCACACTCGCGCTTTCGCCTTGAAAACGCGTCGACATTCTCGACATTGCTCCTCGCGCGACGATGTTCTATGACGTGGCGCGCTTCGAAGCGAGCGCAGAGGGAGGCCGGGTCGGCATGCGTGGCGTCGCCCGGCTCGTCGCTCGTGGCTCTGGTCCTCGAGTTTCGGCGGAGTAGCTCAGCTGGTTAGAGCAGCGGAATCATAATCCGCGTGTCGGGGGTTCGAGTCCCTCCTCCGCTACCAATCAAATCTTCAGTGCTGTTCATCTTTTTCCTTTCTCGGATGTTTTTCCAACTGAGTTTGACATTTTCAGACGCTCGGTTTGACAATTTGTGTACGACGTCTGTTCACCTCCTCATTTAACGAGGTGACCACGACAGTCATCTTTCTGCGTGGATCGGCGTCCCTGGCATAGTGCCGCGCCATTTCGAGCGTCTTCTGGCCGAGAGCGTCCGCAATCGTACGCTCGTCATGCCCAGCTTCTCTGAGGGTCACTGCAACAGTATGACGAAGACCATAGAGTGTCAGGCCAGAACCAATTCTGCCCTGACGCTCAAGCACAAGTCGCAGCTTCCGCCATGACGCGCGAAACCCACTTTCAGTCCAAGGCACTCCCGCGGAATTGGCCCATATCGTGACGGCGTTATGAACAGGCGAGTTGCTCAGGATGTGTCGCAGCTCCGAAGGGGCAGGCCAGTACCCAGGCTCCGCCTGTTTTTGAGCGCCGGGTCGCGATTTCGCAGTTCCGAAAAAAGCCGCGAGGAAGGCTCAACGCGTCTTTGGGGCCGAGGCCCGTAAACAATCATCAACGCAATTGCCGGAAGAAGATGAGGTGGAGAAGCAGCAAGCACTGCACGTCGTTCGTCATCCTTACACGCCCTGTTTGCCTCTGGCGTTCCCTTCGGACGTCGAAGATCTTTCAGTTCGGCAGCGGGATTGGTTCGTAAATAGCCACGTTCCACTCCCCAAGAGAAAGCGATCGACAAAACGGCTTTGAGATAATTTCCGAAGCGGCGCCCATGACGGAAAACGGCTTTATCCCTGATTCGCACTACTAGTCGTCAAATGCGCTCAGCGATTGATCCAAACGGTCATCCCTGGCTCCAAGCCTTGGACGTCTCCCACCGGGTCAGCACGAACGAAAAAGCTGTTTATGTCGTGATCGCCCACGGCACGGGTCGCGCGCCAAACGGCGAATTCGCCGAGGGGCCGCAGCTCCGTCACGCGCGCCCTTACGCGATCGCCTTTCGCGGTCAGCAGCATCAATGGCGCGCCGATTGCCATGTCGCCAAGACGATCTTCCCGAACGGTGAAGGTGAACCAGCGTTCCCGCCCCACCTCCAGCGTCATGACGGCTTGTCCAGGCGAGATGGCTTCACCGGGTTCGGCGACCAGGAGGCGCACCACGCCATCCACGGGGGCCTTGAGTGTCGTCTTCTCGAGTTGAGCCTGGAGATCCGCCAACGCCGCATCCGCCAGCACAACATTTGCGTCGGCGATGGCGCGTTCCTCTCTCGTGGGGCCCGCCCGGCTTTGCTCGTAGTTCGCTTGCGCGAGGTCTTGGCTCGCTTCCGCCTTGTTCAGCGCCGCCGTTGCCTCGTCAAGCTGCTGCTTACTGGCGAAGTCCCGGGCAGCGAGGGCCACGGCGCGCGCATGTTGTTGCTGAGCCAACACGAGATTGGCTTGCGCGATGCGGACATTCTGGGCAGCAATGTCGATCTCCTCCCTGCGGACGCCTGCGTCCACATTGACTTTATTGGCCCGCGCGGACGCCGCGTTCGCCTTGGCCTCCTGAGCGGAGGCGGCGAGCTCCGGGCTGCTGAGCACCGCGAGGGTATCGCCCTTGCGAACTTCCTGCCCTGAGTGCACCGGGAACGAGACGAGGCGCGCGCTTGTCTCTGGCGCGATGCGGATCTCCGTTTGATGCACCACGCCGATGATCGGCGCCGATGAGCGCTCGGCTGCCTGCGGGCCGCAGGGGCCGACGACCAGGAGGAGGACCGCTGCCCCGGCGCTGATCAGCCGGAAAGGTGAGCTAGCCGCCATGACTGACCTCTCGCCTGCCTGTCAGATACGCCCCCGCGACGGCCAAGAACCCATAGATGCCGGTCAACACCCAAAGGGAAAGCCAGTCTCGAGCTACGTCATGGAGGCTCGCGCCCATCTGGTTGATGCGCACCAATCCATCGATCGCCGACGTGCTCGGGAAGGCGCGGCTTGCCTCCCGAACAATGTCCGGTATCGCCTCGACCGGCCAGGATACGCCGACTATGAAGAACAAGGGCAGGCTCGCCGCGATGAATAGGACCACCGCAGTTTCGCGGCGCCTGAACCACAAGCTGATGAATTGGGCGAGGAAGCTCACAGCTAGCAGGAAGGGGAGCGCCATCAGGAACAAATCGAATAGGCGTCCCAGCGTCGAAAAGCCGTAGATCCGCGGCAGTATGATCGTGTAGAGGGCAAGCCCCGGCAGAGCGAGGCAGACATGGGCGAGTGCTTGCCCGATGATGACGCGAGCGCCCGCGCGTCGGCGGCGTCCCTGAGTGCCGCTCTGCTCGAAGACGACGGCGCCCATGGTGGCCCCCCCAAAGAACAGAGTCTGCTGCAGGATCAGCACGAAAGCGGCCGGCACGACGTAGCTCGCATAGCCGCCGGTCGGATTGAAGAGCGGCTCCGTCAACAGCTCGACCGGCGAGCTCCTGATCAGCGCCGCATGGGCGAGGCTGCCATCGGCTCGCGCTCCATGCGAGGCGATCGCGACATTGACGGCGCCGCTTGCCTCGGAGATGCCCTGCAGCACGCGGTTGTAGAGAAGGAAATAGGCGGAATCGACATAGGCTGGCACACGCGCCTTATTGCCCTTCAGCACCTCCCTTTCGGTCCCTTCCGGAATGCCTAGGATCGCGAAGACCTCGCGCCGCGCCAACGCATCCTGCGCTTGTGCAAGCGTGTCCGCGCTGACCGCAAGGGTCACGGCTTCATCGGCGTTGAGCGTCTGCACGAGATTGCGGCTAAGCTCGCTGTGGTCCTGATCGACAACCGCGACCGGGATGCGGCGCAAAATCTCCCCGAGATAGGGCTGCGGGTAGAGAATGCCGTAGACGACCGGCGCCAGCACGATGAAGCCAAAGACGCCACGGTCATTGAGTACACGACGCATCTCGGCGACCATGGCGGTGCCCATGCCCAAGGGACGGACTTGTGTTTCGGCGGGGACCATCTCGCGATGGCGCGCAACCACTGTACGCGCGAGGGCGCGCAGGCGTAGCCAGGCGAGCCCAAACAAAATCGATGCGAGCCCACCAAGGATCATGAAGGGCTCGACGGAAGCCCATGCGGGTAGGCCGCGCACCGCCTGGTCAAACAAGATTTGCATGTACCAGCGCAATGGCAACATGTCGCCCCAAATCCGTGGAAACTCTCCCATCGCGAGCAGCGGAAATCCTACGCCCGCAAAACCGAAGGCCGGATTGCAAAAGATGGCAGTGAGACTCATTCCCGATGCAAGATCGCGGACCAGAAGCTGGAGCAGGCTACCCAGCGAGAGATAGCCAATGACAAGAAGGCAAGCTGCGGCTCCCATCAGCACTGAGCTGCCGCGGAAGGGCACCTCGAAGATGCCGTGAATTATGCCGGCATCGACGACCAGCATGAGTATAAAAATGCCAAAGAGTGGCGCGAGCTTGCCGACAAGCGCTGTCAAAGGGCTGCCGCCTGCCGTTCGCAGCCAGGCGCGCCGGCTGCGCCGCGAGAACTCCGAGCCGACCGCATAACCGGCCGCGATGGCGATGATGACGTGGAGGACATGGGGCAATATCGCGCGCAGAAGGAACTGGGCAAAGTTCAGCGCTGGGTTAGTCAGTACATATTGCTCGACCACCAGTGAGCCTGGCGCAAAGGATCTTACGCCTGCCGGCGAGGTGTCGGGAAGCGTCGCAGTGGCCGCGGCAATCGCATTGGAGATAGCTGCCGAGGCGCTGTTGCCCGGCGTGAAATATTGCCGATTGTAGAGAACGACGATCTGCGGACGCTTACGATCAATGAGGTCACGCTCGAAATTTCGAGGGATATAGATCGCCGCGATAGCGTCACCTGACCGTATGGCGTGCATCGCGCTTGTCATATCGCCAGAACGCTCCGCGACACTCACTCCCGGGGCCGACCCGATCGCCTGCACATAGACCAGCGATGTCGGCGAGCGGTCGGCATCGACGACGCTGACTTTCAGGTTGCGCATCACGACGTTGCTGAAAGTGATCGCCAGGATAGTAAAGGCGATGATTGGCACGCCGACCGCCAGAAACAGAGCCAGTCGGTCGCGCCACATCCAGCGCAGTTCGCGCGTCGCAACGAGGAGCATGCCTGGCTGCGCTGCTGCTTTCATCGCCGATAATCCGGCCACGTCGCGTAGACGCTCATGCCGGGCCGCAGCTCCGGCACTGGCACGACCGGGTAGGCGCGGATCTCGAAGGTACGCAGATCGAAATCACCCGTGGAACGGGTCGCACGCCAGCCGGCATATTCCCCTTTGGTGGCGATGACCTTGATCTGCGCCTCGATCACCCGATCGCCAAGCGCTGGGACCCGCATCTGGAACCGGTCCCCGACCTTGAGGCCCTTCGCCAGATCCTCCCGCAAATCGAAGCGCAGCCATATGTCATTGAGGTCGACGAGAGAAAGAAGCGGCACGCCGGGCGAAACATACTCACCGAGCTCGGCTCCGATCTGATACACCTGGGAGGCAATTGGCGCCTTGACCACAAGCTCGTCGACCTGCGCCTTGATGGTGTCGATCGAGGCTTGTGCCTTTGCGACATTGGCGCGCGCGATGCCGCGTTCCTCGGCCGTATATCCGTTGACTGCAGCCTCGTAAGCAGATTTGGCCTGATCCAGGCTGCGCTGTGCGACGTGAAGAGAATTGGTGTTTTCGTCGAGCCGCTGGATGGGCGCGTTGCCTGTAGCAGCGAGTTCCTTGACCCGGTCATAGGTCTGCTGCGCCAGCGTCAGGTTGGCGGACGCGCTCGCGACCTCGGCTTTGCGCTGCGCGATCACCTCCGCGCGCGTGCCTGCCTCGATATTGGCGAGCTGCGCCTTCGCCACGGTTAAGCCGGCCTCCGCTTCCAGAAACTTGGTCAGGAGCTCGGGGTTGTCGATCTCGAACAACAATTGCCCTGCGGCCACATTGTCGCCCCGCTCGACAGGCCGCTTGCCGACCCGGCCATCGACGCGTGCCGCGATATCGATGCGGGTGGCGTCAGCCTCGCCTTGGATGATGAGCGGCTGCGGCTGGACGAGATACCACAACGACAGCCCGATGATGGCGCAGACGATCACGGTCGCGATGATGGCTGGTGCCCGCGCAACCTTGGGCGCCGGCTTGGAAGGAGAACTTCCGACTTCAGGCTGCAATGGGGCGGCAGGTTCGGCTCTGTCGCTCAATGGCGATGGAGATTCGTCGGGGTCTCTGGCGCGGAGATCATTCCTTTCGATACTGGTCATCTGAGCCTCCATCGCCCTTTGCGGCGTGCCGATGCATGTTCATCGCGCAGCCTCCATCTCGAGCAACCGATGTATCCGCTCGAGGAACCAGTTGCTGAGCCCGCCGTGCACCTCATCCCTATCCGGTCCGGTGGCGATCAGCGCTTGGCCCGCAGCTTGCCGCTCCGTGAGAGCTTGGCTCAGCTCGTGAGCGATTTGCGGCCTGGCCTCGAGAATAAACACGAGATCCGATCTAGCGAGTTCGTAGACGATTGACGGAGCAAGGGCGGTGATGTTCGCGCTGGCGGCTGTTCCGGTCAACAGTCCGATCTCTCCATAATGGTCGCCGGGGCCGAACCGCAAAACCCGATGCTCCCGATGCACTTTCCGGCAAGTTCAATTCAATGTTGAAGCGCACGTCTCGTACTTCACCGGTAGCGCAATACTTCGCCTTCCGCGACCTCCCCCGCCCCGGAGTGGACCCGGGAAGAGGAGCGGAATGGAGGGAGCACATTGCAGCACCGTATACCGAGGATGCCTTTTATCGGTGGCCGGCCGCTCCCCCACCACATGATGCCGTGGCCGCGTAGGGGGTTTGTAGTCCTCGCTATCTCTCAGCCTGTGCTCAGGCCGTCGAGCCGTCGGAATCCCCGAAAGGCAAGTTCCGGCGGTGCATCTCCGCTTTTTGTTGTGAGGTCCGGTAACCCGACGACTCATCTGCGCTCGTCGACAACGGAAGTGGGGATATAGTGACCGTCGCGAGCGTACGCGGGGACAATCGACAAGAGACCCGCCGCTGCAATTGCGCTCGGTCAGCCAAGGCTGGGCGCCACTTCCGAATTTCCTAGTTCATGAGAAGCCCATGAGAGGGTGACAAAATCTGTCTAAGTGGTTGGTTTGCATCGGGCAGTTGACACTAACCCACGCGCCAGGAGTTTGCTGAAAATGCAAGAACCTCGCCATCATAATCCGCGTGTCGGGGGTTCGAGTCCCTCCTCCGTTACCATCCAGACAAATGTCTCAAGATACCTCGGAAACGCTCCTGCCTTCTTCATCCGGCACTGCTGGCGATTAAAATCGTTGGAGAGAAAACAAGCTTAAGCGCAAGTCCGACGCGACTCGACGCGAGCGACAATCCTGCGCCGGCGTGAGCGGTGCTCGAGCCGCAGGCCTGCTATTGAGCATTCCGGCAAAAGGAGGGGATCGGATGGCCCGACGAACGACGAAATCAGGCCCTCTGGTCGCCGCGCCTCGCCTGGAACATGTGTTCGACGCCCGTATCCGCGTCGCCGCGCCCTTTGAAGTTGGGCTCACCCGATCGGGCGAACGCCGCATCATCGCGATCACGGGAGGTCGCGTCGAAGGGCCGCGCCTCAGTGGTGCTGTCCTGCCTGGCGGAGCCGATTACCAGACCATCGCGCCTGACGGGTGTACTTATCTTCATGCCCGCTACATCATCGAGACCGACGAGCACGAGCGCATCTATGTCGAGAATGAGGGGATCCGCTTTGGTCCCAAAAGGGCGCTCGATCGTCTTCGGCGCGGGTTGAACGTGGATCCAACGCTCGTTTACTTTCGAACCGCGCCACGGTTCGAAACGCAATCCCCGCGGCTTGCCTGGATGATGACGACGCTCTTTGTCGCATCAGGCGCAAGAACTCCCGATGAGGTTTTATTGAGCGTCTTCCGCGTTTAAAGCGCGGCGCCCCTTTCGCCGGGCCGCCAAGCCTATGAGCTTGGCTTCGCGAAAGCGTTCGCCGCGTCGTTGATGGCCTGCAAACCGGCCTTCGGTCCTTTCCAGCCGAGTATCTCGAGTTTCTTGTCTTCGAGCTCTTCGGTGGCGATAAAGAATTTTTCGAGCTCTTGCCTGACGGGCTTCGAGAGCTCCCGCACGTCGCGTAGGTCCTGTTCGGAGTGGGAGCGCCGAGGTACCGCGAACAGGCGGTCGTTGCGTTCGCTCGTGCCGTCGGCCGTCTGCTCGATCCGCAAAATTCCAATGATGCGGCAGGCCATGACGAGACCTGGAAAGGTCGCCGCGTCGTGAACGATCATGATGTCAATCGGATCGCCGTCATCGGCTTTGGTCGAGGGCACGAAACCCCAATCATACGGGTAAGTGAGGCCGGTGAGCAGGGATTTCCGCAGGACGAAAGCTTTCAGCTTCGGATCGTAGGCGAATTTCGCGCGGCTGCCGCGAGGCGTCTCCACGACCGCATGGACGTCCCCATCTTCGGCGAAGGGGGGCAAGTTGATGAAGTTCGGCATCACACGCGTCCCTACCGCCGCGCAGCCGTCAGACGCTTTTTGCGCTGTCGCCGCCGGTCACCTCGTATTCCGCGCCGGTGACCAGATTGGCCGCATCGGAGGCAAGAAAGACGGCGACGGGAGAAATGTCGTCAGGCTGAAGCCAGCCGATCTTCAGGGGGACCGTTGGTGCGCGCACATCCCAAGCCTCTTGCGGGGTCGGGTTCTCGGGCGGCTTGCGTCCAGTCTCGGCGATGCTTTCGCTGAGCCGCTTCTCGTAGCGCGTGAGCGGTGTGTCCACGAGGCCCGGCAAAATGGCATTCACCGTGATGTTGTGCTCCCCAAACTCCATCGCGGCGGATTTCATCAGGCCGAGAATTCCCCATTTCGACGCCGAATAGCTCGAGCCATCCTTTGTGCCGTGCTTGCCTTGCATCGAGGAAATGAGGATGAACCGGCCCTTGCGGCGCGCCACCATCTTGGGTGCGAAGGCTCGTACCGTGTTCGCCGTCCCGTTGAGGTTGTTGTCGATCACGTCGCGCCAATCCGCCTCCTCCATCTCGAGAAGAGGTTTCCAGCGCTGGATCGCGGCATTCGCGACGACAATGTCAATCTTTCCGTAATCGCGCTCGACCTCGTCGGCGACTTTGCGCAAGACGGCGATGTCGCGAATATCCGCCTTCACGGCTTCGCTGCGCCGGCCGAAGGCTTCGATCTGCCGAACCGTCTCGTCGAGCTCCTGGGGCGTCGCCGGTTGCGCATTGGAGGCGGGCGATACGGGGCCAGCGATATCGAGCGCCACGACATCAGCGCCGTTCGCGGCGAGCTCGACCGCAATGGCGCGCCCGATCCCACGCGCGGCGCCCGTCACCACCGCCACCTTGCCGGCAAGCGTGCTTCCGCGTCCTGGTTTGACGGGGCCCGCCGTCTTCTCTGGTGCGGGCTCCGGCATCGGCTTGCCATTGAGCGTTCGCGGTCCGTCATCGGTGCGCGATTGGGCCGCCGCTGTTCCCGAGACGGCGAGACCCGCGGCCGTGGCGATCATGAATTTCCGCCGAGCTGAATCGAATGCTGCCATGGCAAGCTCCAGGGAAGTGGGTCACATGGCAGACAACAGTCTCGCCCAAGTGAGGTTCCTGGATGGATGAGGCGGGTTGGAAGCGATGCTCAGCCCCCAAGCCCCCGCAGCGGAGCGTTCACCGATAAATGAATTGTGCCTCATGTCGTCAGAACGCATGCCATTTGCGCAACGAGAGCGGAGGGTGCGTGGATGGCCAACTACGTCATATGTCATGGTGCCTGGTCGGGCGGATGGTCCTGGAAAAAAGTGCGCGGGCTCTTGAATAGCGCCGGCCATGAGGTCGTCACGCCCACTTACACAGGCCTCGGCGAGCGTGCTCACCTCGCCCACCCGATGATTGATCTCGAGACCCACATCCAGGACGTTCTCGGCGCTATCCAATACGAGGATCTGCGCGATTTCATCCTTGTGGGTCACAGCTACGGAGGCATGGTGGTCACCGCCGTCGCGGATCGCGTGCCGGAACGCGTTCGTCATCTCGTCTACCTCGATGCGTTCGTTCCAGGCGATGGGCAGTCGCTCGCAAGCCTTGCCGGAAAAGGACATCCGGCCGCGAGCATCGACGAATGGCTCATCGTGCCAAACCCTCCCTCTCCGGATACTTCGACAGAGGATCTGGCCTGGATCCTGCCCCGCCGCCGACATCAGCCCGCTCGCTGCTTCAGCCAGCCGGTTCGCCTGACTGGCGGGAGCGCGCCGTCATTTCCCCGAACCTACGTTCACTGCACGAACAAAATCGGCAACGACGTCTTTCGCCAATTCGCAGATCGGTTCCGCGACGATCCTGCCTGGCGCTTCCACGCCATGGACGCGAGCCACAGCCCGAATATCACGGCGCCGGAGGCTCTCGCGGCATTGCTGCTCGCGCTGGCCTGATCGTCGGGATCGGAGCGGCAAAAGGCAGCCCGCGACCTACACCGGCTCCAAGCCATGCCGCCGCTTGGCCGCGCCGGTCTCGGGTGAGGTGAGAAACCCGATGAGCTCGCGCGCTTCGTCAAGCTTTCCACACCGGCTGCAGATTCCGACCGAAAACACCGTCTCGCTTTGGATGGCCGCGGGCAGAAGTCCGAGCACTTCAACCCCGGGAATGTCGAGGAGCTCGCTCAACTGCTGAAAGCCGAGATCGGCTTCCCCGCGCGCCAGCAGGGAGCCGACCGGCACGCCCGGAGGCGCTTGCACGAGGCGCTGCGAGATCGAGCCGGCGATCCCCCAACGATCGACGAGCCGCATGAGATGGTCGCCGCTCGGACCGCTCGAGTAGGCCAGTGCGCGCGCCTTCAGTACCGTTTCCTTTACTTCCTGCTCGTCATCAATGCGGGGCCGTTCCTCGCCAGAGCGAATGGCAACCGCGACGGACGAGCGCGCAAACTCCGCGCGGCTGCCTGGGAGGAGATTTCCCGAGACCTCCAACTTGGACATGGCATTTTGCGCCAGCACGACGAGGTCGAAAGCTTCTCCGGTGCTCACTCGCCGCACCGCCTCCACGCCTCCGATCGAGGTGGTCGCAACGTCGCACCCGTGTCGTTGCAGATAAGTTGCACCAAGCTCCGCGAGAATCTGCCGCGTCGCCATCGACGAGATGACGGTGAGGCTCATCGCCGGCGCTCTCTCAGGCGCGCGTCGAGACGCGGATAGACGCGCCGCGCATTCTCCTCGTAGATCTTGTGGCGATCCTCGGCGCTCAGATTCAATGCCGCTTCGATATAGCGCTTGGTGTCGTCGTATTGGTGCCCCGTCTCCGGATCGATGCCTCGCACCGCGCCCACCATCTCGCTTGCGAAAAGGATGTTGTCGACGGGGATCACTTTCGTGAGGAGATCGATGCCGGGCTGGTGATAGACGCAAGTGTCGAAGAAGACGTTCTTAAGGAGATGTTCGCGCAATAGCGGCTTTTTCAACGCTTGGGCGAGGCCACGATATCGGCCCCAGTGATAAGGCGCGGCGCCGCCCCCGTGCGGGACGATGAAACGGAGCCTCGGGAAATCCTTGAAGAGGTCGCCCTCGATGAGCTGCATGACGGCGGTCGTGTCGGCATTGATGTAATGCGCGCCTGTCGTGTGAAAGCACGCATTGCAGCTCGTCGACACATGGATCATGGCCGGGATGTCGAGCTCCACCATCTTTTCGTAGAGCGGATACCAGTGACGATCCGTGAGCGGCGGGCTTTTCCAAAAACCTCCGGAAGGGTCGGGATTGAGGTTGATGGCGACGAACCCGTATTCCTTCACGCATTTCTCAAGCTCGGGAATGCAGGTTTTCGGATCGACGCCCGGGCTCTGCGGCAACATGGCCGCGCCGATGAAATTCTCCGGGAAAAGCTGCGACACGCGGTGGCACAGCTCGTTGCAAATCGCCGCCCATGTGGCGGACACCGAAAAATCGCCGATGTGATGCGCCATGAAGCTCGCGCGCGGGCTGAAAATCGTAAGATCACAGCCTCGTTCGCGCATCAGCCGGAGTTGATTTTCCTCGATCGAGGATCGAAGCTCGTCATCGCTGATCTCGAGCTCGGAGACACGCGGCTTCGCCTTTGGGTCGCGGATGCCGGCGATCTGTCGATTGCGCCACTCCTCGAGGGGTTTTGGCGCGGTCGTGTAATGGCCATGACAGTCGATGATCATCGAGAGGCTCTCTTCAGGTTGTCGGTGAAGTTGAACGTGAGGATTGTGCCTGGCAGCGACCGAGCCCTCTCCATCGAGGAGGGATCTCAGGACGCGATTTGCTTTGTTACATCGTCCTTGGCGCCTTCGGCTTGATGGGGCAGGGGCGGCGTCCCGTGCGTGTGAAAGGTCTCGATCGTCTTCAGCCCCCAGGCCTGCCCCTTTTTCCGCTCGGCCTCTGACCATCGGATCGGCTTCCAATCGGGTGCGAGCACAAGGCGTGCCCCGGCATTGGCGACCTCGACGCGGTGTCCACCGGGCTCGAACACGTAAAGGAAAAAGGTTTGCTGGACCGCATGCTTGTGCGGCCCGGTTTCGATCTGAACGCCTGCTTCGAGAAAGATGTCCGCCGCGCGAAGCACATCCTCGCGGCTATCGAGTGCATAAGTGATGTGATGGAAGCGGCCCTTCACGCCATGCGCTTCCTTCGTGTAGGCGAAGTCATAGCTCTTGTTCGTGGCGGTCAACCACATTCCGGCTTCCTCGCCCGAGTCGAGCACGATCTGCTCGGTGAGCCGAAAGCCGAGATACGTCTCGAAGAACTCGCGATTGGCCCGCACATCGGCCGCAAGGCAATTGAAATGGTCGAGCCTGCGCACATTGACGCCGCGTGCCGGGAATCTTTGGGCCTGATTTTTCAGGGCCGGACGAAGCCCTTGCGGCGGCTCGTACCATTGCGTTTCGTAATAAAGCTCGATCACATGGCCGTCCGGGTCGTTGAAGCGATAGGCGGGGCCGTGCCCCAGCTCGCTTTCATGCCAGCCGATACCGGCTCCGCTTTTCTCGATCGCCCCGACACGTCGTTCGAGCGCCTGCGGACTTCGCGCCCGAAAAGCGGCGTGGCCAAGCCCTGACGTATGGGAGCCGGTGAGCTGGAGCGAGTAGCGCTCGTAATCGTCGTAAGCGCGCAGATAAACGGAGTTCCCTTTGCGGCCGCTCTCGGTCATCCCCATCGTCTCGACGAAGAAGCGCAAGCTCTCCTCAGGCTTCGGCGTGAGAAGTTCGAGATGGCCGAGATGGGCGACATCCATCACAGGTTCTTCGCTCACGAGCTCACTCCTCGACCGATGAAGCCAGCGAGAGCTTCGGGCCGCGTGTCAGCGGCCGCTCTTTCTTATCGCATTGCACCGGAAGCCACATCAATCCTCGATCGGAGCCGTGTCGCGTGCCTCAACGAATGAAAAGCCCCGCCGGTGGCGGGGCTTTTCACGGGCAGAATGTAAATCGCTCAGAAATCGGTCCACGTGCCGCCGTGCCAATAGCCGCGGCCCTCATGCTCGTGCCAGCGGTAATTCTCGCCTTCTTTCCAGCGCCATTCGTCCGGGTGGACGGTGACGTGGAACTCGGGACGATATGAATATTCGCTCTTGACGTGCCAGCAATCGCCTTCGTCATTGCAGACGACGCGCGCCGAAGCGCCAGTCGTGGTGAGTGCGAGAGCGCCCGCCCCCATCGCCGCCGCGAAGATCATGGTGGAAAGCGTTTTCATCGGCTGTCTCCTTTCATCTCGACCGGATGAAAACGTGCGATCGGCGTGAGGAGTTCCGCCGGAACGGGGGAAGGAAGCTCAGCCAACGGGTTGAGGAATTCGCAAGGATTTTAATAGTTTGCCGGGAAGGAGAAAGACAGACGGGTCTGCGCGTTGCCGGTTCGCACGGTGCGTTCCTCACCCCCTTTCGGCATTTTGCGCTTGGGTGCTTTTCTCTGGGGAGCGGGAGAAGCGGGCGGGATCGACGAGCGCCGCGAAACTCAGCTCCTCTGCGAGCTCGCCTTCGTTGATCAGGGCGGCCACGAGCCGGCCTTGCGCGGGTGAGGTCTGAATGCCGTAACCGCCTTGCCCGACGCTCCAAAAGAAGCCCTCGACCTTTGGGTCCCAGCCGATCGCGAGGCTTCGGTCGGGTGTGAAGCTGCGCAAGCCTGCCCAGCTGTGCTCGACGCGCCGGACCTCGATGTCGAGCGCCTGCTGCATCCGGTCGATCGCGATCGCGACATCGATATCCTCGGGTGCCGCGTCATGGGGCGTCATGTCCGTCTCTTCGGCGGGCGAGACCAGAAGCTTCGAGCGCGCTTCGGGCTTCGCATACCAACTCGTCACCGCGTCGCTCATCGCGGGCCAATCGGCAACCTTCCACGGCGCCGGATCGATGATGAGCGCGGTGCGTCGCTTTGGCTGCAAGCCGAGCGGGGCTACGCCCGCGAGTGAGGCGACCTCATCCCCCCAGGCGCCCGCAGCATTGACCACGACCGGCGCTGTGAAAACATTGCCTCCCGAGACCTCGACATGCCATCCACCGCCCTGTCGATCGATGCGCCCGGCCCGACTGCGCAAGGCAAGCACGCCGCCTGAGGCACGAAGCTGGCGCAA
This sequence comes from Hyphomicrobiales bacterium, assembly GCA_019247605.1. Taxonomy (GTDB): domain Bacteria; phylum Pseudomonadota; class Alphaproteobacteria; order Rhizobiales; family Beijerinckiaceae; genus GAS188. The sequence goes on from JAFBAS010000095.1 coordinate 24,116, forward strand.
GAAGCCCTGGAGCAAGGCGGCGACATCTATTTCGAAGGTGTCGTCTTCGATCGCCGCGGCGACCGCGTAGCCCGGCCGCAAGGCCGGGATGCGCTCTTTGGTTTCGGCGGAAGAGAGCTCGCGCATGCCGCGGCCTTCCGCGAGGAGCTTGCGAAATCCAGCCTCTTGCGCGGCGGTCGCGAGCGTCACCACCGGGCGGCGACTCATGAGCGGCGTCTCCCAAAAGCCGGGAGGCGGTGTCTCGAAGAAACGCCGTGAGAGCGCGGTCATGGCGCGAACATCGGCGGGCCCGTAGTTGAGAATCCAAAGCGCTGTCGAGCGCCCGGTCGTATGATAGCCCGGCGCGTCCTCCGCTTCGACCAGAGCCACGCGCTTTTCGGACGCAAGATGTGCCGCTGCGGTTGCCCCGGCGATCCCGGCACCGATCACCACAATGTCAAAAGCATGGGCTCTCATCCGGACCAGCCTATGTGGTTTGCCGGAAGCCTTGGCAAGCGCCACAAGTCGCACGGATTGGCGAGCGTGGGAGATACGCTCATCCGCGTCCCCGTTTTTCGCTGGGAGGGAAGTTACCGAGCTACCTTTCGTGCCCAAGTCAATTCACAGGATTTCTGAGTTTCATAAAGACGGGTGGGAATTCCAAAAAAGCATTTCCCGACCCATGGAGAATAGAGTTAAAGGTCCAAAAGATTTTCATTCCAAAAAAATCAAGCATCGTTGCGAAAATGTCATTCGGTTTGCGATTAACAGAGATGGACTCGGGTTTTGAATTGAGATTTACTTGAACATGTAAGCGTAAAGCTGTGGGCAGGGCAGGATGACTACATTCAACAAATTCGGGGTCATTCCCGTTTTTCGAGGCCTTGACGGCACGCTCTCCGTGCAAAAAGAGGTCGCCTTTCCCTCCGAGGAGGATGCCAAGCGCGCCGGCAAAGTCTTTGCCGAAGTGCTCGGAGGCGCGGTCGCCTTTCGCCGGATGAACGACCCGGAAACCGGCACGGTAGGCAACGGCTTCATCATCGGGCGCTACGGCGTCATGGCGGAGAAGCCGGCGGCGTCGTGAAGGAGGCGGTGCGCGCAAAAGGGGCCGAGGGGAGTTCGACTGGTCTCGAGTTGCCGCGAGGCAGGGTCGATGCGGCCCCGCCGTCGTCGGCGCGCGCTCGCGCTGGCGCCAGCCTCTTCGAGCACCCAGAACCGTCGCGATGGGCATCTTCAATCGGTGCGCGCTCACGAGGAACACGCGCCGGAGTCGAGCAGTCCCGTCTTGCGATCATCACTCTTCGTTCGTATCCGGGGATGCGATCGCACCTGACCTCGCTCAACCTATTGCGAAGACGCAAGGTCGCGGGCAGAATGCGATCGCGCTGCCCAATCCGGCGCTCGAAAGAGGGAAAGGAACGAAGGCCGGCCAGATTCCGGGAAAAGGACGCTGCGGACGCTCCGAGAAATTTTGAGCTCAAAACGGGAGGATAGTCGTATGCGAGGCTTCAACTATCGGCGGATTTTGCTTTGTGGCGGGGGGATGATTGCGGCGCTTGCCGTTGTTTCATCGGCCAGTGCCGCGGAAACCAAGGGCCCGGTCACCGACGATATCGGGGTCCTGGTGATCCCGAAAGGCGCACCGATCCAGATCGGCGCCTATTGGGTGATGTCGGGCGCCGACTCCGCGCTCGGCATCGACGAGAAGCGCGGCGTCGAGATCGCCGTCAAGGATATCGGCGGCAAGCTCGTCGGCCATCCGATCAAGCTCAACGTCGAGGACGACGGATGCAACGCGGAGGGAGGCCAGACCGCGGCGACGAAGCTTGCGTCCAATCCCGCGACGGCGATCGTAATCGGACCGGCCTGCTCGAGCGCCGCGACGCCCGGCGCGCCGATTCTGTGGAAAGCCGGCATCACCGACATCGACACGGCGGCGACCGCACCGGCGCTGACCGCGCCCGAGCGCAAGCCGGAATACGCAGGTTTTGTGCGCACCGTCTATAGCGACATCGATCAGGGCCGAAACGACGCGAAATATGTGCACGACGTGCTCAAGGCCCAAAAGATCGTGACCATCCATGACGGCAGCCCCTATGCGCAGCAGCTCGCCACGGTGATGGGTGAGAACTTCAAGAAGCTCGGCGGTCAGGTGCTTTCGCAGGAAGCCGTGTCGCCGACGGACGTCGACATGCATCCGGTGCTGACGCGCGTCGCGACCGAGAAGCCCGATGTGATCTACGCGCCGGTCTTCGTCGCGGCGGGCGCGCAGTTGCTGCGCCAATCGAAAGATATCCCGGGGCTCGAGAAAGTGCCGCTCATCGGCAGCTCCGGTCAGATGGCGCCCGACCTCATCGAGGCGGCACGCGCCGCGATCGTCGGCTACAAGATCACCTATCCGGACGTCTCGCCGGAAGCCATGGGCAAAGCCTATCCGAAGTTCGTGGACGAGTACAAGAAAGCCTATGGCGAGGCCCCGATCTCGGGCTATCACGCCAACGCCTATGACGGCGCCCAGCTCGCCTTCAAGGCCATCGAGAAAGTGGCGAAGACGGATGCGAGCGGGGCGACTTATATCGGCCGAAAGGCGTTGCGTGACGCCGTGTTCGCGACCAAGTTCGAAGGCGTCAGCGGGCCGATCTCGTGCGATCAATACGGTCAATGCGCGCAGTTCAAGCCCGCGGTCTACGAGTTCACGAACGGCGATCCGAAGACCTTCAAGATCGGCGAAAATCCGAAAAAGATCTGGCCTTGATCGGCTTCGCCAATTTGTCTGGAGCGACGGGAGGGAGGCGCTGCGGCGCCTCTTTCCCGCCACGAATTTGCAAGGACCGATAAACGAAAATGAGTGATGCCGCGGTAAGCCGAGCCTTCATTCCGAAACTGAGCTCGCTCTCGCGCTTCACCTTCGTCGACGTGGTGTTGTGGGCACTGCGTATCGGGGTCGTCGTGGTTGTGGTCGGCGGCACGATCGGCACCTTGATCAAGGCCCGCTACGGCGCGGCGCAATGGTTCGACTTCCTCGTTTTCGGCGTGACGATCGGCAGCGTCTATGCGCTTGTCGCGCTTGGCTACACCATGGTCTACGGCGTCTTGCGCCTCATCAATTTTGCCCATGGCGACATCATGATGACCGGAGCGTTCTCCGGATATTTCGTGGCCTCATCCTTTGCGGAAAGCGGGTTTCTGGACACCAACCCGGTGCTGGCGATGCTCGGCATCCTCGCCGTCGCGGTCACAACGTCGACGCTGATCGCGGTTCTCACCGAGCGGCTCGCCTATCGGCCGTTCCGGCGCGTGCGAGGGCTCGCGCCTTTGATCTGCGCCATCGGTGTTTCATTTTTCCTGGAACAGACCTTCCGCGGCGCTTTCGGCTCGGGCGTGCGCGCCTATCCGGATCCGAAATGGCAAAAGAACACGGTTGACGTCTTCGGCTTCGGCGTGCCGCTCGTCGAGGTTCTCGTCGTCGCCGCCGCGCTCGTCTCCATGCTCGTCCTCTACGTGATCGTGCAGCGCACCCGCATGGGTACGGCGATGCGCGCCGTTTCGGAAGATTCGGACACGGCCGCCATGATGGGCATCGACGTCAACAAGGTCGTGGTGTTCACGTTCGCGCTCGGGGGCGCGATGGCTGGTATCGCGGGGGTCTGCTACGCCTTCGTCTTCAAGCAAGTGTATTTCTTCATGGGCTTCACACCGGGCATCAAGGCTTTCGGAGCGGCGGTGCTCGGCGGCATCGGCAGCGTGCCCGGCGCCATGATCGGTGGTTTGTTTCTCGGCCTCGTGGAATCTGTCGGACCGGCACTCTTCCTCGACGGCATCGGCATTCCGGCGCCCTACCAGTTGCGCGATCTCATCGCCTTCACACTGCTGATCATGGTGCTGATTTTCAGGCCTTACGGCATCTTCGGCGAGCGCATGGCGAAGAAACGAGCATGAGCGTCTTGTCGCATACCGCCTCGGCCCATCATCCGGTCGCGGAGCCCTCGCCGTTCAGGCGGCCCGTGAAAATCGGCCTCATCTTCGGAGCCATCGCAGTTTACATCGCGGTCGTCGGCATCCTGCCGCTGATCGATGCGCGATGGATCGTCGTCGACGTCGTTTCGCTCGGCGACGCGGCGCTCATCGCCATCGGGCTCGGCGCCGGCGCGGCGGTGGCCAGGCGAAGGGCGCCGACCTCGTCCGGCCTGGCGCCCCTTGCCGCGCAAGCGCTTCTCGCGGGAGCGATTGCGGGTGGCATGCTCGCGTTTCTCGTGATCGCGATGTCGCTTCTCGATCTGCGGCCGATTTTCATTGCCCTTTCGCCGATGCTTCTCGAGACGCTTACCTTCGGTCTTGGCGTGCCGCTCGGATCCGTCATTCTCATCGTTTCCGGCGCCGTCCTTGGGGTGCTGGGCGCCGCCCTCTCGCTCGGGCCGGTCACCATCCGCAGGCCGATCCTCATCGGATTGAGCTTCGTGCTCGTCTTCGGGGTGTTCCAGGAGCTCATCCAGATCATGATGCAGTTCGGCGAACTCATCGGCGATCTGCGCGAGACGCTTTACACCTGGGAAGGGCTAAGTCTCACGGGCGCGGCAATCATCTTCGTACTTTCCGCCGGAGGGGCGTATTTGTGGACGAAGTCGCTGCGCACCCAGTTTCACGACCGGATGGCCGGTCTCAGCCCGGCGCAGCAGGCGCATGTCAGGACAGCAAAGATCATAATCGGCGTGCTCCTCGTCGTGCTCTTTCCGATCCTGGCCGGCCCGTACATCGGACAGGTGATGATGCTCGTCGGGCTCTACGTCCTGATGGGAATGGGCCTCAATCTCGAGGTCGGGCTGGCCGGGCTTCTCGATCTCGGCTTTGTCGCCTTCTTCGCGGTCGGCGCCTACACCACGGCCTTGCTCACTGCGGACAGCCCGCACGCGCTCGCGGCCTGGACGGCCATTCCGAGCGTCTCGTATTGGGTGGCCATGCCGATCGCCGTCTTCTGTTCGGTGATCGTCGGCATCCTGTTCGGCATACCTGTGCTTGGCGTGCGTGGCGACTATCTTGCGGTCGCGACGATGGGGCTCGGCGAAATCGTGCGGGTGATCGTGCAGTCCGACATGGCGGCCCCGCTGCTTGCCGGCGCACAAGGCATCTTGCAAATTCCGAAGCCGAAAATCGGCAGCCTCGAGCTCAGCGATCCGGTCTCGCTCTTCTATCTCACGCTCGTCTCCTCCGCGATCGCGGCCTATTTCGCATGGCGTCTCGAGAACTCGCGTCTGGGACGTGCCTGGATGGCGGTCCGCGACGACGAGGACGTGGCGCAGGCGCTCGGCATCAACCTCGTCAAGGTGAAGCTTCTCGCTTACGGGCTCGGCGCGGCCTTCGCCGGGCTTGCGGGCTCGATCTTCGCCGTCATGCTGACGTCGATCTACCCTTCCAGCTTCCAGCTCCTCATCTCGATCAACGTGCTCGCGCTCATCATCGTGGGCGGCATGGGGAGCTTGCCCGGGGTGGTCGTCGGTGCCATCGCGCTCGTCGGCCTGCCGGAGCTCCTGCGCGAGTTCGGCGAGTATCGCTACCTGTTTTATGGCGCGGCGCTCATCATCATGATGCGGATCAAGCCGGAAGGGCTGTGGCCTTCGGTGACGCGCCAGCGGGAGCTGCGCGCCGCGGCAGGCGAGCTCGAGGAGGAGGAGGAAGCGCAAGAGCTCGGCGCTGGCGTCGAAACACCCTCATTTGCGACGCAAGGCCTGGAAAAATAGGGGGGCGCGCATGGCTGGCGAAGCAATCTTGCGGACCGAACGCCTGACCATGCGCTTTGGCGGGCTCACCGCGGTCAGTGAGCTCGACCTTGATGTTCGCGAGAAGGCGATCCACAGTATCATCGGCCCGAACGGGGCAGGGAAGACGACGGTCTTCAACTGTATCATGCAGAACTTGCAGATCACGGCGGGCCGCATCTGGTTCCAGGGCGAGCGCATGGATGGCCTCACGCCCGATCGCGTCGCCGCTGCCGGGATCAGCCGCACTTATCAGAACATCAGGCTCTTTCGAAACATCACGGCCATCGAGAACCTGATGGTGGGCATGCATCTGCATCTCCACTCACATTGGTGGGGAGCGCTTTTCAATACCGCGCATACGCGCCACGACGAGCAGCTCGCCCATGAGAACGCGCTCAGGCTCTTGCGTTTCGTCGGGCTGCAAGGGCGAGGCGATGTGCTGGCGCGCAACCTCGCTTATGGCGAGCAGCGGCGTCTCGAGATCGGCCGCGCGCTCGCCACGCGTCCGAAGCTCCTCATGCTCGACGAGCCGACTGCCGGGATGAATCCGCGCGAGACCTCCGAGATGATGGCGTTCATTCGCCATGTGCGCGAGACCTTCGGCGTGACCATCATCCTCATCGAGCACCAGATGCGCGTCGTCATGGGAATGTCGGATGTGGTGACCGTTCTCGACCATGGCGTGAAGATCGCCGAGGGATCTCCCGTCGAGGTGCAAAACGACCCCAAGGTCATCGAGGCGTATCTCGGAAGCGCGAAAGGGGTTCCTGCCGACGTTCTGCGCCATGCGAGCGACCGCATCAAGCACCTCGATGCCTCGGCGGAAGGGTAGGGGTTTATGGCGCTTCTCGAAATCGACGCCATTCACGTCTTCTACGACAACATCGAGGCCTTGAAGGGTGTCACCTTCAGCGTCGACACCAAGCAGATCGTCACCCTCGTCGGGGCGAACGGTGCCGGCAAATCCACGACCTTGCGTGCCATCAGCGGCATTCTGCATCCACGTTCCGGGGACATAAGGCTCGACGGGGAGAGCCTCAGCGGTGTTGCGCCCCATGAGATCGCAGCGCTCGGCCTCATGCAGGTGCCCGAAGGCCGTCGCATCTTCGCGCGCCTCACGGTCGAGGAGAATTTGGCAATGGGCGCGTTCAGGCGCCGCGACCGTCAGGCCGTTGCCGAGGACAAGGAGCGCATGATGACGCTCTTCCCGAGGCTGCGCGAACGCCAGAAGCAAGTGGCGGGGACGCTCTCGGGAGGCGAGCAGCAGATGGTGGCGACAGCGCGCGCCCTGATGGGGCGTCCTCGCGTGCTCCTCATGGACGAGCCCAGCATGGGGCTTTCGCCCGTCATGGTGGAGAACGTCTTCGAGACCATCCGCACGATCAACGAGCAAGGCGTCACGGTGCTGCTCGTCGAGCAGAACGCGTTGCTCGCGCTCAGCATCGCCGATTACGCCTATGTCATGGAGAGCGGGCAGATCGTGCTCACCGGCCGCGGCAAGGATCTCCTCGACGACGAGAAGGTGCAGCGCGCCTATCTGGGGTAGCACGCGCTGCGAATCAAAAGGTGTTCAGGCCGTCCTCACAGCCGCCCGGCGTAAGAGATGTTGTGCGCTTTCAGGCGCTTGTTGCTGCCGAAGAACGCATGCTTCGACATGTCGGGCGAAAAGCGGCTTGCCGGCGGCTGACGGCCGAGCGCCTCGGCCATGGCGCGAATGTGATGGGGGCCCGCCCCGCAGCAGACGCCGAGATAATGCACGCCGAGCGCGTAGGCCTTCTTGGCGAACTCGCCGATCTCGTGGCGATTGCAGACGAAGGGATCGAGCGAGGTCGGAAACGGCCGCCCCTCCGGAAAGTCGTGCCAGTGGGAATCCGTGAGCGACTGAAAGGTCGGCTCCTCGCTCGTCGTTCTGTACGGCACGGGAAGCGCCGCCACATGGCATCGGACCGCGGAGCGCACCTCCGCGAGCAGCGGCAGCATGGTCCAGGGCCCGCGAATGCAGTTGAAGCCCACCACGTCGGCGCCGGCCGCTTCGAGGCGTTTCGCCGCGTCGGCAAGCGAGAGGTTCTCGCGCGAGACGGGATCCTTGTGGACCGCCAAGGTGACAACCGCCGGCAAGCCCGTTTTCTTGACCGCCTTCGCGGCGAGCTCCGCCTCGGCCGCGTAACTGAATGTCTCGCCAACGATGAAATCGACACCGGCTTCGACTGCCCAACCGATCTGCTCGTCGAACATGCGCTGCGCCGCCTTGTGCGATTGCGGATCGCCCGGATCGTAGATGTTCGTGTTGCAGATATTGCCGGCGAGAAGCGCGCCGGTCTCGCGCGCCACTTTCCTGGCGATTCGCAAGGCCTGGCGGTTGATGCGTTCGAGATCCTTCTCGCGTCCCACGATCCTCAGCTTCTCGCGGTGCGCGTAATAGGTGAACGCCTCGACCACGTCCGAACCGGCATGCACGAAATCGCGGTGCAAGCTCTCGACGAGGTCGGGATGCTCCAGCACCACCTCGGGCACGAACGCGCCGGCCTGCAGGTAGCCGCGTCGCTCGAATTCGAAGAGATATCCCTCGGCGCAAATCACCGGTCCTTCAGCCAGCCGCTCGAGAAGGCCCTTGCGCGACTTCGCGGCGGCTCTCGAGGAACGGGCCCGTTTCGCGGACGCGCTCGTCGTGCGCGCCTTCCCGCCGCGGGGCGCCGTGGTGCGCCTCTTCACCGCGGACGACTTCGACCTCGACCTCGAACCCGCCTTGGCCTTCGCCCGTGCCTTGCCGCTCGCCCTCTTTGTCGCCATGTCCTGTCCTTTCGAGGTCGCTCCCGCCAATTGTGATCATCCGCGTCGCAAGGCAGAGATCCTTTGCCTTCATCGACGAAATGGAAAGATAGTCGAGGTATTGGAAGGCGAGCAAGAAGGTCAGGGACCGATCTGTGAAGGCTGGCTGTGCAGCCATCAAGGGTGCGATCTCCACCGGCTCCGGGCATCGGAGATGATTCATAGAATCGGCAGGCGGACCGACTTGTGACGACGGCGATCATCAACCGTCTGTCAGCTAATTCAAAAGGCGGGAAACGGGCGCGGCAGCGAAACCTTGATGCCGGGCAATTAAGAATCAAAGGCCGGGCGATTAGGAATGGATCACTGGGCAATTGGGAGTGAAGCGCCTTGTCTAGCGTCAGATCACGGCGCAACGCAGAGGCAGCCCTCATCCAGCGACGCGCTGTGGCAAAATAGACCTTGTACCTCGCAGCGAAAAAGAAAGAGGCGCTCGCCCCGCTGTCGTTCGGGGTGCGGATGATTCGTGCTCAAGCCCGGGGCTCGCGCGTCTCCGTCACCGCGCTTGGCTGAACTCCACATACCCCCAGGATTTGCAAAGCTCCGCGGTCGTCCCCGCTTCCGTTTGGTCGCCAATTGCGGCCGAGGGGTCGAACATCGCGGGAGCGCCCTCGACATGCTGGATAACGCCGTGGTCAAAGGCGCCGCTGGAATTCTGCGCGATGGCGGCGGCAAACTTGCGAAAACCGGAGGAGGCGCCCGTGTTCGTCCTGCCGCTGATGAGGCCGCAATAATTGGTCGCTTTCCCGCTCGGGCCGACCAGGACCGGCATCCACTTGAATTGCGCGGCGTCCGGCTCCCTGAGCGTTTGCGACAGGGAACGGCGCAAGGCTTCCTGCTCGGCTGGCGCGAGCTGGCGAACGTCGAGCCCAACCACCTTGTCGCTGCTCGAGCCGCATCCGCAAAGGATCAGGCAAACTGCCATTGCCGCAAAACGCCTCATTTCTTCTCCTCGCTCACCTGCTCGCCGACCCAATAAACCCGCGCGAAGACGCGTGATCAGCGATCGCGCGCGCAGAATAATGGCGGGGAGAAACAAGACAATCCCATCCTTCGTCAAACAAGCGTGAGCCGTGGAAGCGCCTGCCCGACGGAAAGGGCGCAGACGTAATTGCGAAGCAACTTCGCTCATCCTAAGGTCCTTGCGGCAGAGGGGTTCCAGTCAATGGACGAGTCGAAGAGCGGCGCTTCGAAAAGCCCCCCGAAAAGCGTTGCCATCATCGGGGCGGGAGCTTCGGGCCTTTGCGCGGCGCGCTATTTTAAAGAGGCGGGCTTCGCCGTGACCGTTTATGAGATCGGCACCCAAGTGGGCGGGCTTTGGTGCTTCAACAACGACAACGGTCTCTCCTCAGCCTACAAGACACTCCACATCAATACGGCAAAAAGGCTCACGAGCTTCAGGGATTACAAATTCCCCGAGGGCACGCAGCCCTTTCCAAGCCATCGCGACATGCACGACTATTTCACGCGCTTCGTCCAGGATTTCGGGCTGCGCCCGCTCATCCGCTTCGGCTCGCGAGTGACGAGCGTGCGCCCGATCGAGGCGAGCGCCGCCGGGCGTATGCGATGGAAGGTCGAAACGGACAACGCGAATGGCGGCATCTTCGATGCGGTCGTGGTCGCCAGCGGCCATTTGAGCAAGCCGCTTCACGTCGAGCGGCTACGGGGCTTTGGCGGGCAATATCTTCATTCCCATGACTACAAGGAACCTCAGCCGTTCGTCGGCAAGAGGGTCTGCATCATGGGGATCGGCAACAGCGCCTGTGACATCGCGAGCGATCTCGCGACGGTGACCCCAAGGACCGTGCTCGTGGCGCGTTCGGGCGTGCGCATCGCGCCGAAGCTTCTCTTCGGCATTCCCTTCACCGACGTGACCATGATCTTGGCCCATCCTCTTATCCCCGAGTGGGTCGGGCGCATCGTGACGCGGGCACTCGTGCGCGTCGTTCATGGGTCCATGGAGCGATTGGGATTCAAGCCGTTGAAGCGGCGCTCGCACGCGCTGAGCAACGCGACCATTGTGCAGCACATCGCCTATCGACGCGTGGAGGTGAAGCACGATATCGCCGCGATTGACGGAAAGGTGATCCAGTTCAGCGACGGCACGCGTGAAGAGTTCGACACCCTCATTGCCGCGACCGGCTATCTCATCGATTTTCCCTTTCTGCCGCCGGAGATTCTCTCGGTGCGCCACAATGCCGTCCACCTGTACAACCGGATCGTTCTGCCCGAGTGGCCAGGCCTCTATTTCATGGGGCTTCTCAATCTCAACGGCGCCGCGAACCAGGCCTATGAGCGCCAGGCGCCATGGATCGTCGCCATGGAGACGGGCGAGGCCGAGCTGCCGTCGCGAGACGAAATGGAAAAGGCCATGATGCGCAAGGCGCGCTGGGTGAGGCGCTATTACCCTGACACGCCGCGCCATACGATCGAGGAAGAGCCCATCCGCTATTTTCGCGAATTGCGGTTGTCGCTTCGCGATGCCAGAGCACGCGCAGGGCGCCGCAGCAAAGCCGCTTGGCTCGCGCGGGCACGAGGCTCGATCCGCGCTGCACCCGCGACCCGCCGCTCCAATTGATCACGAAGAAGGAAGACCAACTTGTCCAACCCAACCTATGAAAAGGGCCTCAAAAACCGCCGCGAGGTCCTCGGCGCCGAATATGTCGACAACGCCATCGCGTCCGCGGACGATTTCTCGCGACCTTTGCAGGAACTGGTGACCGAGTATTGCTGGGGCGCCGTGTGGGGCCGGCCCGGCCTCGACCGCAAGACACGCAGCATCATCAACCTCGCCATGCTGACCGCGCTCAATCGCCCTCACGAGTTGAGGCTCCACGTCAAAGGGGCGCTCAACAACGGGCTGAGCAAGGCCGAGATCGCGGAGGTGCTTCTGCAAGCGGCGGTCTATTGCGGCGTGCCCGCGGCAGTCGATAGTTTCCGAAGCGCGCGCGAGGTGTTCGCGCAGCTCGAGCCGGCGAAGAAATGATGGATTTCTTCCCGCCATCGAGACTGGGTTTCATCGGGCTTGGCAATATGGGCCGCCCGATGGCGGCGAGATTGGTTAGTGCCGGGTACGAGCTCCAGCTTTTCGACAAGGACGCGTCCTTGTCGGAGGCTTTCGTGGCGGCCCATGGCGCGACCGGCGCATCGTCGATCGCCACCCTCGCCCGTGGGGCGAAGGTCGTGATCACCATGCTTCCCGACGGAAAGGCGGTGCGCGAGATCACTCTCGGCCGCGATGGTCTCATCGAGAATCTGTCCCCTGGAAGCGTCATAATCGACATGAGTTCTTCCGATCCCGTCGGGACCCGCGAACTCGGCGCAGTGCTCCTGCGCAACAAGATCGCGCTCGTCGATGCTCCGGTCTCGGGTGGCGTCGCACGCGCACGGGACGGGTCGCTCTCGACCATGGTCGGGGGCGATGATGCCGTGATCTCCAGGGTTCGACCGATCCTCGAAACCATGGCGAAGCACGTCTTCCTCACCGGGCCTCTCGGGACGGGCCACGCCATGAAGGCGCTCAACAATCTCGTTTCGGCGGGCGGGCTTTGGATCGCGACAGAAGCCTTGCTGATCGGCGAGCGCTTCGGACTTTCGTCGGAGCGGATCGTCGACATCCTCAACGCCTCGACGGGCCGCAACAACAGCACCGAAAACAAGTTCAAGCAGCACATCTTGTCCAAAAGCTTCGCCTCCGGGTTCTCGCTCGGTCTCATGGCGAAGGACCTGCGTGTCGCCGCCGATCTCGCAACCGCTACCGGACAGGCCTCTCCGCTGACGCGCCTGTGCGCCGAGCTGTGGAACGAGGCTGAAGGCAAACTCGGCGGCTCGCAAGACCATACGGCCATCATCAAGCTTCTCGAGGGCGGCGCCACGGCGGGCTCGGCGCGGCAGTCCCGGGGCAAAGCCGAACGTGGAGAAAAGTCTTGAGCTCTCCCGAGCCCTTCGAGGTCTACGCCATCCGCTACGCCACGAAAGAACGGCGCGGCGACGAAGTTTTCATCGGTGGTGACCCGCATGCCGGCCCGATCGGAATGGACTATTTTGTCTGGGTCGCCATCGGCAAGAAGCAAAGCTTCGTCATCGATACGGGCTTCGATGCGCAGACCGCGGCGCGACGGGGTCGGCAATTCCTACGCTGCCCGGCCGAAAGCCTGAAGCTGCTTGGCCTCGACGCCGAGAGCGTCAAGCACGTGGTCATCACGCACATGCATTACGATCACATCGGCAATTTCAGCCGATTTCCGGCGGCGACTTTCCACCTCCAAGATCGTGAGATGGCGTATGCCACGGGCCGACACATGAGCCATCCGGCCATGAATGGCGCCTTCGACGTCGAGAACGTGGTCGGCCTCGTACGCGAGGTTTATCGCGGCCGTGTTCTCTTCCACGACGGGGTCGCGGAGCTCGATCCGGGACTGACGCTCCACCCGCTCGGTGGACATTCGGCGGGGCTTCAGGTCGTGCGCGTCTTCACGCGCCGCGGTTGGATCGTGCTCGCTTCCGACGCGAGCCATTACTACGCGAACATGGAGGAGGGTCGAGTGTTCCCGATCGTCCATCATGTGGGCAATGTCTTCGACGGCTACCGCCGCCTGCGTGAGCTTTCGGCGTCACCTTCGCACATTATTCCGGGCCACGATCCGAAGGTGATGGCCCGCTACAGCGCGCCCACGCGCGAGCTCGAGGGAATTGCCGCGAGATTGGATGCGGAGCCGAGCCAGGTATGAGAACAGGGATTAGGTCGAGCGCCTATTCCCCGTTCGCCAGGCGCGCTTTGCCCTCTTCCGTCAAACGCGCTTGGATTTCGGCATATTCATTCGCGCCCTGTTCAGGCGAGATCTCCTTCTTGTCGACACGCGCCGCGATCTCGACGCGTGCATTCAACGCCCGGCGGAAGAGATCGGGATTTTCAACGGTCGGCGCTGCGATCATTGCGGCATCGTTCAAGCATTTCGCGCGTGCCACATAATTCACGAGCGGTTGCGCGCGGCAGGCGGCTTGGGCTTCATCCGAGCGCGCCTTCAGATCGACAACCGGTGGCGCGGCGGGTCGGGTCGCGACGCAAGCCTGAACGGCAAGCCCAAGCCCAAGGACGAGAGCGAGGCCTCGGCCGCGGCCAGCTCCACAAAGACGCATGGTCATGTCTTTTTGCTCCGATGACGCGCCCGCGTCGGATGGGCAGCCGATACGCTGAAAAGTCACGGGCCTTTCGCCGCCTCACTCGCACGCGCGCCATCCACGGATTGCGTGGCTTCGACGCTGCGGTGCGGGGTGTGGCCGCGAACGAGCTGCACGCTCGATCTCTCCTGCGCTGCGCGAGGTGTCAAGGCCATCACGTCCTTGCGGATGCTGGTCAACAGATTTTGAGCCGGATCCTCCTCGTCGCCGGTCATTTTCTTCAGCTCTTCGCTAACCACATCGATCTTGGCGCAAAGCTCGATGCCATTGCGCGCCGGGATGTCCGACATTGCCTGGCCGATTGATTGAAGCTCCTGAAGCAACTCGTCACGTAACGGTTTTTGATCTTCCGCGTTGATCAGAGGAGAACCAAGCATTCCGCGCAAAGCCGCCCAGCGAAGTCCAAGTGCTGGGATCGTATTTGCACTGTCACTTCCGGAATTCGACTGGAAATTAGCCATGAGACGAAACTCCGCGCTGCACCGAATCACCAAAATACAATAAGGAACCGTTGCACGCCCAATGTGGCGAAAGCGCGAGCTTTCACCTGGCGGGAAGCGGCGCTCCTGCAGGGAACAAATGAGAGCATTAGGCGGTTCGCCTTTCGGGGCGAGACGGGGAAGCCGTCAACTCATCGTATTGCCTTGTTTAAGCAGGCGATTTCCGAGAGCGACTTTCTTGGTCGGGGTTTGAAGCACGAAGGCATGCATGGAACGGGAAAACACTTCCACGCCGGACGCGCGCGACAGAAACGTCGAGGAGGTGGGCTCGCTGCAGGCCGCGGATCTCAAGGCAACCGCGTTCAGGCGCGGCGATGAAAATGGTGAGGCCGCGCGCGCCGAAAGGGGCGAGCGGGCTCCCGAACATGGAGAAAGCGAGACCCCGCCCACAGCCGAGACCAAATCTCGAGAAAGCGCAGGCATTACGGAGCTGATCCGACTGCACAAGCTCGCGTCGGGAATCGTCGCGACGCTCGTTATCGCGGCTCTCGTCGGGGCCGTGGTCTGGTGGCTCGACGCGCGCCACTACGAAACGACGGATGACGCCTTCATTGATGGCCGCCCCGTGGCGGTGAGCGCACAAGTCGCCGGCGCACTCATCGCCGTTCCGGTCACCGACAACGAGCTCGTGCAGCCAGGTGCTGTTCTCGCGCGCATCGATGAGCGCGATTATCGTGCCGCCGTCGATCAGGCCGATGCCCAGATGGAGGAAGCAAAGGCAGCGATTGCCAACACCGACGCACAGCTCGAGCAGCAGCAAGCCCGCATCGAAGAGACCGCCAAGCAGGCAAGCCAGGCGCAAGCAGCGCTTACCTTCTCGAGACAGGAGAATGCGCGCTATCAGGATCTCGTCACCAAAGGTGCCGGCACGGTGCAGCAGGCGCAGCAAGCGGCGAGCGATCTGCGCCAGAAGGAGTCCGCCTTTGCGGCTGCCGAGGCGGCGCAAACCGAAGCCGAAAAGCAGATCAATATCATCCGCGCCCAACACATGACCGGCGAGGGTCAGCTCAAGCAGGCGCAGGCCCAGCTCGAGCAAGCGAATGCCAATCTCTCGCGCGCCACGATCACCGCTTCGATCGCCGGCCGCGTCACAAAGCTCACCGCAGCCACGGGAGCCTACGCGGTTCCAGGCCAGACGTTGATGATGGTGGTGCCGCTCGAGCTCTGGGTCACGGCGAACTTCAAGGAGACGCAGTTGGCTTCGATGCGCCCTGGCCAGAAGACGAAAATTGAGATTGATGCCTTTGGGCGCAGCTTCCCGGGCCAGGTCGACAGCATCCAGGCAGGAAGCGGCACGGCATTCAGCCTGCTTCCTGCCGAGAACGCCACCGGCAATTACGTGAAGGTCGTGCAGCGCGTCCCCGTGAAGATCGTCTTCTCAGCGCCGCCCGAGGTGGAGCTCGGGCCCGGCATGTCGGTCGTGCCTTCGGTCAAGGTCAGATGAGCCGAAACGATATCGACGCGGGTTGGACCGCGCAGCGTTCGGCGGCCGGTGGGCGAAACCCTTGGATCATCGCGTCAATCCTGTCGGTCGCCACGTTCATGGAGGTGCTCGATACCTCGATCGCGAATGTGGCGCTGCGTCATATCGCGGGCGCGCTGTCGGCGAGCATCGATGAGAGCACCTGGGTCATCACAAGCTATCTCGTCTCCAACGCCATCATCCTTCCGGTAAGCGGCTGGCTTTCGAGCGTCATCGGCCGCAAGCGCTTCTACATGCTCTCGGTGGCGCTCTTTACCTTGAGCTCGCTCGCCTGCGGGCTCTCTCCCAACCTCCCGTCGCTGATTGCGGCGCGCGTCTTGCAAGGCGTCGGGGGTGGCGGGCTTGCGCCGAGCGAGCAATCGATGCTCGCCGACACTTTTCCGCCTTCAAAGCGAGCGCAGGCCTTCGCGCTTTACGGCGTGACAGTGATCGTGGCGCCCGCGCTCGGCCCAACGATCGGGGGCGCCATCACCGACAACATCTCCTGGCACTGGATATTTTTCATCAATGTGCCCATGGGCGTGCTTTCGCTGATCCTCGTCCACCTCTTCGTCGACGAGCCGGAAGTGCTGCGTCGCGAGCGCGCCGAGCGCTGGCAAGGCGGCCTCAAGGTCGATTGGATCGGCTTCGTGCTCGTCGCGCTTTGGCTCGGCTGCCTCGAGATCGTGCTCGACAAGGGCCAGGAGGACGATTGGTTCAGCTCGAGCTTCATCACAGCAACGGCAGCCGTTTCGGGCCTCGCTTTCCTTTTGTTCGTGCCTTGGGAGCTCACGCGCAAGGAGCCCATCGTCGATATTCGCCTGATCGCGCACCGCCAGTTCGGCACGTCCTGGTTCGTGATGCTCAGCGTCGGCATGATCCTGTTCAGCTCGACGCAATTCATGCCTCAGCTCCTTCAGGAAAACTACGGCTATACGGCCACTCTCGCGGGTCTCGCCCTCATGCCGGGCGGCTTTGCTGCGCTCGTCATGATGGCGATCGCCGGCCGCGTCAGCGGCCTCGTCCAGCCGCGCTACCTGATGGCCGGTGCGATGATCACGATCGCGGTCGCGATGTACCACTTCACCTCGCTCACGCCTGACGTGAATTTTGGGTGGTTCGCGCTTGCTCGCGTCTTTCAGATGGCGGCGATCCCCGTGTTGTTCCTGACGATCACCAGCTATTCCTATGTCGGGCTTGCGCCTGAGAAATCGAGCCAGGCATCCGCTCTCATCAACGTGGCGCGCAATCTCGGCGGCAGCATCGGCGTCTCGATGGCGCAAACCCTGCTGGCAAGGCGCGAACAGTTTCACCAGGCGCGGCTTGTCGAGCACGTGTCTGCATCCTCGCTTGCTTATCGAAGGACGCTGAGCGACGCCGGCAATTACTTCATGGCGCATGGCGCGACCGGTCCCGATGCGCAATCGCGAGCAGTCGCCTGGGTCGGCCAAACCGTCATGAACCAGGCCGCCTACCTCTCCTATATCGATGTGTTCGCGGCGCTCGCAGGCCTCGCTGCGCTCCTCGTGCCTGTGGCTTTCCTGTTGCGTCGCGTCGATCTTGGTCACAGGGCCGCGGCCGCCTAGATGGAATCCGCATTCGTTCTCGTCAGGTCAGATTCGACTCGTCCCACTCGGCGCAGGTCACGCCGGGAAGGCGAGAAAATTCGTCGAGAAGCGCGCGCGGCGTGTCACTCTCCTGAGACAAGACGAAATGGACCCGAAGCTTGCATCTCAAACTGCCGTCCTGCGGTTTTCTGGAGATGGTCCTCAACTCGATCTCGAAGCCCGCGGCCCGCACCATCGCCTCGATGGCGGCTTCGTCCGGGCCTTCGGGCATCGTTTCCAGCGAAATGGCCCCGTGGCGCGTGCGCAGCATGAGGGGCTCGGCCCATTTCAATGCCCAAAGCGTGAGGAAGCCGATTGCGGTTGCCGCAGCGCCGAGCCCGTTCTGCCCCCCGCCGAAACAAAGGCCGATCACGGTGACGAGCCAGAGCGTCGCCGCGGTGGTGACCCCTTGCACGAGGCCATCTTTTCGTAAGATCGCGCCGCCCCCGATGAAGCCCACGCCCGTGAGGATGCCAAGCGGCAAGCGCATCAGATCGAGCGTGATCGTGTGGCCTTCCTGATTTTGCGTGGTCCCCAAGAGGATATTGGCTTGGATCATGGCGACCGCGGCAGCAACGCACACGAGCAAAGTGGTGCGCAAGCCGGCGGGATGCTCATGCGCGCTTCTGTTGAAACCGATCAGAAATCCGGCCGCGACCGCCAACACAAGTCGCACCGCGATGTCTGTTACGGTAAGCGTCTGCGGCATCGGACCTCCCATCGGGAAAATCAATAACCGGCTTTGCGGTTCCCTCTTCCGGAACATGCTCGCCTTCCCGGCATTGGGTTCAAGAACTCGTCGGCTGGAGACGTGCAATGGCGAATGACAAGGGAAGATGGTCAGGCGAGGTGACCGCGCACAGCAATGCGCTTGATCTCGAAAAGGATGTCTTTAGGCTCGACGATCCGAAAAAGATCGCTGCGTCTCTCAAACGTTCGGCGCGTTCCAGCACGCGCCGGAAGGCTGACCCGTTCCGCTCGGCGATGTCGATGCTGACTTTTTACATTAATCGTGCCGGCAAGAACCTCTCCTCCAAGCGAAAGAAGAAGCTCGAGGCCGCGAAGGATGAGTTGCGGGCCCAATTCCGTCGCGGGCACTCACCCCGACAGGCTCGCGAATAGATTGCGCCGCCAAAGGAAATTCAGGCTGGCGTCTTGCCGCATTTCGCATCGAGCAGCACGTAGAGGTCGACCCCGCCGAGGACCTGCGATTTTGGCGTAATGGCCCCTCCATCCAAATTGAGGTTTTTGGCGCTGCCGACATCGAAGGTGACCGGTCGCGTGGCAAACCAAGTGCCATCAGACTTCTTCGTGAAGGCGTCACAAGGCAAGGTGTTCGGCGGCAAAGGCGCATCTTCAGAGCGCGCCTGCATGACCGGAATCATGGAAAGGCCAAACCAAGCGGCAATGATAAAAACTCGCCCATTCGCAACGGTGCTCATTTTCCCCACCTTCTCCTTCTTCTAAGCTTCACGGGTCAAGCCTTCGCACGACCGCAAGATTGGGGTTGTCGAGGTGAACGCCGGTGAAAGCTTCATGGTTCCTCCACGGCGAGGCAACCAGGCGGAAACCTGCCGCGTTTCAAAGGGATGGCGCCGATCACGCCTCCCGGAAATCTGAAAGGCGTTGAACCATGAGCCACAGGATCGAAGACTATGCGATGATCGGCGATTGCCGGACAGCCGCCCTCGTGGCGCGCGATGGGGCGATCGAATGGCTTTGCCTGCCCCGCTTCGATTCGCCTGCCTGTTTCGCGAAGCTTCTCGGTGAAGAGGAGCACGGATTTTGGCGGGTTGGGACAGCGGATCCAAAGGCGGGGATCACGCGTCGCTATCGCGCCGACAGCCTTATTCTCGAGACCGAACACAGGACCGCGAAAGGGAAGGTGCGTGTTATCGATTTCATGCCGACCGGAACCGAAGACCCGCAAATCGTGCGCATGGTGGATGGCTTGGCCGGGGAGGTCGAGATGCGCATGGAGCTTGCCATCCGCTTCGAATACGGGCGCACGGTGCCTTGGGTGACGCGAACCGGCTGGCAAGATGTGCGGGCGGTCGCGGGGCCCAACACCTTGGTTATGCGTGCCGATGTCGCAACGCGGGGCGAAGATCAGCGAACCGTCTCCGACTTCGCCGTGAAGGAAGGCCAGTGCGTGGCCTTCGCCCTCGCCTGGGGACAGTCGCACGCGATCGATCCGCGGCCCGTCGATCCCAAGATCGCACTCGGCGATACGGAACGGTTCTGGGCAGGCTGGGCGGAGAAATGCCGCTACGAGGGCCCATCCCCGCAAGCCGTGCGCCGGTCGCTCGCCACGCTGAAGGCACTGACGCATCTTCCGACAGGCGGCATCGTTGCTGCGCCCACGACCTCGCTTCCGGAGAAGATCGGGGGCGTCCGCAATTGGGATTATCGTTTTTGCTGGCTGCGCGATTCGACCTTTTGCCTCGTTGCCCTCATGGACGCAGGCTACGTCGAGGAGGCGCTCGCCTGGCGAGGCTGGCTTGCGCGTGCCGTCGCCGGAAATCCCGAGCAGACGCAAATCCTTTATGGGATCGGCGGTGAACGCCTCATCCCCGAGATCGAGCTCGAATGGCTTCCCGGTTACCAGAACTCGCGCCCGGTGCGCATCGGCAACGCGGCCTCCAATCAATTGCAGCTCGATATCTTCGGTGAGGTCGCGGACGCCATGTATCAGGCGAAGACGCGCGATCTACCGGCCATCGAGGGCGGATGGGAACATACGCTTTCCCTGATGAGCCATCTGGCACAGATCTGGAAGGACCCCGATGAAGGCATTTGGGAGGTGCGCGGCCCTCGTCAGCAATTCGTTCATTCCAAGGTGATGGCCTGGCTCGCCTTCGACCGAACGATCAAGCGCGGAGAGGCGCGCAAACGCCAGGCGCCCTACGCCGAGTGGCGAAATATTCGTGATGCCATCCACGAGCAGGTGTGCGAGGAGGGATTTGATCGCGAGCTCGGCAGCTTCGTGCAAGCCTATGGGTCGAAGACGCTCGACGCGAGCTTGCTGCGCATTCCCGTCGTCGGCTTCTTGCCGCCTGAGGACGAGCGCGTGCGCGGCACCGTCGCAGCGATCGAGCGTGAGCTCATGGCCGACGGCCTCATTCTTCGGTATCGAACCGAAGAAACCAAGGATGGGCTGCCGGTCGGGGAGGGAGCCTTTCTCCCTTGCAGTTTCTGGTACGCGGACAACCTCCTGCTTCTTGGCCGGATCGATGAGGCCAAGGCGCTTTTTGAGCGGCTGGTCAGCCTTTGCAATGACGTCGGCCTCTTGGCCGAAGAATATGATCCCCGCGCCAAGCGCATGCTCGGGAACTTTCCGCAAGCTTTCAGCCATGTGGCGCTTGTCAACACCGCTTTGCGGCTCGCCCAGTCGCTTCGCGACCAGAGCGCCGCGACAACGAAGGAAGGCGTTTCTGAGTGAAGCTCAAGCCCCGTCGGCGCCCAATCCGGTGGGGCACCAGCCGAGGGAACATTTCGCCCTTCCCGGTGTTGACGTCGCGCCAGTCCTAGCCCCTCCAGACGGATTGGCAGAAGCTACTGGCGCTCCAGCATTCCTCGGCGGATTGGCTCGGAGCGCTTTTTTTAGCTGGCGCGTGCGCGTCTTGCCAGGCGGATCGGGCTTCCCAATCGGGTTTCGCTCACACTGGGTTGTCGGCGAGGATCATCGTGACCTTCGCCTCGCCCGAATTGCGCAGCACCCGCAGCGACACGTGACCTGCAATTCGGCGCAATGCCACATCGACGTGGGCGCCCGCAAATCCGGCTCTACGCAGCACGATCTGGTCGACGAAGGCCGGCAACGTCGGGTTCCTGAAGCGGATTTCTTTCGTAGCGGGGTCGAATTCAAGGCCGAGCGATGCTTGAAGCATGAGTAAGAGCGCTCCGCTCGCCCAGGCTTGTGGCGTGCAAGCGACCGGGTAGAGGGTTGG
Organism: Hyphomicrobiales bacterium; assembly: GCA_019247605.1. Classification (GTDB taxonomy): domain Bacteria; phylum Pseudomonadota; class Alphaproteobacteria; order Rhizobiales; family Beijerinckiaceae; genus GAS188. The sequence goes on from JAFBAS010000095.1 coordinate 45,380, forward strand.
GCCGGCGCCGCGCCTGCGCCGAAAGCCGCAAAACAATTCCGGCAAGCGACGCAGATCCATATAACTTGCGGCTGCAAAATTCGCTTCGAAAACACGCTGCGCCTGAGCCATGAGGCCGTAGCGCGCAAGCCCAAGGGAAATCAGCGAGTTGTCATGGGGCCAAACGGAGCCGTTGTGGTAGGACATGGGGTTGTAGCGTGCCTCACCCTTAGCCACCGTTCTCACACCCCAACCTGAGAAGAAAGTCGGCGAGACCATCGCGTCGCCGACCTTGCGCGCACGCTCGGGGCGCGCAATTCCCGTCCACAACACCTGGCCCGCATTCGAGGCCCGCACTTGCAACGGCTTCTTGTCCCCGTCGAGGCCGAGCACATAAAGCCCGATCTTGTCTGACCAGAAACATTCGTCAAAACGCGCCGCGAGCGCAGTCGCTGACCGGTCGAGCTCGTCGGCAAGTTCGGCCTCGCCGAGCCGGCGCGCGCACAAGGCGGCGGCGCGCTTGGCCGCGTAGGCGTAGCCTTGCACCTCTGCAAGAGCGATCGGCCCTTGGGCCAAACGGCCATCGGCATGGAAGATGGCGTCGAAGGAATCCTTCCAGCCCTGATGCTGAAGCCCCGTCTTCAGGCTGTGAGTTCCTTTCTTGCCATATTCGAGAAACCCGTCGCCATCAGGATCCCCTTCGGTTTCCATCCAGGAAAGCGCGCGCTTGATCGCCGGCCAAAGGCCCCGCAAGGTTCGCTCGTCGCCGGTGCGTTGCGTATAGAGGCCGGCGAGCAGCACGAAGAGCGGCGTCGAGTCGACCGATCCGTAGTAAAGGCCGAACGGCACTTCTTTCAGCGCCGCCATTTCGCCGCCGCGCATTTCGTGCAGAATCTTTCCCGGCTGCGCGTCCGAGGAGTCATCGGTCGTGGCGGCTTGGTACGCCGCAAGGCGCAAGAGCACGCCTTTGGCAACCGAAGGGTCGAACCAGAGGGTCTGTATGGCCGTGATGAGCCCGTCGCGCCCAAAGGTGGTGGAGAACCAAGGGGTGCCGGCATAAGGGTAGGGGCCCTCGGCCGTCCGGGTCGTCAGCATATGGAGATCGGCGGTGGCCCGGCGCAGAGCCTCGTTCAGGACTTCGTTCGAGGTCTCGATGGTGGTGGCGCTGCCCGATTTGCGCTCGCGGTTCGCCGACTTCAACCCTTTGAAAAAGCCAACCCGCTTCGGTGATTTCGAGCCGTGGCACTCGATGGTGAAGAATAAGGAAAGCGAACGGCCTGGCGCGAGGCGCATCTCATATATCGCCGTGCTCGTCGAGCGCCGCGTCGGCGCAGGCTCGAAGGTGAGCTCGGTGCGGCGCGTCGCGCCGTCGAGGCCGTGGTAGACGAATGAGACACCGTTGTCGCCGCGCAGCTCCTCACGAGTCTCGCCGCGCTCGGGGCGAAGCTGGCCGCGCACCTCGAAGATGTCGGCGAAGTCATTGCCGAAGAGCAAGGTGAGCGTGAAGGACAGCAACGAGTCGCCGTGATTCGAAACCGCGATCCGCTGGTAGGCGACGCCTCGCCAAAGATAGACCGTGCGCACCACATGGATCGTGTCGCGCGGCAAAACGATGTGTCCACCCTCGTAGATATCGGCATTTGTGAGATCGACGGAGAGCGTCACGTTGTCGTCGCGCACGCCAGAGCCGAGCAGCAAGGGCTGGGCACCACCGATCAGGAGCTCGAGACGCGAAAGGAAGCGAGTATCGTGGTCGAACAGGCCGTCAGGACCGCCCGCTGAAGCGCCCATGTCGCCGTGGCTGTCGAAGATGGCGAAAGTGTCGGCGTGCTTGAGAGTGCGCCTTGGCCGCGCCGAAGGACTCGTGGACGGAATATAGAATGGCGCTTCCGCCAGAGCGTCGAGGGCGGGACCGAGGATTTCGGATTGGGGGCGCGGCGCCTCAGCCCGCATGGCGCTCGCTGGCGCTCTTGCGGGTCAACGGAATCACGTTGGCGCGCCCCGATGCTTCGGCCGCGAAGCTCGGGACTTTGGCGAGCATCGAGCGGTAAACCGCAAGATAGTCATTTGCCATCCGGGTCACGGAGAAGCGCTCCTCGAAACGTCGGCGCACGGCGCGCCGATCGAGCGCGATCACGTCGCGCAGCGCCCAGCTTGCCTCTTCGAGACCCGAAACGATTCGTCCTGTGACATGATCGTCGATGATTTCGGGCACGGAGCCGAAGCGGAAGCCGAGGACCGGCGTACCGCAAGCCATGGCCTCGATCATTACCAAACCGAAGGGCTCCGGCCAATCGATCGGGAAGAGCAAAGCCCGCGCGTTCCCGAGGAACTGCGCCTTGCCGCGTTCGTCGATCTCGCCGATGAATTCAACGCCTGGTTGGTTGAGCAAGGGTGCGATCACCTCACGGAAATAACTTTCGTCAACTTTGTCGATCTTGGCCGCCATCTTGAGCGGCAAACCGAGCGAGCGCGCAATCGCTATCGCACGATCGGGGCCTTTCTCGGGCGAGATGCGTCCGAGAAAGGCGAGATAACCACCGCGAGGGTCGTAATTCGGCGTGTGCAGGTCAAGCGGCAGGCCATGATAGACGGTGCCGATGAAGTTGGCATCCGGTATCGGGTCGCGCTGCGCGTTCGAGATTGACACGAACGGCATGTGCCGGAAGGCGCGATAGAGCGGCGCCAGATCCGGCAGGTCCTGGCGGCCGTGCATGGTGGACACCGTCCGTTCCGCCATGGAACTGAAGAGCGGCAATTGAAATGCGTCGATATGAAAATGGAGCACGTCGAACGAGGGCGCGCGCCGGCGCACCTCATCGAGCATCATCATGTAATGAGGCACATAGTCGCGCACGCGAGGATTGAGCCTGATTGCCATGTGGCCGCAAGGCACGAGATTGGCTTTGGTCACCGAGTCCCCGCTCGCAAAAAGCGTGACCTCATGTCCTTGCCGAACGAGCTCCTCGCAAAGATAGGAGACGACGCGCTCGGTGCCGCCATAGAGCTTCGGGGGGACGCTTTCCATAAGGGGGGCGATCTGAGCGATTTTCATCGGGACACTTTATTTGTTGTTTGATTCTACTCATTGGTTACGCGCGTCATGAGGCGTTTGTTCCCAAACGAGCCTAGTTGGGGCGTATTGCAGGAATGCCTCCTCGAAAACGTCGAGCATTCACGCGACACATCGACGCGCCTCGATAAGCGGGTGACTTCCAGTTCTCGGCAGTTGCGCAGATCGTGCTCCGGTTGCGGCGGAACGGGAGTCAGAAGGAAGGCGAGATCAGCGACGAGGGACGGCTTCTCGCGAATGATGTTCGATGGGGATGAGCCAGCTCATCGCAAAGGCGAGAAGCGCAAGGCTCAGCACGCCCCAAAAAGTGAGGTGAAGAGCGCCCGCGAGAACATTCTGGACGAGCGGATCGCCGGCTGCGCGCAGCAAGCCTGATGGGCTCTCGAGCACATCGTGAACGCGGCTTGCAATCGAATCCGAAGCCAAGCGGCTGATGCCGATGTTGAGAATGGCGCCGAGCACCGTCGCGCCAAGTGTGCTGCCCAGGCTTCGCGCGAAGATGTTCGAGGCGGTGGCGCTGCCGCGCATGGACCATTCGACGCTATCTTGAATGAGAACGATCGAGGTGATGCTCAACAGCCCCATGCCGAATCCCATCACGAACGAGCCGACGGCGGCAAGCATCGGTGAGCTTTGCGGCGCCAGAAGCAAAAGCAAGGCGGCGCCGAGGGGAAACATGAGCCCGCCGCCGCGCAAGGTATTGCGGATCCCGAAGCGGCGGAAAAATCGGCCAGAGAGGCTCACCGCCAAGGGCCAGCCGACCACGAGCGCGGTCAAAGTGAAGCCGGCTGTGATGGGCGAGCGCCCGAGGACGCCTTGGACGTAGAGCGGCAGCACGGTCGTGAGCCCGATCAGCGTCATGCCGGCGACCAAGGTCGCGAGGTTGCAGCTTGCGACGAGGCGCCGGCTCCACAGCGCAAGTGAGATCATCGGCTCTGCCGCGCGCCGTTCCTGATGAAGAAACAAAAAACCGCTCACGACGCACACGAGGCCAAGCCCCAGAAGCGTCGCGATTTCGGCCTTCGTCTCGGTCAAGAGTATGAGGAGCGAGATGATGGCGATCGAGAAGAGCGCCGCGCCGAGATAGTCGATGCTTCTTTTTTTGTGCTCCACCGTCTCCTTCAGGAACATTGTGAAGCCGGCGATGGCGATGAACCCGATCGGTATGTTGATCCAGAAGATCCAGGCCCAGGAGAGGTTGTCGACGATGACACCGCCAGCGAGAGGGCCCATGACGGCGGAGGTCGCCCAAACGCTCGAGATCAACCCCTGCGCTTTGCCGCGCTCTTCGAGCTTGTAGAGGTCGCCCACCACGGTCGAGGTGATGGGCTGGATGGCTCCCGCTCCGAGCCCTTGCAGCAAGCGGAAAAGGATGAGCGAGGGCATGGACCAGGCAATGCCGCAGAGCAAGGATCCGAAAAGGAAAAGCGAGATGCCGAGGATCAGGCTCGGCTTGCGGCCGAACATGTCGGCAAGTTTGCCGTAGATCACCGTCGTCGTCGTTTGCGCGAGAAGGAAGGCGGCGAAGACCCAGCTGTAATACGCAAACCCGCCAAGCTCGCCGACAATGCGCGGCATCGCCGTCGCCACGATCGTGGCCTCGATCGCGGCCATGAAGGTCGCAAGCATGAGCGAGGCGACGACGAGGGGTCGTCGTGTGCGCGGGGGTGTGGAAGGCATGGCTCTCTTAAAGGAGAAGGCGGGTTCAAGGACAAGTTCTGTTGGAGCGGCGCCCCCGTCTCCTTTGCTGATCTTAGGAGCGACAACCTTTATCGCATGAAGTCATCCGGTTTCGTGAGGTCACGCCCTCGTTTCCCGCATGGCGGCCGAGCCTAGAATTTGGGCATGAATGGGCTTCGCGGCTCCTCGTCGTTCGCTTTCCATGAAGCGGCTGCCGCTGGAGGCAGATCACTCTAGACGGAAATTCACGCTCGCCGAAAACGAATGGGGAGCACCGGGCGGAGGGGGAGGAAAGGGTGAGGCTTTGTGCACCATTGCTACGATCTCGGCGTCGAGATCCGGGTCGCCGCTTGCGCGCGTCAGCGTCACGCCGACGACATGGCCCGACGAATCGATCGAGAAGGAAACCCCAGGGCTTCCCTGCGCGCCCCGCGCGCGGGCCGTCGGGGGGTAGCGCTTGAAACTCGCCAGACGGGCGAGCACGCCGTTGCGGTAAGCAGAAGCGGCGGCGGCATTCGCGGCAGCGATCTCGCCGGCCTTCGCTTGGGCTTGCCGCTCCGTCTCCTGGCGTTGTGCAGCCTGGCGCCCCGCCTCTTGCTTCAAAGCTTCTTGCTTCAAAGCCTCTTGCCGTTTCGCGTTTTCGGCCGCTCGCGCAGCCCTTTCGCGGACAGCGCGTTCCGCCTCCTCGCGCTTTTCGCGCGCCAGTCGCTGGACGCGTTCTTGCTGCGAGAGGTCCACGGCCACTGGCGCGTTCGGCGGCTGCGCCGGCGGTGAAGATTGCAACTCGCCTTCGGCCACGGGGGCCGGAAGGCTGGGAGGCACCTCGACCGGTGGAGGCGCGGCTGCGAGCGGTGGCGCGCTGGTCTCGACTTCCGAAACCGGAGCTTGTGTTTCCCCTTCGGCTGGCGGTTGCACCGGCGCTGGCTCCGCATCGCTTGCCTGCGCCTGCGGCTCGGGAGGCCGTGCCTGTTCCTGGCCCGTTGCCGGCTCGGGCACGCTGTCGACGATCTCGACCGTGATTTCGTTTTCGTCCTCGAGCGAGCCTTTGCGGTCCCACGGAGCGTGGAGAAGCACTCCGGCGATCACGAGAGCATGGGCCGCGAGCGAAACGGCGGTGCCGAGGAAACCCCTTTCGCTCCGGCGGAAAGAGACGGTTCGAAGGCCGAGCTGCCGGGTGGCGACGCTCAAGCTGGGCGCCTCGAGAATGGATGCGCGCATGGGATCCGAAAGCACTTTCCCGTCCGGCTCGAGATCGCTCTCGTCCCAGGGCGCGGGCGCGTTGCCCTCTTCCGACGCTCGATCGATATCGTTGAAGTCAGTCTCAGTCATAACCGCAAGAAAATGCTCGCCTTTTGCCTCAACCAGAAGCGCCGCAAGAAGTCAGGGCCGGCGCATCGCGCCCGCAATTCGAATAAGGTCCCCCGTGCGACGGCACATCAGCTTCTCCTTGATACGGCTGCATGAATTCGCGGCGGTCTTATACGAAATCCCCAAGCCTTCAGCGACGCCGGTGAGGCTCTTGCCCTCGCCGAGAAGGCGCATGATCTCGACCTCGCGGTTGGTCAGGCGCTGCAACGGATCCTCATCGGAGGCGTGTGCCGTCGCGAGCTCTTCCGCGATCTCGCTTTCGATGAAACGCTCGCCCTCTAAAACGCGCCGCACCGCGTTCAACAATACGCTGGCGGGAGCGCTTTTGCTCACATAGCCGCGCGCGCCCATGTTGAGCGCACGCGCGGCGTAGATCGGTTCCGTGTGCATGCTGAAGACAAGAATCGATGCCGTGTCGTCCTCGATTAGAAAACGCCTGATGAGCTCGAGGCCGCTGATGCCCTCAAGGTTCAAGTCGAGCACGATGAGATCGGGATGCTCTTGCCGGAAGAGCGGCAAGGCCTCGCGCCCACAGACCGCCTCGAGAATGACGGCGTCGATGGCGCTGGAAACGAGGCGCCGGACCCCCTCGCGCACGATGGCATGATCATCAACGAGAAGGATTTTCACGCCGTGAGCGCCGGCGACAAAATCGCCGGCTCCGCTTCTTCAATGTCTTTCCGAGGCAGCCGTGCCGAGACGATGACGCCGCCTTTTTGGCGAACGCCGATGGCGAGCTTGCCACCTAGCGGCTTGATCCGTTCCTCCATGCCGGCCAATCCGTATCCGGTTTTTTGGCGCGAGGGCTCAAATCCGGCTCCATCGTCTTCCACGGTGACCAGCACATCGTGGACATCGTGTTGCACCCGGATCTCGACCCGCCGAGGGCGGCCATGCCGCACGGCGTTGCTGAGGCTCTCCTGGATGGTCCGATAGACGACTTCGTCGAGTGGATGGTTGATGGCCTCTTTCGGCAGATGCATCTCGAAAGTGACTTCCGGCTGCCGCGTCCGCCAAAAGGTCACCAGATTTTCGACCGCCTGGTTCAAACCGACATCGAGAAGGGCCCCGGCACGCAATCGCCCGAGCATCGCCCTGATATGCTTCTGCATGTGTTCGGCCGCTTCTCGGATTGCGTCCGAGCGGGCCATGATCTCCTCGCGCTCCCCGCTTCCGGCAAAACGCTTGATCATGGTGGCGTCGACGCCGACCGCGAACAGGAAAGGTCCCACCTCGTCATGAAGATCGCGCGCGAGGTCTGCCCGCTCTTCGTCCTGGACCGCGGCGAGTTGCTCCTGGAGCTTGAGGTTTCTCGATTCCATGTCCGAGAGGCGATCGAGCATTCGATTGAAGCCCCCGCACAGGCGTGACAATTCCAGCGGCCCGTTCTCAGCGACGTGCTGCGTATAGTCCCCGCCGCCAACTCGCGTGAAAGCGGCCGACAAGCGCTGCAGCGGTCGGAACGCATAGCCGACCGCCACGAAGGTCAGGGACAAAACGAGGCCGCAGAAGATACCGAGAATCGCAAGTACGAGGCGCACATCTTCCCAAGCCTCCCCGATCTCATTGTGCGGGTCGGTCTCGAGCTCGATGCTGCCTCTGCCATGCAGGGGAGCAGGCATGGGTAGCCGCACGATGTTGGGTGGACCGGCGAGGAGACGGTAAAGCCAATCGGGGACAACCTCCAAAGCCGGTGCAAGCTCTGAGGAGGCGACGATACCGCCGGCTTCGTTTGTCCAGGAAACGCGCAAATGACGGTCGCCATCGAAATCGGCAACGAGTTGACGCAGCTTGCGATCCGGTTCGGCGTCGAGGCCCGCATCGGTGATGGCGTTGCGCGCCATGCGTTGGCCCACCGCCATCGCGGCATGCATTTCGGCGCGCACCTTGCTTCGCGCGTAACCATAGGTGAGCAAGCCGCCAAGCAAGAGGCTGACCAGCAAGACGAGCGTGGTGAGCAGTATGAGTTGAAGTCGCAACGACAACGCTGAACACCTCTTTGCGACGTACCTAGGCTTCGACCATAGGCTCAACCCTCGGTAAGGCAAAGCACGCCCCTGCTCGTCTTGCCGAAAAACCACGCCGGGAGGCGTACCCGGCCGCATTTCGGGAATTTTTCCCGTAGCCGGAGCCTGCCACCCCGCATAGGTTTGGCGAGCATTTTTCGAAATGAACTCGTGGCGGGGTGACCGGGGTCGGGTGTAGTTGGGCAACGAGGATCGGATCTGCTTCCTGGGCAAGGCGAGAGCAGATCGCGTGGAGAAACATGGATGAGGCGGCTTTTCGCCGGCGTCGCGCTGTCGACGCTGCTTCCTTGCATCAGCTATGCGCAAAACGCGACGAACGCCTCGCCTGAGGGCGCGGTGGCGCTTCCCGAGATCGAAGTCGTAGCCACGGCGCCGGGGGGCCCAAGCGTCGCGGCCGACAAGGTGCCGGCGGCAGTGCGCTCGGTCTCGGCCGCCGACATCGCCAAGACGAACGGCGCGACCGTCGCCAACGCGCTCGATCAACAGCTCTCGAGCGTGTCGGTGAACAGCGTCACCGGCAACCAATATCAGCCCGACGTCAGTTATCGGGGCTTTGATGCCTCCCCTGTGAGCGGCACGCCCGAAGGCCTCGCCGTCTATCAGAACGGGGTGCGCATCAACGAAGCCTTCGGCGATATCGTCAATTGGGAGCTTATCCCGACAAACGCGATCGATCAGACGCAGCTCATCTCGAACAATCCCGCCTTCGGTCTCAATGCGCTTGGGGGCGCCGTGGTGCTCACCATGAAAAATGGGTTCACCTACCAAGGCGGCGAAGCAAATTTGCAGATCGGCAGCTATGGAAGCCGGCTCGCCTCATTCCAATACGGAAAACAGATCGGCAATTTTTCGCTGTATGTCGCCGGACAGGGCATCAACGATGCGGGCTGGCGCGATTATTCACGCTCGCAGATTCGCCGATTTTACGCCGACCTCGGCTACAGGGCGGAAGCGGCCGAATTTCATCTCAGCCTGAGTCAGGGTTCATCCCATCTCGGCAATCTCGGCCCGACGCCCACCCAGCTCCTCGCGATCCGCGACGCCGCTGTCTACACCGGCCCGCAGAACACGCACAACGATGCCTGGATGGCAAATCTCAGCGGCAAGCTCGATGTCACCGACACGCTGAAGATCGAGGGCAACGCCTATGTGCGCTCCTTCCGCCAACGGCACAACGACGGCAATCCCTCGCAAGCGCAATCCTGCGATCCGGCCGTCAATCCGGGCCTTTTGTGCTTCGGCGACCCCGAGACGCTGCTCACCGATGCGAACGGCAATCAGGTCGCGGACACGCTGAACGGGGGCGTCGCGGGAGAGATCGACCGCACGCACACGTCCTCGCTCGGCGAAGGCGCTTCCTTGCAGGCGACAAGCACGCAAGAGATCGGCGGCTTCAACAATCGTCTGGTGATCGGCGCAAGCGCCGATCATGCGGTCACGAGCTTTCTCGGCAGCGGCGAACTCGGCGTCATCCAGCCCGATCTCACGGTCGCGGGTCTGGGCACGATCATCGACGAGCCGGGCGGCGACGACGCTCCCGTAAGCTTGAGGACCACCAACGCCTATTACGGCGTCTACGCGCTCGACGCGTTCGATGTGACGGACCGGCTGACCGTCACGGCGGGTGGACGCTACAATCTCGCGAACATCTCGCTCAACGACCGCCTCGGCACGGCGCTCAACGGCAACAACACCTACACTCACTTCAATCCGCTCCTCGGCGCGACTTACAAGCTTACGCCCGACATCACGATTTATGGCGGCTTTTCAGAAGCCAACCGCGCCCCAACGCCGCTCGAGCTCGGCTGTGCCGATCCGGCTCACCCTTGCCTCATCGACAACTTCGTCGTCTCGGATCCTCATTTGCGGCAAGTGGTTTCGCGCACTTTCGAGACGGGACTTCGAGGCAAGTTCACGCTCGCCTCGCTTCCCGGGCGCTTCGATTGGAGCGGGGGCGTCTTCCGTGCCACCAACAACAACGACATCCTGAACGTGCCTAGCGACATCACGGGCCTCGGCTTCTTTCAGAACATCGGGCGCACGCGCCGCCAAGGCATTGAGCTCGCCTTGAAATACACGGATGATCGCTGGTCTGCTTACGCGCGCTACAGTTTTCTCGACGCGACGTTCCTAAGCGACGTGAAGCTTGCCTCACCTTTCAATCCGTTCGCCGACGCCAATGGCGACATCCTCGTCCATCCCGGGGATCGCATCCCGTCGCTGCCGCGCCACAAGCTCAATCTCGGCATCGACTATCGGGTCACTGACAAGCTCACCGTGGGCGGTGATGTGATCATGGCGAGTGGTCAGTTCCTGAGCGGCGATCAGATCAATCTTCTCGGCAAGGTGCCGGGCTACGGGATCGTCAATCTTCACGCTTCCTATCAGGTTTGGGATCATGCGCAGGCGTATGCGCTTGTCGGAAATGCCCTGGACAAGCGCTACAAGACGTTCGGCATTCTCGGCAACCCGGCGGCGGTCCCCTTCCTCAATCTGTCCGATCCGCGCTTTTTCAGCCTCGGGCCGCCGCTCAGCGTGCAAATGGGCGTGAAGGCGACGTTTTGACGGTAGGCCTCGCGTCTTGGCGGCCCGCTATTCCCATTCGAGCTCTTGATACGCGGCAGTGGCGTTGCGCGCATTGTATTCATCAAAGAGGGCCCATCGGTCCTTTTCCGCGGTCGCGGCTTTCTTCACCGCGTCGGCGAGCGGCGTCCCTTTGGCGATTGCGGCGCGCATATCGAGGGCCAGCCGCTCGAGGTATCGCCGCTCATCTCCCAAGGCATCAGGCCACGCGACCGGGACGGGTCCATGGCCGGGCACGGCTCTTTCGGCCTGGATCGCAGCGAGCTCGTCCATGAGGCGCAGCCATCCCTTGAGCCGCCCATCGAGCACCGGCACATGCTCGACGAAGAGGAGATCGCCGGCAAAGAGCGTCGCCGTCTCTTCGTCGAAGACTGTGAGGTCCGTATCCGTGTGGGCCGCGGGCCAGGCGCGCAAGACGAGGTGCCGTGAGCCGAGATCGAGCACCATCTCCTTTTCGACGAGAAGCGTCGGTGGGACCGAGCGCACTTCCTCGATGAGCTCGTCTCCCATGGAGCGGCGGAAGGTGGACTTGTAATAGTCCATGCGCGCCGCCATCGCGGCCGACAATGCGGCATGGCCGACGAAATTTGTCCCGTTATCGACAAAGGCGGCGTTGCCGAACAGATGGTCGGGATGATCATGGGTATCGATCACATAGCGGATGGGCTTGTCCGTGACGGCTCGAACGGCGGCACGCAACCGGCGCCCCTCGGCGACGCTGCCGCCGGTATCGATTACGGCGACCGCCGCTCCCCCGACAATGAACCCGACATTGGCGATCGCGCCCGCGTTTTCCTCCGTCATCAAGGACACGATTGCGTGATGAACATAAACGCCCCGCGCGATCTCCTCCATCGGCAACGGTGTCTCAACGCCTTGTCCCAGCGCCACCGATGCGAGCTCGAGCGCCAACGCCGCCGCAGCCAATCCCCTCAGAAAATTGCGCATGAAAGCTCTTTCTCGAGGGTTTGCGTCTTGGCCCTGGTGCATCCGAGGTGTCGCCGATCGTGAGCCGCCGGATCGTGCACGCTCGAAGATACCTGCCCGCGCAAGCCGGTGTCGCTGCCAATAAAGAGGTTGCACCCTTTTCGGAACCGGCATAGCTTGATCCCGTCTCCGGCTTCAAGGACGATTGTGTTAGGGAGAGCTATCGTTCTCGAAGACTAGGCGAGGCTGACAGCCTTGCCCCGTTATGCCTCGCTGAGGTCGTGACACGCTGCCGGAGAAATCAATCCCACTGTGGCCGTCGCGGACGGCGGAATGGCTATGTGTCCGTCGCGACTGGAGGAAACTCGAGCCTCGGAAACGGGAGGAGACACATGCGAAGATTCTGGCTTGCGAGCCTTCTTGGCGCCTGCGCGACTGTCGCGACACCCGCGATCATCGCGTCGAGCGGGAGGGCAGATGATGATCTGACGAAACTGGCCCAGAACCCCAAGGACTGGGTGATGCCGACGGGCGATTACGCCAACCATCGCTATTCCGCGCTGAAGCAAATCAACAAGGACAATGTCGGGAAGCTCCAGGTTGCTTGGACGTTTTCGACAGGCGTGCTGCGAGGCCATGAGGGAGCGCCCCTCGTAATCGGCGATGTCATGTATCTGCATGCGCCATTCCCGAACACGGTTTATGCGCTCGACCTCAACAAT
>JAFBAS010000182.1 GCA_019247605.1 Hyphomicrobiales bacterium
AAGCTCTTGGGCGTTGTCTTGGCGATAGCGGGCGTGGGAGCCGGCGTAGCCGAGGAGCTCTCCGTTGCAGTTCCCGGGGAAAACGGTGCGTGGATCGGGGATAGCCTGATGCTGCTCGGCGCCTGCCTCAGCGCCAGTTATGGTGTAATGTCCCGGCCGCTCATTACCCGTTACTCGGCCCTTCTCGTCATGGCTTCGGGGATGGTGGCAGGCAGCCTGGGCTTGCTCGCGGTGGCGCTGGTCGAGCACCTTCCCATTCTTCCGGAACTAACCGGATGGCAGTGGAGCCTGATCGTTTTTCTTGCCGTTCCGGGCTCTGCGGGCGCTTTCTACCTGCTGGTTTGGGCATATGGAAAAACTGCGCCGACGCGGGTAGCCATTTTCCTGACGTTCAATCCGATCGTAGCCATGCTTGCGGGTTCTGCTTTCCTTGGGGAGCCATTATCGACGCTTCAGGTAGCTGCCCTCGGGCTCGTTCTTGCTGGTGTTGGAGTGGTCAGCTTACCTGTGCGCGTATCGGGGAGGGCTGCGGATAAGAGTTCCATGGGCATGCATGCAGAGAAACCTAGCGCATAGGCTACTCCTGTGACGATGAGGGACCCTTTGCGAATTGCGCCATGGCCTGCGTCAACCTCCCGGCATTCGCTCGCCATCTATTCGTACCATTCGATGTGCTCGGCCGTATTTGGAAGACAGATCTGAGCTCACCCACCGCTTCGTCCCTCTAACGAGATTTTGAACGCGCTTTCCTGCTCCGGCATTCGTGCCGCATGGCGCGACCGCTTCTGCCGGATTAAAGGGAGAGGATGAGCACGATCGCGCAGAGCGAGGGTGCACCTCTCGTTGAAGGAGAGAGTGCGCCGGCGAAGCCGAAACGCCCGCCCCTGGGCGCGCTCAAGGCGATCTGGCCTTACGCGACGCGCTACAAGGGCCGCATCGCGCTCGCGATCGTGGCGCTCGTGGTCGCGGCGTGTGCGACGCTCGCGCTCCCACTCGCCGTGCGCCGCATGATCGATCTCGGCTTCGACGCCGACAACGCGGCCTTCGTGAACGAATATTTCGTCGCGCTGATCGCGGTTGCGGGCGTGCTCGCGCTTGCGAGCGCGTCGCGCTACTACCTCGTGATCACGTTGGGCGAGCGCATTGTCGCCGATGTTCGCGCCGATGTCTTCACGCATCTGACAGCGCTCGAGCCCGCTTTCTTCGACGCCAACCATTCGGGCGAGATCATCTCGCGCCTCACGGCGGACACGACGCAGATCAAATCGGCTTTCGGAGCTTCCGCCTCGGTTCTCTTGCGCAATCTCGTGCTTTTCATCGGCGCCGCCGGGCTCATGGTTTACACGAGCCCGCGCCTCTCCGGCTTCGTTTCGCTCGCCATTCCGCTCATCGTGCTGCCGCTCGTCTTCTCGGGGCGCGCCGTGCGGGCGCGCTCGCGCGCCGCGCAAGACCGGCTCGCCGATACGGCCGCCTACGCGGCCGAGCAGATCGGCGCGGTGCGCACGCTTCAAGCATTCGGTGCCGAACGCATGACGATCGAGCGCTTCGGCGCGGCCGTCGAGGGCGCTTTCGCGGCCGCGAGGGACTCGACAAGGGCGCGCGCCTTCCTCACCGCGGTCGCGATCTTCCTCGTTCTCGCGAGCGTCGTCGTTGTCTTGTGGATCGGCGCGCAGGATGTGATGGCGGGGCGCATATCGGCAGGCACACTCTCGCAGTTCGTGCTTTACGCCGTGTTAGCAGGCTCGGCGCTCGGGCAACTTTCCGAGGTCTGGGCGGAGCTCGCGGCAGCGGCTGGCGCGGCCGAGCGACTCGCAACCCTTCTTCATACGCCCGCCATGATCGCCGCGCCGGAAATGCCGCTCGCCCTGCCGAGCCCCCCGCAAGGACGCGTCGCCTTCGAAAAGGTGAGCTTCGCTTATGCGAACACCGACACCTCCGCGCTCGCCGATCTCTCCTTGGCCGTGGCGCCGGGCGAACGCGTCGCCATCGTCGGGCCGTCTGGCGCCGGCAAGACGACGATCTTTCAGCTCATCTTGCGCTTCTACGATCCGCAATCAGGCCGCGTGCTCATCGACGGCGTCGATCTTGCGCGAGCCGATCCGATCCAGGCACGAAAGCGCGTCGCCCTCGTCTCGCAAGACCC
>JAFBAS010000003.1 GCA_019247605.1 Hyphomicrobiales bacterium
CCAGGTAGAATATCCGCAATAAGCTCCCATTGCCGATCCGACAATTCATATCGCTTGACCATCGCTTCGACCCCAGATCAAAGAATCTGGAGTCCCATGAATCACACATTCTCAATCGTGTGAATCCTGAATGTCGATTGGACCTAACCCGTGATCTCGAACGCGATCTCACCCAATCCCTCGAGCTCAGCGAAGATTTTTGCCGCGCCCTCGACATAAGGACAGCCGCTCAGCGTTCCCGTGGTCACGATCTGGCCCGCCCTCAAGCCGCCGAGCCTGTCGCAGGGCCGATTGACGTAATCGACAACCGCCAGGACCGGGTCGCCCTTCGCGTGCCCTCCAACGGCCTCATGGGTCGTGCTTCCGTTGAGCGCGAGCCTGCAGCGAAGGCTGGAAACTGAGAGACCACGGAAATCCCGCACCTCCACGCCTCGCACGAAGGCGCCGTTGCTGCTGTTGTCGGCGAGCAGCGCCAGGAAAGGCGGTTTGGGCGGTTCGGGAAGTCGGCCGGCGACGATCTCGACGCCCATGAGCAGCGCCTCGCAAGCCTCGAGAATGTCGGCGCGCCCGTAGGGGCGACCGGGACGTGGCGGCAAATCCTTGGCGAGACGAAGCGCGAGCTCGACCTCGATGCCGCTCTTTCCGCTGGCGCCGACAGGAACCCTGTCACCGCTCGCATAGATCACGTCGGCATAGATCGGGGCCGCAACCGGGGAACCATCCGGCGCATAGCCGACTTTCCACGCCCCGATCGAGGCGCCGATCGCCACCGTCGTTTCTCTTTGCACCGCCATGGCCTCGGCGAGGCTCGTGGGCACGCTGTCGAGCGCCGCGGGCGCGAGAGCGCCGCGCCGCCGCGCCTCGATCAAGGCGGCGGCAAATTGGCTTTGTCGCGAATTCATGAGGGGAGATGCTCCATCGAAGACGAGATCAGGATGCGAGCCGCCGCCCGGCCGGAGCGGGCACATAGCCCGACACCTCGCTGCCGGCATCGCGCGGCAGGCGAATGTTCATCAAGATCGAAGAAGCGCTGAGCAGGGCCACGAGCACGAAAGCGACCTTGAAATCGCCGACCTGAATGACGTGGTCCTCGCGCAGCGTCTGCATGCCTTGCAGAACCAATGCCGCAAAGGCGATGCCGACCGATCCCGAAAGCTGCTGCGAAACACTCGAGAAGCTCGACGCTCGGCTCATCGCGGCTTGCGGCACATCCGCATAGGCGATCGCATTGAGGCTCGTGAATTGCAGCGAGCGAAAGAATCCACCTATCAGCAGCACGGCGAAGATCAACAGATGCGGTGTCGTCGCGGTAAAAAGCGCCGAGGCGGCGAGGAACAACGCGCTGATGATGGTGTTCGACACGAGCACGTTGCGAAAGCCCAAACGGCGCAAGATCGGCCCCGCCGTGAACTTCATGCACAACGCGCCGGCGGCCGAGGCGAAAGTGAGCGAACCCGATTCGAATGGGGTGAGCCCAAACCCGACTTGCAGCATCATCGGCAACACAAAGGGGATGGCGCCCACGCCGGCGCGGAAGAAGAATCCGCCGATCAGGCTCGTTCGGTAAGTGCGAAGCGAAAGCAGCCGCAAGTCGAGGATCGGGGCCTCATCATGGGCCGCATGGCGGACGTAGAGGCCCATGAGCAAGGCCCCCATGAGGATGAGGCCCGCATCGGGAAGCGTGGGCATCACCTGACCGCCCGCGGCCGTCAGGCCGAACACGAGCATCGACAAGCCGAGACCCGAGAGCATGAACCCGAGGAGGTCGAGCGGCGGGCGATCGTCCTCGCGAAGATCCGGGATGAAGCGCGTGGCCAGCGCGATCCCCAGAAAGCCGATCGGCACGTTGATCCAGAAGATCCAGCGCCAATGGAAATAGGTGGTGATGAAGCCGCCGAGCATCGGACCGAACACGGGCCCGATAAGCGCCGGCAAGGTGAGATAGGTCAGCGCGCGCACGAGGTCGCTCTTCGGCACGGTGCGCAGGATGATGAGCCGACCCACCGGCACCATCATGGCTCCGCCGGCCCCTTGCAGGGCGCGTGCCGCGACGAAGCCGAAAAGCGTGTTGGTGAAGCCGCAGGCGATGGAGCCGAGTGTGAAGACGCCGATGGCGGCGCGAAACACGGTTCGCGAACCGAAGCGGTCGGCGCACCAGCCGCTGATCGGGATGAGCACGGCGAGCGTAAGCAGATAAGAGGTGAAGGCGAGCTTCAGGTTGATCGGGCTGACGTTGAGATCGACCGCGATCGCAGGCAGCGAGGTTGCGATCACCGTGCCGTCGATATTCTCCATGAGGAGGGCGCTGGCGATGACGAGGGGCAGAAGGAGAGGGCCTGAGGGCATGCGGTTCGTTGTGGCGCGCGCAAGCTCGCAATTCAAGAGCGCGAGGCCCTTTGCTGCCCTTCATCACGCGCCTGTTCCGGCGCGGGTCGCAGCGCTGGTGCTGTTTTCGGCCGGCGCGTGCCCCGCTCGAACCGTCAACGAAAAGGCGGCCGAAGGGCCGCCTTTGGTCGTCTTTGCTGAGGTGCGGATGTGGCCTTGCGTCAAGCCGCTTCGTCTTGTGCCTCTTCGGGCTCGGCTTCCGCGACCTTCGGGCCGCGACGAGGTCCCTTCTGGAGAAAGGACTCCATCAGCTTCAAAGTTTCGTCATGGCTGGTCCGATGCACCGCGGCGATCTCGCGCGCCAAACGATCGCTCGCCGCTTCGTAGAGCTGGCGTTCGCTGTAGGACTGTTCGGGTTGGGCATCGCTGCGATAGAGGTCGCGCACCACCTCGGTAATGGACGAAAGATCGCCAGAGTTGATCTTCGCCTCATATTCCTGCGCGCGGCGCGACCACATGGTCCGCTTGATTCGCGGCCGCCCCTTGAGCATCTCCAACGCCCTGTCCACAGCGGCGCTTTCGGAAAGCTTCCGCATGCCGACGCTCGCCGCTTTGGCGGTCGGAACACGAAGTGTCATCTTCTCCTGGTCGAAGGTCACCACGAACAACTCGAGCTTGAACCCTGCGATCTCTTGCTCCTCGATGCTCGTGATCTGCCCGACGCCGTGCGCCGGGTACACGACGTGCTCGCCGGTCTTGAATCCGTGCCTTTGAACGGCCTTTTTCGCAGACATAACTTTCAGTCCCTCTTCTTTAGACCGGGCATCGGCGACACCTAACCGGCGCACGAAGAACCTGCGCCGACCGAGCAGTGGCCCGTAGACCTGGCAAGTGGCTCGAAATAACGATCTATGCTCGATCAGACTAAAAACGGCGCGACAAGACTTCCCGCGCCTCTAGTCTTGCCTTTCAAATTAAAAGTCACAGCGAACCAAGATCGTTACTTGGAAGTGAACGTATATCATATTCCTGGCAAAATTGCAAAAACCCTTGATGGAAAATCAGCTTGTTCCGGCCACCCCGACCAGGGGTCGGCAAGAGGAATGTGCCAATTTCTGACATGATCGGGGGCGAGAGCAGCGTAAAAAATACATAGCTGGCTCGCGCTCGGTGCATGCGAGCCTACAAGCCTCCGATGCGAGCGGCGAACTCGGGAAAAAAGGCTGGAACTCGGGGTTCTGGGCCAGTCGAGGTCAAAAAATCGTGAGATCGACGGAAAAGGCCGGCATAGTAAACGCCGCGCGACCAATGGTCAGGTGTTTTTGGCCTTGAGCACCTGGCGACCGCGATACATCCCGCTCTTCAAATCGATGTGGTGCGGCCGACGCAACTCGCCCGAATCCTTGTCCTCGACATAGGTTGGGCGAGCGAGCGCGTCAGCGGAGCGGCGCTGGCCGCGCTTCATCCGCGAGGTCTTTCTTTTCGGAACGGCCATGAGCAACTCCAATGATGAACTCACTCCGGTCGGCGCACGGCACGAGTGTCGCGAACCTCGGGTGTGGGGAAATTCGAGACGCGGCGGATACACCAATTTCCGTAAGGGCGAAAGCCCATTTATCACCTGAATGCGAGCCGGTGCGGCCTCGCTCAGCGCCGATCACAAGAAACGTGAACACGTCTCGCGCTGTCGAAGGCGGCCTTTGCGATAGGGTGGGCACTCATCTCGCTGGAGGGACAAATGGGCGGTTTGAGTGTGTGGCACTGGTTGATCCTTTTGATTTATCTCGGGCTGACCGTCTTTTACTTTTCAGCCTTGGTGAGGATCCTCAACCGCCTCGGCTTCAGCGGATGGTGGTCGCTCCTGACGTTCATCCCCATCGGGAATATCGTCGCGCTTTTCATCTTCTCGAGGGTTAAATGGCCGAGATTGGACAGGATCACCGAAGCCTTCGAATGAAAGGCGAGCTTGGCTGACAATGGAGCCGATCGGCTCTCATTTTTTTTGAATGCACGTGAGCCAATCTGCGTCCGGGGAGCTAAGGCGCGCGATGGTCGCGGCGCGCCGAAGGTAGCGACGGCTCGGATGGCGAGGGTCGCGCAGTTTCGGGTTGGGAAGCGCCGCGGCGAGGAGCGCCGCCTCGCGCGGGTTCAGGTCCTTCGCGGGCTTGCCGAAATCGTTCCGCGAGCCGGCTTCGGCACCGAACACGCCCTCTCCCCATTCGGCAATGTTGAGGTAAACCTCTAGGATGCGCCGCTTCGACCAGAGGCGATCGAGGGTGAGCGCCATGGGAATCTCGAGCCCCTTGCGGATAAAGGAGCGGGAATTCCACAAGAAAAGGTTCTTCACCGTCTGCATGGTGATGGTGGAGGCGCCACGGCTCGGGCCGCCTTCCTCGTCCTCATCGAGCGCCGCGTGCATTTCCACCCAGTCCACGCCGTGATGGCTGCAAAACCGCGCATCTTCAGAAGTCACGACCGCCGCCACGAGATTGGGAGAGATGTCGTCCAGCATCACCCAGCGCCGATCGACCGGCTGCCCCGTGAGCCAGCGGCCGAACATCAGCGTCGAGGGGGGCTGCGTTTGCGAATAGATGACCGCGAGGACGAAAAAGAGAAGCGCGAGCGAGAGTGGTACGAGATAAGCGAGGCTGACCAGGCGACGAATCAGGGTCGCGCCGCGCCGCGGCTGCTTTCGGGGAGGAGCCATCGCCGAACTCTTATCGGCTGGTCGATCGGCCGGGAAGACGCTCTCGCCGCACTTGGCTGTCTTTGGCCGAACCGGCATGAAGGATTGTTCGCCTTACCTCGACGAGCTATGCCTGTTGTGACATCCGGAGCTTTCCATGCCCGAGCGGGCTTCATAATGAGCCGATGGCACGGCTGACGCTTTCCGCCTTGCGCAAATCCTATGGCGCGCACGCTGTCGTGCACGGCGTCGATCTCGATGTCGCGGATCGGGAGTTCATCGTGCTCGTGGGCCCTTCGGGCTGCGGCAAGAGCACGATCCTTCGCATGATTGCCGGTCTCGAGGAGATCACCTCAGGCACGATCGCGATCGATGGGCGCGTGGTGAACGAGGTCGATCCGAAAGACCGGGACATCGCCATGGTTTTCCAGGACTATGCGCTTTACCCGCACATGACGGTCGAGCAGAACATGGCCTTCTCCTTGCGCTACCGCGGGTTCGCGAAAGCCGAGATCAAGCGGCGCGTCGGGGAGGCGGCGCGCATGCTCGACATCGAGGCGCTCATCGAGCGCATGCCGCGCCAGCTTTCGGGCGGACAGCGCCAGCGCGTCGCCATGGGACGCGCCATCGTGCGCGACCCCAAGGTGTTTTTGTTCGACGAGCCCTTGTCCAATCTCGACGCCAAGCTTCGCGTCGCGATGCGCACCGAGATCAAGGCGCTGCGCCAGCGCGTGCCGGTCACCACGGTCTACGTGACGCACGACCAGGTGGAAGCGATGACGCTCGCCGATCGCATCGTGGTTCTCGACAAGGGAAGCGTGCAGCAGATCGGAACGCCCGAAGAGGTCTACGAAACGCCGGCATCGACCTTCGTCGCGGCCTTCATGGGTGCTCCCCCAATGAACCTGGTCGCGGCGTCCCTCGTGGGGGAGCGGGAGCTCGAACTGCCCGGAGGCGCGCGGCTTCCTCTTCCGGCGCGGCTTTGGGCGCGCCTCGACGGCGCGCGCGCCAGCGACATATGGTTCGGTGTGCGGCCGGAACATCTGGTGCCGGCACGAGATGCGGGCAAGGCGGAGATCATGGCAAAAGCAGGCGTGGTCGAGCCTCTGGGCTCGGACACGATGGTGCAATTCGATCTTGGTGGCGCGACGCTGATCGCACGCATGCCGCCGAAGAGCGTGCGCGCGCCCGGAGACCCTCTCGCGCTCACGATCGATGCGCATGATGTGCATCTTTTCGATCGCGCCTCGGGGAAGAGGATCTAGCAAGGCCGGATGTGATGGCGACCAAAAAACCCGGCAGAAGGGAAGCAAGGGAGATGGCGATGCAAAGACGCAGAGACCTGCTCAAGATCGCGGCCGGTGTGGCGGCCACAAGCTTCCTTCCGAAGACGATCTACGCCCAGACGGGAACGAAGAAGCTCTCGCTTCTCACGTGGAACATCATCGATATGGAGCCGCTGTTCAAACAGTGGTTCGCGACCTTCCAGGCGCAGAACCCAGGCGTCGAGATCGAATGGCTCGACAAGAAGGGTCCGGAGCTTCCCGCCTTTTACCAGACGCAGCTTGCCGCCGGCACGCCCCCCGACATCGTCGACATTCAAGGTGGGCTCGGCCTCGAATGGGGAGGCCAAGGCGCGCTCCTGGATCTCACGCCGATGCTCGAGAAGGAACCCGAGGTGCGCGCCCGCTTCAACCCGGAATATCTCGCGAATTGGGTGTTCGAGGGCAAGAACTACCTCATCCCATTCTACGTCTCGAAAAGCCTGCTCTTCTACAACAAGCCGATGTTCAAGGCGGCAGGCATCGAATACGCGCCAAAGAGCCTCGATGACATTTTAAGCTACGCCAAGGCGGTTTCGGGTGCGGATCGCACCGGCTTTCTCACCTTGAACTTCGATTGGCTCTATTGGCCGCTCTTTCGCATGCAAGGGGTCGATCTCCTCACCGCCGACCTGAAGAAACCGACTTTCAACACGCAAGCGGGCATCGAGACGGCCGACAAGCTCGCCAAGGCGACGGGGGATGGATCGATCAACAAGATCTCCTGGACCGGGCGCTGGGTGGAACCGAACGGTGCTTTCGCAGCCGGCAATGTGGGCATGATGCACGCCCACTCCTCCGCCTATTTCTTCGTGAAGACGCAAGGCTCCTGGATCACGCCCGAAACCATCGGCATCGCCGAGGTGCCCGGCTTCTGGTCGACCCCGAATTCGCACGGCTGGGCGATCTCGAAGGGTGCAAAAAACCCCGAGCTCGCCTGGGCATTCCTGAAATTCGTGACCGAGAAGACGCAGGCCATGCAATTCGCGCGCGGGCGCACGCTCACAACGGCAAATGGCGAGGTCGACAAGGAATTCCTCGCCGAGCTCGACAAGAACGATCCGACGGCCGCCGCCGTGCTGCGCACCCAGATCGAGCACACCGACAAGCTTACCGGCAATTGGCGGCTCAGCGATGATTCGTCGGTGAAGAACATCGTCTGGGCGGAGATGCAGAACATCTTTCTTGGCCGCCGCGACGCCAAGACGGCTCTCGCCGAAGCCGAGAAGAAAGTCGAACGCGAGCTGCGCAGGGCGTGAGCCTCGAGACCCGCAACCCAGTCGGGTCGGCTAAGCGCGTCGGCGCCGTCGCCGCACCCGCTTCGGCGCCTGGCTGGTATCAACGCAGGCGGACACGCGAGGCGATGCTGATCGCCTGCTTTCTTCTGCCTTCGCTTGCGATCTTTCTCCTCTATCGCATCTTGCCGCTGGCCTGGAACGCCGTCCTGTCCTTCGAATTTTGGTCGCCGCTCAAGGCCGCGCGTTTCGCCGGCCTCGATAATTACGCCGAGATGTTCTTCGAGGATGACGTGTTCTGGCAGGCGCTCACGAACACGCTCATCTTCATCATGGCCTCGCCTGTTGCGATTCTGCTCGCGCTCGCCGTGGCGCTCGCGGTCAACAGCGATCTCAAGGGTGCCGCCATCTACCGCACCATCATCTTCCTGAGCTATCCGTTGATGAGCGTCGCGGTCGGCATCGTCTGGCGCTGGCTTTATGACGAGCGCGGCGGCTTCATCAATTTCGTTCTGCGCGGCACCGGGTTGATCACGGACCCGATTCCTTTTCTGCAGTCCTTCGGCTGGGCGCTCCCGAGCGTCATCTTGGCGGATATCTGGCAGGTGATCGGCTTCTACATGATCATCCTGCTCACCGGGTTGCAGAGCATCCCGCAGCACCTTTACGAGGCCGCTCGAATCGATGGCGCGCCGGCGAGCGCGCGTTTCTTGCGGATCACGCTGCCGATGCTTCGCCCTTCGCTCTTTCTCTGCGCCGTGATCGGCATCCTGAATTCCTTCACCGCCTTCGACCTCGTCTACGTGATGACGGGAGGTGGACCGGCGCATGCGACCGAGCTGCTCGTGACGCACATCTACAATATGGGCTTCGGCGAAACCCGCTTCGATTACGCCGCCGCGCTCACCGTGGTGCAATTTGCGCTTCTCGTCATCCTCACCTTCCTTGCGAATCGCGCCGTCGGTGGCAATGCCGGCTCAGTGGAGAGCGCCTGATGCGAAGGCGCGGCCATATCGTGCGGCATCTGGCGATGGTGCTCGTCTGCGCGATCATGCTCGTCCCGTTCTACTGGGTGGCGAAGACGGCGGTCACCAACGAGAACATCTACGCTTATCCGCCACGCGTCCTGCCGCTCGAGCCGCACCTCTATAACTTCGTCGATGTCTGGTACCTCATCCCCTTCGCCCGCTATTTCGCGAACAGCGTGATCGTGTCGCTGATCGCGGTTGCCGGCAACATCGTGTTCAACGCCGCGGCGGGTTACGCATTGACGAAGAACTTCGCGGGCAAGCGCCTCGTCGTGCTGCTTTTCCTGTCCTGCATGCTGATCCCGTTTCAAGCCACGATCATCCCGGCCTATCTCGTGAGCGCAAAAGTCGGCGTGCTCAACAGCTATATCGGGCTTGCGCTCCCGCTTCTGTCGACGATCGTCTGCATCTTCGTCTTCAAGGCGGCCTTCGAGGCGATCCCCGCGTCCCTGCAGCAGGCGGCCCGCATCGACGGCCTGGGCGAGCTTCGCATTCTCTTTCGGATCATGCTGCCGCTCGCCAAGCCTGCCATCGCGACGAACGTGATCTTGTCCTTCATCTGGTCGTGGAACGCTTT
>JAFBAS010000007.1 GCA_019247605.1 Hyphomicrobiales bacterium
CGAAGGCGAGTGCCCCGATGCCAAGGGAGCTCATGAAGCCACGTCGATGAGTCATGAATACAGGCTAGTGCAGCACATCGAAAAAAGAAACCGGTTTTGTACGAAATCTGTCCAGATCACATCGGGAGCGCGTGACCTCATGACCGCTCGTCTGACGAGCTGGCGCCCTGGATCATTTCGTGACGCGATTCCGAATCTCGACAAATCCGCTGGCGAATTGAACTTCGAACCGCGAAAGGAAGCTCAAGCCCAAGAGGCCGTCTACGGCTTTGCCATAGAGCTTCTCTGTAGAGGATTGGACGACGACAGGGATGAGGGCCGGCCGTTCAGCTGCCGGAAAGGCGTCCGCATTGGCTTCGCAAGCCCCATCTGGCAATAAGCGGATCGACTTCGGAGCTCCTCGGAGGAGGACATGAAGGGAGACAATCATGAACAGCATTGCCCAGAGCGACCGCGTCGGTGAAGGGCTCACTCCCGCCCCCATCGATCCGGGTGCTAGAATCGGCCATGTCCATCTTAAAGTGGCCGATCTCGACCGCGCGCTTGCTTTTTATTGCGGTGTCCTCGGCTTCGGCTTGAAGCAACGTTATGGCGCGCAAGCGGCGTTTGTCTCGGCCGGCAATTATCATCACCATATCGGGCTCAATACCTGGGAAAGCGCCGGAGGCAAGCCGCCCGCGCCCGGCACGACCGGCCTTTACCACATCGCCATTCTCTACCCAAGCCGCGCCAAGCTCGCCGATGCGCTGCGGCGCCTGATCGCCGCCGGCATTGCGCTCGATGGCGCGAGCGACCACGGCGTGAGCGAGGCGCTCTATTTGCGCGATCCCGACGACAATGGCGTCGAACTCTATTGGGATCGACCCGAGGCGCAATGGCCGCGCACGGCACAGGGCGAGCTGCAGATGCACACGCGCCGTCTCGATCTTGAAGGCCTGCTCCGCGCCGGCTGAACCTTCGAGCGGGTGCCACTCACGATGTCCGAATGATGTCGGAATGCGGGCGGCCCATTGTCGGAACGGTTAAGATGGCGTAAACGTCGCGGCCTTTCTCGGCCCGACATTGGGCGACTCAACCCGGAGTATCTAGTGAGCTTGATCTTCGCTCAGATGCAACGCAGCCCCTGGAATTGCGCCAAAGTGGTCCTCGGCGTCTCTGCCTTTTTCGCGACAGCCCTTTATCTTTTGCACGGTTGACCCTTCGCGGCTCCATTCGAGCCGTGCTCGAGACAGGCTTCCTTCTGAAACTCGGTGCGGTTCGCGTTCACGGTGGGGTCGTGAGTGAGCCGGCGTCACCTATCTATATCTTGCTTGCTTGAAAACTCCCTTACGCGGAGGTGAGGTCATGCCGCAGTCGATCAAGAAAGGCTACAAGGCGCTTCTCGCGGAAGCCGATGCCGTTGTGCCGGCACTCGAGGTCGGTGAGGCGCGCTCGCTGCATGGCCAGGAAAGCACCGTCTTCGTGGACCTTCGCGATCCTCGGGAAATAGAGCGGGAAGGGAAGATGCCTGGCGCGTTCCATTGCCCGCGAGGCATGCTGGAGTTCTGGATCGATCCGGAGAGCCCCTACCACAAGCCCGTTTTCAGCGAGGACAAGCGCTTCGTCTTTTTTTGCGCGGGCGGCTGGCGATCGGCGCTCGCGGCCAAGACGGCGATCGAAATGGGCCTGAAACCGGTGGCGCATCTCAAAGGCGGGTTCGGCGCCTGGAAAAAAGCGGGTGCACCCACTGAAACGGTGGCCGCAAAAACGCCCGAGCAAGGTTCCGGCTCCAGGTGATCCGTCACGCGCAGCGGCGCCGCTCAGCTACGCTGCGGAAAGGAACGCGTCGGCAGGCATGACATGCGGCGGCTTCCCTTGAGTGGAACGCGTCGCAATGCCGGCGTAGCCGCCCTCACCCGGCGCCCCTCGGATCAAGTCCGAGGGGGGTCCGACCTCTCCCTCACGGGCAAGGTGAGCACGTTGCCGCCTCACCTCTTCCACAAACCCTCCGCTCGGCTGGTTGCATTCGAGGAGCGCCGGAAAAAACTTCCCAACTTCGCCGCACCTGCTCTAGAACCGCAGACCATCCAGCGCTTGGCGGAGTTGTGTCATGACCATGATCGTCGATCTTCTCGCGCGCGAAATCCTTGATTCGCGTGGCAATCCGACGATCGAGGTCGATGTCGTGCTCGAGGATGGCTCGCTCGGTCGGGCGGCGGTGCCCTCGGGTGCGTCGACGGGCGCGCATGAGGCAGTGGAATTGCGCGACGCGGATGCCCGATATCTCGGCAAGGGCGTGAGGAAGGCGGTGGAAGCGGTGACCGGTGACATCGCCGAGGCGGTGGTCGGCATGGACGCGCAGGATCAAGTCGCGATCGACGAAGCCATGATCGCGCTCGACGGCACGCCCAACAAAAAACGTCTCGGCGCGAACGCCATCCTCGGCGTCTCGCTGGCGGCTGCCAAGGCAGCGGCGATCGCGAGCAACCTTCCGCTTTTTCGTTATGTCGGTGGCGTTTATGCACGAACCTTGCCGGTACCGATGATGAACATCGTCAATGGCGGCGTGCATGCGGACAATCCGATCGACTTTCAGGAATTCATGATCATGCCGGTCGGCGCTACGAGCTTCGCCGAGGCGGTGCGAATGGGGTCCGAGGTTTTCCATACCTTGCGATCGGCGCTGAAAAAGGCGGGTCACAACACGAATGTGGGAGATGAAGGCGGCTTTGCGCCCAATCTCCCTTCGGCCGACAAGGCGCTCGATTTCGTCATGGGGGCGATCAAGACGGCGGGGTTCAAGGCCGGCAAAGACATCGTCCTGGCGCTCGATTGCGCCTCGACAGAGTTCTTCAAAGACGGCGAGTATCGCTATGAAGGAGAAAGAAAAACCCGTTCATCCAAAGCGCAAGTTGCTTATCTTGCGGACCTCGCCTCGAAATATCCGATCGTCTCGATCGAGGACGGCATGGCCGAGGACGATTGGGAGGGCTGGCGCCTATTGACCGAGAAGATCGGCGCCAAATGCCAGCTCGTCGGGGACGATCTCTTCGTCACCAACGTCGCGAGGCTCGAACGTGGAATCAAGGAAAAGGCCGGCAACGCCATCTTGGTCAAGGTCAATCAGATCGGCACTTTGAGCGAGACCCTTGCGGCGGTCGATCTCGCCCAAAACTCGGCTTTTCGCGCCGTCATGTCGCATCGCTCGGGGGAGACCGAGGACACGACGATCGCCGATCTTTCGGTCGCGACCAATTGCGGGCAGATCAAAACAGGCTCGCTCGCGCGCTCCGACCGTACCGCGAAATACAATCAGCTGATGCGCATCGAAGAGGAACTCGGCGAGCAGGCGAGCTATGCAGGCCGCCGCGCGCTTGCGGCTCTCGATTGAAGCTTGCGTTTTCCAAGCGCAGTGGCGCAGTGATGCGCCCGTGTCGCTTTCGGTCTTTCGCAAGCCTCAGGCGGCCATCGGGGGCAATCCTTCGCCCATCTCGCCGGGCTGCCGATTCTCGAGCGAGGCGCGGATCGTCTCCGCTAGCGCCCTGGCTTCCGGGGTCTGCTCGCCGGGGGCGGCGATGAAGCCGATGCGGCACGGTGGCAAGGCCGGAAGCCCCCCCCGCGCGCCCACGACCCGCTGCCAAGGCCGGAACGCGCTTGTCGGCAGCACCGTGATTGCAAGCCCCGCCTGCACCATGGGGGCGATCGCCGCGTAGTTGTTCGAGGCGAGGATGAGACGGGCCGGGATGGAGGCCTTGCCGAGGGCCTCGAGCGCGGCGCCGCGCCAATTGCATGTCGTTCGCCCGAGTGCGAGGGGCAACGGACGCTCGGCATGAGGCGAGCCATGCGGACCGGCAATCCAGTTCAGCGGCTCCTCGCGCAAG
>JAFBAS010000031.1 GCA_019247605.1 Hyphomicrobiales bacterium
GCCGCGGGCGACGCGCAGGTGCAAAAAGGCGTCGCCGCGCTCTATGAGCGGCGTGCCGACGGTGAGGATGGCCTCATGTCCGAGAACCTTTACCGCTCGGCTTCGGTCTATGCCGCGAAAGGGCGCCCGTTCAGCTGAGCCGCAGCCGCGCGCCGTACATCGGTGAAGCTTAAAATCAAGACAAAAGAACAAGGAAGGGGGAGGAAATGGAAGCTCTCATGAGGGATCGAAAAGCCTGGATCGTCGTCGGCATGATGTTCTTCTTCATGCTGATCAATTTCGCCGACAAGGCGGTGATCGGTCTCGCCGCCGTGCCGATCATGACCGAGCTCAAGCTCACGAACGCCGAGTTCGGCAAGCTCGGTAGTGCTTTCTTCCTTCTGTTTTCGATCTCCGCCGTGCTCGTCGGCTTTCTCGTCAATCATGTGAAGACGAAATGGGTGCTCGCCGTGTCCGCCCTCATCTGGGCGCTCACGCAGCTCCCGATGATGTTCACCGTCAGCTTTTCGACGTTGCTCGTCTCTCGCGTGATTCTCGGGGCAGGAGAGGGGCCCGCCTATCCGGTCGCGCTCCATGCGGTCTACAAATGGTTCGAGAATGGGCGGCGCACCGTGCCCACGAGCCTCGTCTCGATCGGCGCGGCGATCGGCACGGGCGTGGCCGCCCCCGCCATCACCTGGATCATCGTCAATTTCGACTGGCATGCGGCCTTCGGGGCGCTTGCGCTCATCGGCTTCATTTGGGTCGCGGCCTGGGTGATCATCGGTGAGGAGGGGCCGTTGGGCGAGCCGGCTGAGGAAGCCGGTACGCCGCAACTGCAGCGGGTGCCCTATTGGCGCCTTCTTACCTCGCGCAGTGCCGTCGGCGTATTGATCGCGGGCTTTAGCGCCTATTGGGCGCTTACGCTCGCGGTCGTTTGGCTGCCCGCCTACCTCACCAAGGGTGCAGGCTTTAGTGCAACGCAAGCTAGCTGGATCGTCGCCTTGCCTTCGCTCACCCAGATCGTGTTCTCGCCAAGCATGGGGGCGCTTTCCCAGTGGCTGCTCGCGCGCGGCGTTTCGAGCCGCAAGGCGCGCGGCGTGCTGGGCGGCGCGTGCGTCGCGCTTGCCGGCCTCGCCATGATCGGCTTGCCGCTCGTGATCGGCGGCCCATTGCAATTCGTGTTCGTCATGGCGGCTTTCGCCTCGGGGAGCGTGATTTACACGCTCGGGCCCGCCTTGATCGGTGAGATCAGCCCGGTTGCTCAGCGCGGAGCGATGCTCGGTATCAGCAACGCCTTCTACACCCTTGCCGGGCTCCTCGCGCCCTGGATCATGGGCATGATCGTCGACGTGGGCGCAAATCCGAAGGCGGGCTTCGGAACGGGCTTTCAATTCGCCGGCCTTTTGATCCTCGCCGGTGGGCTTGCCGCGATGCTTCTCATCGACCCGAAGTCGGATCTTGCGCGCTTCAAAAGGGAGCCGACCTCGCCTTCATTCCCAAGATCGGGCGAGAAGGTGCCAAGCGCTCATATTGGATAGGGGCGGTGCGATCCGGCGTGGCCTCTTGTTTCCACGGATGGTGCGTCATAGCGGGCAGCTTTGGGCGAGCACTCGCTATCGCTTTTCGGACGGGGCTGACCTCGCCTTGCTTTGCCCGCGGGGCTTCGCGAGCTTCCGAGAGACCTGCTTCTCAATGCTCGCGTCTTAGCCGTGCCACCGGGGCTTTCATGGTGACGATCTCCTCCGCGGCCGTGGGATGCAGCGCGATCGTGCGATCGAAATCGGTCTTCGTCGCATCCATCTTGATCGCGATCGCGGCAAGCTGGACCATCTCGGCCGCGCCTTCTCCGCAAATGTGCAAGCCGAGCACTTTGTCGGTTTGCGCATCGACCAGGAGCTTCATGAAGGTGCGCTCGTCGCGCCCTGAGAGTGTTGCCAGCATGGGACGGAAATCGGCCACATAAACGTCGACGGCCGCGTGGCGCTCGCAGGCGGCGGCTTGGGTGAGGCCAACCGTGCCGATCTCCGGGGTGATGAACACCGCCGAAGGCACCGTCGTGTGATCGACCGTCCAGGGCTTGTTGCCGAACACGCTGTCGGCAAAGGCATGGCCTTCCCTTATCGCCACGGGCGTGAGCTGCAGGCGGTCGGTGACATCGCCGATCGCGTAGATGGACGCGACATTGCTTCGGCTTTGCGCATCGACCTTCACTTGCCCCTTGTCGCCCAGAGCGACGCCGGCGTGGCCAAGCCCGAGCCCTTCCGTGTTCGGGAGACGCCCGGTCGCGATGAGCACGACCTCGCCGTCGAGCGTCTCGCCGTTTTGCAAATGGACGCGCCGCGCGCCATCGGCCAGCGCCTCGATTTTCACGAAGCTGCGCGCGAAATGAAATTTGACGTTTCGCGCGGCGAGCGCATGCGCGGCGTTCTTGCGCAAATCCTCATCGAATCCACGCAACACCGCGTCTCCGCGATGGACGAGATCGACTTTGGTCCCCAATCCGGAAAAAACGCTCGCGAACTCGAGCGCAATATAGCCGGCGCCGAGGATGATCATGCGCCTGGGCAGCCGCGGCAGGTGAAAGACGTCGTCCGACACGATCGCGAGCTCGGCCCCGATGACCGAGCCTTGCCGCGACGGGCGCCCGCCTGTCGCGATGAGGATTGTTCCCGCGCTCACCGTTTCGCCCGAAGCGAGCCGCACCTCGTGAGGCCCGCAGATCACGGCGCGCTCCTCGCGGATGGCGACCGCTGATGACTCGAGGCCCTTGCGGTAAAGGCCCGACAAGCGTGTCACTTCCGCTTCCACCCGGTCGCGCAAGCGCTCCCAGGAGAAGTCGGGCTTCACCTCGGAGAAGCCGAAGCCCACTGCATCCTCGAAGGCGTGAGGAAAACGGCTCGCATAAACGAGAAGCTTCTTGGGGACGCAACCGCGAATGACGCAAGTGCCACCGATGCGGCTTTCCTCCGCCACCATGACCCTGGCACCATGGCCCGAGGCGATGCGCGCGGCGCGCACCCCGCCAGAGCCGGCGCCAATCACGAAAAGGTCCGTATCGAATTTGCTCATTGAATTGGCGTGCCATTCCCGTCAGTGCGGCGCAGGGAGGAATCGCTCGCGCCGCAAACCTCATCCGCACTCGATATCGTTCGCACGCGCTGATCGCAAATGATGTTTGTGCTTCCCGTGATGGCGAAACGGAGGGCACACCAGCTGCTGAAGCTCAGAAGTTCGCACCCGCGTCTATCGTGCGCGGATCACACGGGTATTCCACAGTCCTGATGAGGGCGCCGGCGAGGAAGCTCACGGCAAGCCACCAAGCTTGCCAGGCGCCATGGCCAACGAGCATCGCCGTCGCGATCATGGTGAACAAGCCCACGCGTGACCAAAGCGGCGGGCCGGAGGCACCCCGCCAGCTCCGCAGCATCAGGAGGACGATCGCGATCGCGATGACGCAGCCGACCGCGCCGAGCTCGACTCCGATCTGCAAATACCCGTTGTGAGGATGGCCCACGCTGAGCATGCGGCGAAATTCGCTCGCGACCTGCGTGGCGACTGCGGTGTCACCAAGCGTGACCGAGGTGCCTATCCCGGTGCCGAGAAACGGATGAAACAGCGCTGCGGCGCCGAAGCTCCTCCAGATCTCGACGCGGTCCGCGGCATGCGCCCAGGCGAGGAACTCATAGGTCGAGTTGGGGAGCAGGTGCCAGGCAAAATCGCCGAAGGCAAAGACCGTTGCGAAGACGACGCTCACGCCGATCCCGAGCGCGATCAAGACGGCGCGCGGAAAGCGCGAGGCGAACAGCGCGGCGATGACGGACGAGACTTGAGCAAACCTCGCCGTGCCGCTCTGCGAGGCCCAGATGGCGATGGTCGTGACGGCAAGCGCCAGCCAAAACGCAAGGCTCATGGCCGTTGCACCAAATTTGGGAAGCGCCGACAATCCTTCGCCACGCGATTCGAACGCGCGAGGAATGCGTGCCCTGAAGGCGAGCGCACACAGCGGCCAGAAAAGAGCAAGCATCGTGAGCACCGGCCGGTTATATTCAAAGGCAATGGCGCGCAAATGTAATGCCTTTCGTATCGGCATCCCCGAGCGCAATTCCCCGATCGAGATAAGTCCTGCGACGATCACCCCGAGCGCCACCGCAAGTCCCGTCCAGTGCGGGGCCACGCGCGGCAGGAGGCAGAGCAATACCGCTCCGGCGAGCAGGGGCACCGCGCTCTCCTCAATCGTTCGCCAGCTCGCGGCGTGATCGGCGCTCCAGGCTGAGGAGAGGATGCTGAGCGTAACGAAGGCTGCGCTCCCCCACGCTACAGGAGAGCGCGTGAGACCCGCCAACCCCCGTCCGACGCTATGCCATCCGGCCTGCGTGACGATGCAAGCGGCCGCGGCGAGGCTTGCGAGGAGGAGAAGCACGGGAGCCGAGCGATTCGCGAGCGCCATGGCGACCGGTAGCGCGGCGAGGAGAAGGGCAGCGCCCGCGGCCAGCCCCACCGAGACGGGTTTGCCGGTGAGCCGCTCGCCGTGGGCGTGACTCGAGAGCCTCGCGCCCGCCGTCATGCCTGAAGCCGCCGAGGAAAGGTGAGAGGCAAGTTGCGAAAGCCTCGTGAGGCGTTGTTCAGCGCCCGAGATCGACGCCGCGCTTCTTCATTTCCTCGACGACGTGCTCGCCCATTTGCGTGGCGACTTCCTTCGTCCAAGTGTCCGTTACCGCGGCGATGTCGTTGAGCACCTGCGGCAAGGCGTTCTTGTATTTCGTGCCGGCCGGAGTTTGAAAAAAAGCGAGAATAGCTTTCAGCGAAGTCTCGTCGATTTGCCGCGCATAAGCCTCCGCAGCCTTGTTGAGGAGTTCGTCCCTCTTGGCATCGAGCTGCGGCTTCATGCCAAGTAGAATCTCTTCAAAATCCTTCGCGTTCGCGGGACGCTTTTGCGTGTAGGCGCGCAAGAGCTGAAGCGCGATATTGCCGGCGATGGGCTCGAAGCTTTCGGCGATCCCCGTCGCCGCGATAACTTGCCGCGCAAGCGCGAGTTGCGCGGGCGGAACGGGGGGCAAAGGCGGGGCCGCCGGAGCGGGGGGCTGGGCAGGTTGCTGGGGTTGGGCGGGTGCGGCTTGTTGCGCGAGCGCGGGCGCGCTCGCCATTGCGAGAAGAAGGCCGACGAGCGCGAATGCGGCGAAAGCGCGGTGCGAATGAGGGGCCACGAAATTCTCCCAGGGTGAGCTCGCCGCCGATCGAAGCGATCAGTCGAGAGAGCCGAGAATCGCCAGGTCGTCGCCCCCGGCAATGATTGCGCCACGCGCGATCCCGATAAACAGTCCGTGCTCGACGATGCCGGGGATATCGCCCAATCGGCTCGAAAGCGCAACCGGGTCCAAAATCGCGCCGAAGGCCGCGTCGAGGATGAAGTTTCCACTGTCGGTGTGGAAAACCTGGCCCGAATTGTCCTTGCGCAACTCGATCCGGCCCACGAGGCCTAGTCGGGCGGCCTCAGCCTCGATCGCGATACGCGTGGCCGCAAGACCGAAAGGCACGACCTCGATCGGAAGGGGAAAGGCTCCCAGGGTTTTGACGAGCTTTGAACGATCGGCGATCACCACCATGCGCGCTGAGGCATAAGCCACGATCTTTTCGCGCAGAAGAGCGCCTCCGCCACCCTTGATGAGCCGAAGCTCATGATCAACCTCGTCGGCGCCGTCGACCGTGAGATCGAGACGAGGAACTTCATCGAGCGTGGCCACGTGCAGGCCGGCGCGCGTGGCCCTCTCGCGCGTGGCTTCCGAAGTCGGCACGCAGATGATGTCGAGCCCCGAGCGGGCCCGCTCCGCCAGGAGGTCTACGAAATATGCCGCTGTCGAGCCCGTGCCGAGCCCGACCTTCATTCCCGAGGAGACAAGCTCGAGGGCGCGAGCCGCCGCCATCTGTTTCTGGGCGTCTTGCGTGTGAACCGGCATGAGATTTGGTCTGGCTGGAGCTGACGTCGGGAAAATATCATGTTCGATCGGAAAAAGAGAGCACGATCGTGTCACGATCATAAGCCGGCGCCGCCAAGTCATCAGCGCTAGATGAGAGGTGATGCTCGGTTTCGCATGTCGTTGCGCAAAAAGCCCACGCCTCGACCACGAGCCTCGGCGTGGCCGCCCATCAACATGTCGAGCAAGCACCATGACTTGCTGCGATGCCGATAGCGCGCGCTGCCCATGAACACAAGGCCGCCTTAGCCTTCCCCGCACGCTCGCCGAGCCCCTAACGCTCCCACTCGGTCCCGATGCCGATCGAGGTTGCGCCATTGGCATCCGCTTCGCCTCGCAAGCGGATATGCTTAGTGAGGTCGACATCGACCGAAACACCCGTCTCGCCAGCAGTCGCGCCGGTCTGGACACCGATCCGCACCCGCTTGCTGACTGCATTGGGAAGGCGGCCGAGCAATCCGCCTGAACCGCCGTCTCCGCTTCCAAGCCCGAACGATTTTCCAAGCGAGCCGAGTGGACCTTCGCCGGAATCCGAGGAGAATTGCGCGGCCGCCTGTGCGAGTTGAAGTGCCTGGAAAGGGGATAAGGTGCCCGAGGCCCGTGCAAAGAGGATTCGCGAAAGGATCTCGTCTTGCGGCAGTTGCGGCTGGGACGAGAAAGCGAATTGCGGCGCGGATGCCGGTCCGGTTACTGCAACCGTGGCCGTGACCTCCGCGGCCCGCGCCTCGGCGAGGAAATCGAGCTCGGGAACAAGGCCGCCACTGAAGGTCACATGCCCGCGAGTGAAGTCGAGCCGGTTGCCCACAAGATTGAGGTCGCCGTGATGTAAGTTGAAAGCGCCGACCACATTGGGAGCCCCGAGCGTGCCCGTAAGCTTAACGCTTCCACCGAGCTCGGCTTCGAGCCCGCGCCCGCGCACGTTGATGCCGCCTGCGGAGGCCACGCTGACGTCCAGTGAGGGATTGAAAGGCACAGCTCGGCGCGCTCCGGCGCCGAGCCTTGCCTTGCGCTCGGCTGCGAGACGTGCCGCGACCTCCTTCGGCGGATTGAGGTGACGTATATCTGACAAGGGGCGGATGGAGATTGGCAAGCGTTCGGCTACGCTCACGGTCACGCTCTCGAGATCGATATGGCCGCCGATGCGAGGATCGCGAGCGAGCGCGCCGGCGAGCGAAAGGTCGAGATCGGCGATCGCGGTAACAAAGGGGTTGGAGACAAGTTCGGCCCTTTGCCCGGTGATGCGAATCGCGCCGGGAAACGCCGCCGCCGGATCGATCCTCACATCGCCGGTGGCGCGCAGCGTGCCGCCATTGCGGGTCGTCGCGCGCGCTTCTTCAAGGGCCAATCGGTCTTTGTTGCCCGAAAGCGTGATCTGAAGATCGTTGAGCTGAACTCCCTGCGAGAAGTCCGAGAAACTGCCACGCGACAGGCTCAACTTCCCGGAGAGCTCCGGCTTAGCCACCGTGCCCCTGGCGCGAAGATCAATGGCACCTGCTCCCGTGAGCCGCCGGCTGGCCGGCCCAAGCAGAGGGTCGGTGATGGCTGCGTCGATGCGGCCGGTCGCGGCAAGGTCGACGGGGTCTGTGATCGACAAGGGCACGCTGCCACGCAGCTCGATCGCGCCGTAGCGGCCGATGTCGACGCGACCGTCGATCTTGGCGCGATTGTCGGCGAGTTCGCCATCGAGCTTGGCATCGACCGGCGGCAAGCCTGCGCCTGTCGCTTGCGCGGAGGAAAGCCTCGTTACCGCGACTCGGAAGGGACCCATGGGAGCGTCTCTCGTGCCGGCGAGCGTTGCGTTGGCTTCGAGCGTTCCGGTGAGCCCAAGCCCCGGCACGAAGATGTCGGCAGCCGCCAAGGGCACATTGCGAGCCGCGAGCCGCAAATCGAGCTTTTCACCCACCTTGCCGTCAAGCGTGATCCGCCCCCCTTGCACGGCCAGGGCTAGATTTGCCAGCAGCACACCATCATCCTCGAAAGTGGCGCTTGCGGGAGTGACGAGCGCGACGGAGCGTCCACCGCGTTTTGCCTCGAATGAAGCAATCTCTACTCGCATCGGCCGTTGGGGCAGGAAGCGTCCCCTGGTTGAAAGCTCGAAACCGAGAGCGCTCGCCTGAGCCGAGAAGTCGCTCGCGGCCGTGCTGCCATTCGCGTCGAGCCTGATCTTCGAGAAGGTCTGGCCGGCGACGGTCAGTTGATCGATGCCGATGCCCGCGTTGATGATGGGTGATCCGTAAAGATCGGCGATTTGCGCGTCCGCGGAGAGATTGCCGAGCACGATGGCGGCGGCCTTGACGCTGCTTGCCCGCGCGACGAGCTTCATGTCCTGCCGCCCACCTTGCGCGGCAAGGGTGAGAGCGGCTTCGGCGCTCCCGGAGAGCCGCGTGAGAAGAAGCGGCGTCAGATCATCGAGATCGCGCGCCTTAAACGCTAAATTGCCGCTCGCGAAACGGCGCGCGTCAAGAGCAAGGTCGCCGATGAGCGAGGCCGATCCGATCGCGAGCGAAAGGCCGTCGAGTTGCCAGGCGTCGTCGGGCAGGCGGGCCAGGTGGAGCTTGCCGCTTGCCGCCTTGCCGTCGACGATCCCGTCGAGCTTGGCGCGTGCATCGAGCGCGTCGCGAGGATCGCGCAGATCCGCGACGATGCCGAGGCGCGGGATCGGCCGGCCGAGCCCGGTGGCGTCGGCCAGCGCTGCCTCCACGTGAAGATCGGGATGCGCGAAGCTTCCCGTGACATTCGCGGACGAGTAGGCGCGCCCCGTCAGGCGCTCATCCACGTAAGCAAGCCTCGGCAGCTCGACCTTCGCGGTGAGCGCGATGCTCGACGGTCGCGCATTGCCGTCGAGCGTGAGCGCCACATGCCGACCCGATAGGCGCAGCGCCTCGAAAGCGTAGGCACCGCGCGGCAGCGCTTTGACGATCCCAGAACCTCTGGCAACGCCCCCAAACAGGCGATCGGCGGCGGCCTGTCCGAGAGAGAGCCTGTCGGCCTCCATGTCCAGTCGCGCCGAGACCCCACCTGCACGCGGTGAGCCCTCGAGGTCGGCCTTGAGAACCGCAGAACCTGCGAGCTTTGTGGCAGCCAATCTACTGAAACGGGAAAGGTCCGGCACGTTGCCCACAAGACGGCCGCGAATATCGGCTGCACCGAGCCTGCCTGCGTAGGTTATATGCGCGGTTTGCAGCGAAGCCTCGATGAGATCGAAATCCGCGGTACCGTCCGAGTTTGCGGTGCCGTGCAGAGTGAAGCTGAGTCGATCGCCGACCGCGGCCGCGAGCGCCGCGTCCGTGAGCGCGACCCCGTCCGCTTTGGCTTTCGCCTCGAGCGTGACGGGTTTTGGCGCAGCGCCGTCGCTACGCGCCGTCGCGGTGAAATCCGCACTGAGCTTTCCGAGGCGAAGTTGTGGCGTCTTCGCCTCCTCGAGGTCGAGCGATGCGGCGATGCTCGGACCGCCGAGGGGACCTTTTACCGTGCCTTCGATGGCAAGCTTGCCAATCTGGACTTCACCTGCCCGCGTCGTTCCTGAAGGTGCGGGCAGCGCGCCTGCGCTGAGGCGCAAATCGAGATTGCGCTCGGCATCAATGCGGCCGGAAAGATCAAGTTTGGCGACCGAAGAGGCGATCGAGAAGCCCGCAATGTCGATGCCTCCGGCGTCGGCAAAGGTGACGTCCCCTCGCAGCTTCGTCTCGCCCGCGAAGGCCGGCGCCACGGGCACTGGCAAGAGCCCGGTGATGCGCGAGGCGACGTCGACGAGGAGATGGCGCACGCCGCCTTCACGCGCGAGACGCGCAGTGCCTTCTGCGCCGATCGTGGGGCCCGCATCGAAGCGCAGGGCGGCTCTGAAGGCATCGAGCGTGCCGTGACCTGTAAGGTCGAGCTTGACGGGCGGCTCTTCGGGGAGCCTTGCGAGCTTCGCGAGAAACCCGCCCTGGGGCTCGTCGAGCTTGAGATCGAGGGAGAGAGCCTCGGTTTGCGGCACGAAGGATAACCGGGTCGAAAGAACACCGGGCGCGTCGAGACGCCGTGCATCGAAATGCAATTCGAGCCCCTGGGCGGGGTTGCCGAGATTGGCGGCGCCCGAGGCTGTGAAGCGTACCGCGACACCGAAGAGTGGCTGGCCGATGGCAAGTTCGGCGAGAGAAAAATCCTTGACCTCGACCTTGACGGGCAGCTCCGGGAGAAGAGGCGCGTTCGTCTGCGGCGTCGGTTCGTCCGATGGAATGGGGTTGCGCTGGATCTCGAGCTTGCCGATCTCGAGCTTGTCGATCTCGAGTCTGCGGGAGAGGAGCGCGGCTCGCGTCCAGATCAGGCGTGCACGATCGAGCTTGAGCCACACGCCGTCCTTGTCGGAGATGCTCAGATCATAAAGCGTCGCGTCCGAAGACAAGGCGCCGTCGAGCCGACCGATCCGCACCTGCGTCGAGGGCGTCGAGAGGGCCTGCGAGATAAGGCTTGCGAGATAGCTCTGATCGCCCTCGTCGGCACGTGGCGCCAGCGAGGGCACGGTGCCCGCGAGGCAAGCCGCGAGCGCGAGGAAAGCGAGGAGGACAGCGATGCGGGAAGGTCTCATCAGAAAGCCTGCCCGATACTGAGATAAAGCACGACCGGTTTGTCGCCCTTTCGAGGATTCACCGGCGTCGCGAGATCGAGCCGGATAGGCCCGATCGCCGTTAGATAGCGCAAACCGAGGCCTGCACCAATTCCCGTTCGCTCAGTGAGATTGGGCAGGTTCGTGGCGTAGGCACCGCCTGCATCGATGAACGGCACGAGCTCGATCGTTTGGGTGATCTTGACCCGCGCTTCGAGCGAGCCCTCGAGCAAGGTGCGCCCGCCGGTGAGCTTGCCGTTGAGCATGGGGGAGAGAGTGCGATAGCGAAAGCCGCGCACCGAGCCGCCTCCACCCGCATAGAAGCGGTAGTTCGACGGGATGTCCTGCAAGGGACCGCCGATGAGCGCACCCCCTGCGATCCGGCCGGCGAGCACGTAATTCGCGTTCTCATCGAGCGCGTAATAGGCCGAGGCCTGGGCCCGAGCGTCGACGAAGCCGACGGTCGAGCCGAGGAACGTCGGATAGGGCGTGACTTGCGCCGAGATGCGCACACCCCGCGTCGGGTCGAGCAAATTGTCGGTCGTGTCGTATTTCACGCTCCCGGGCAGGCCGATCAGGGTGGCGGTTGCCTCGCCGAGCACGTCGCTCGACTGCGCCCATCCGCCAGTAACGCCGGCCTGCACCGACAGGAACTCGGAGAAGCGGTAGCGCAAGGACGCCGTGGCCGAGGCGTCGCGAACGGTATAGCCGCCGAAGCGGATCGTGCCGATCCGCTGACGCTCGGCGAGCGCGTCGAAAAGGAAATCGAAACGGCTGCCGCCGAGAGCCGGCTTGAGGAAACTCAGAGCGATGCGGCCGGCGAAATCGCGCGGCTCGACGCCGCTCGGGCCCCCGTCGATATTCGGCGCGAGGAAGCCGTCCGCGTCGAGGCGCAGCCGCTCGGCCCCGCCGAAGACGTTGCGGATTTCGAAATAGGGATGAATGTTCGGGCCACCGACGCTCGAGAAGCGAAGATTGACGCCGAAGAGCTCGTTCGGCCTCTCGCTGACATCGACGACGATCGGCAGGTTGCCTTGCGCGTCGAGAGTGGTCGCCTCGCGGATGCGCACGCCGCCGATCGCCGGAATGGCGGCGACCGAGCGGCGGATCACCGCGATCTTCTCGGGCGAATAAGGCTCGCCGGGGTCGATGTAAATGTAGGAGCGGACGACTTCCTCGGGCACGTTCGTGGTGCCCGTAACGGTCACCTCGCCGAAGCCCGCGCGCGGCCCTGGTTCGGCGCCGATCACGACGTCCATGATGCCTTTCTCGTGATTGACCGTCGCGGCGAGCTTGCGCGAGTTCGCCAACGGATAGGATTGTGCTCGGTAGAAATCGATGACGCGCGCCTGGGCCGCGCGGACGTCGGCGGCGCGCGCGGGATCTTCGGGTTTAAGCCCGATGATCCGCTCGGGCACCGGCAACGCTTGCGCGGCCTGCGAAAGGGTTACATTTCTGAGGCGAAAGAGTGCACCCAACTCGGCGTCTACTTGAACCGGCACGAGGGCACGGTTGCGCCACGCTTCCGCGGCCCTGATGAGCGCGGGAGTGGGCTCCTGCGCGACGTTGAGCACGCCGTCGCCGACGCGGACGCGCACAATGGCGTTGTAATAACCCTTGGCCCAGAGCGCATCGAGAAGCGGGTTGAGGTCGGTCGCGGCGCGGCGTGCCAAAACATCGCCATCGGGCGGCGCATCATTGCGCAGCCTATAAAGGTTCGAGGCATCCTTGAGCGCCTGCTCCACATCACTGGCATCGCCGGGGTCGCCGCCGGTCACGTTGAAGGAGACGATGTAGGGCAGGCTTGACGCGTTCGGCTTTGGCGGTTCTTCCTTGGAGCTGAAAAGGCCGAAAGGGTCGAGAAAGGAAAAATCAAAGGCCTTTGCAGCAACCGGGCACAATGCGCTTGCGGCCACGAGCGCCGCAAGTATGCCGACAAAAGGGCGAAGCGGGCTTTGGCAAGCGAGACCGCCGCAGGTCGAAATCGCCCGCAACCGCGCGCCGAGCCCTTTGCAGAGCTTGGCTCGATGAAGCTGCATTACTCGACTGCCGGACGCACGCACCACGGCCCGATCTTTCGCCGGCCGCAGCTCGCCACAGGGCATGCGGCATGACCCGTGCCCCCCATGATCCGTGCCTTGAGAGCCCACGCTTTCAAGACCCGTGCCCCTTCGGACAGCGTAACCGTCGCTGGTGCGGGCCGCAACGGCGCCCCGCCATCTTCAGGGGTGCCACGAGCCGACGCATGGGGAAGGTGAGGAGCAGCCAAAATACTTCGCGTCTGTTGCGAAGCAGCGCGCGAACGAATTGAACAGAATTGCTTAAAAATACTGGCGCGAGTGACGGGGCTCGAACCCGCGACCTCCGGCGTGACAGGCCGGCGCTCTAACCAACTGAGCTACACCCGCATAGGACGCGCGTGATAGAAGAGCCTTCGGCGCGCGTCAATGCTCGCCGGAACTCCCCCTCTTCCGATCAGGTGCGCCCCTGCGGGACGAGCCGAGCCCGAACGACCGAGCTACCCCCTGCCGACAAAGGGCATTTTCGTTGCCATCACCGTGAGGAAGAGCACATTAGCGTCGAGCGGCAGGCTGGCCATGTAGACGACGGCATTGCCAACATTTTCAGCCGCCATCACGGGCTCGACCTTCGTCGAGCCATCGGCCTGGGGAACTCCCGATTTCATCCGCTCCGTCATTTCGGAGGCGGCATTGCCGATGTCCACCTGCCCGCAGGCGATGTCATGGGCGCGCCCGTCGAGTGCGGTCGACCTCGTGAGGCCCGTAATGGCGTGCTTGGTCGAGGTGTAGGGCGCGGAGTTCGGGCGCGGCGTGTGGGCCGAGATCGAGCCATTGTTGATGATGCGTCCGCCCCGCGGGGACTGCGCCTTCATGATCTTGATCGCTTCCTGGGTGCACAAGAAGGGGCCCGAAAGATTGGTATCGACGACCTTCTTCCACTGCTCGTAGGTGAGGTCTTCCATCGGGACGGGTGGCGCGCCGATGCCGGCATTATTGAAGAGCACATCGAGCCGCCCAAAGGCCTCCTTCGTCTTCGCGAAGAGCGCCTTGACGGAGGCATGGTCCGTGACGTCGGCCGGCACCACGAGGGACTTCCCGCCGAACGCCTTGCCTTGAGCGGCCGTGGCTTCGAGCGCATCCTTGCGCCTTCCGGCGAGCACGACGGTGTAGCCTGCCTTCATCAGTGCCAGCGCCGTCGCTCGGCCGACGCCGCTACTGGCGCCCGTCACGAGCGCGATCTTTTCCTGTGCCGCCATGGTCCGTGCCTTCCTCAAAACCTGTCCGAATGCGCACTCGATTTCGCGCACCGCTCATGCCTGCATCGGTTGTCAAAGGCTTCGTGTCAACACGCGAACGAGCGGAGGCCAGCCGGGCTTGGCTCACTCGATTTGCGGCACCTTGTCGGCGGGCGGCGTGTTGCGTGAGCGGGCAATGCGCACGACACCATCGATCACCACCATGCCGATGCCGGGGATATCGCCGAGCTCGATCGCCTCGCTCACGGTCTTTCCCGCCGAATGCTGCGGGCGATCGAGGAAGACGAAATCAGCAGGCATTCCGGGTGCGATCAAGCCGCCCTCGAGCTTGCGGATCCTCGCCGTATTGCCGGTCGCGAGCGCGATCGCTTCGCCGGCCGCAAGGCCGCCGAAGCTCGAGAGGAAGACGAGCGTACGCAAGATGCCGAGCGGTTGCACGCCCGAGCCTGCCGGCGCGTCGGTGCCGAGGATCACCTTGTGCAGGATGCCAAGACCCTTGGCCGCGTCGAGCGCGATGAGCGCTGCCCGCTCGTTGCCGTTATGCACGATCTCGACCGCGCCTCGCCCCTGTTCGCACAAGGCGCAGATGCAGCCCTTTGGCAATGCGGTGTGTCCGCCATTGATATGGCTGATCACATCGGGGTCAGCCTCGAGCACGACATCGCGACTGATCAGGTTCGATCCCGGGATCGAAGGTCCTCCGGTGTGGATGATGGTCTCGATGCCGTGCTTGCGCGCCCATTCCACATGCTTCTTCGCCTCGGGTCCCGTGTTCACTGTGCCGAGGCCGATCTCCCCGATGCGCTTCACGCCCGCCTGCGCGAGCTCGGCATAATCCTCCTCCATCATGATGCTTTCGGGCACGGGGGCGCCGGCGAGCACCTTTGCGCCAAGGGGACGGAAATTCGAGAAGGCCCGCTCGGCCGCGATGGCGAGCGATTTGACCCCGAGACGGTCTTTCGGCCTTCCGGGAAGATGAACCTCGCCGGCGGAAACGAAGGTGGTGACGCCACCATGCACGCAGCTCTCGATCCAGCCGAGCTGGTTCTGCCGCGGCGTCCAATCTCCGAATGCGGGATGGCAATGACTATCGATCAAGCCAGGGGCAAGCGCCGATCCTTTCGCATCGACCGCGAGAACGGCATTTTCGGTGTCGAGGTCCTTTGCCCG
The DNA here is from genome assembly GCA_019247605.1 of Hyphomicrobiales bacterium. Classification (GTDB taxonomy): domain Bacteria; phylum Pseudomonadota; class Alphaproteobacteria; order Rhizobiales; family Beijerinckiaceae; genus GAS188. The sequence goes on from JAFBAS010000031.1 coordinate 14,990, forward strand.
GCCGATCGCGCTGATTCGCCCATCGACCGCGACGATCGTGTCGGCATCAAGCACGGGATTGGCGAGATCGCCCGAAAACAGCGTCGAAATGTTGCGCAGGACGAGCTTGCCCTTCATTGGGCCGCCGGCCACCTCGACCGCCATGGTTCTCTCCTGTTTCCTTGACCGCTCAAGATGATGGCCAAGGGCGCCACCCCTGGCAAGGCGCTGGCTTCGTTCAAACGGGCTTGGGCAGCATTTGCCGCAAACGTGGATGCTGCATTGCACAGCGTGCCAAGTTTGATTACCTCTCCAATAGGCCTTGGACCTGGATGCGGCAGATGACCGACACGGTGACGCGCTTGCGACCCCTTTCCCCCCACCTTCAGGTGTATCGATGGCCGATCACCATGGTGATGTCGATCGCGCATCGCATCACCGGTGCGGCGCTTTATTTCGGCACGCTTTTGCTCGTTTTTCT
>JAFBAS010000017.1 GCA_019247605.1 Hyphomicrobiales bacterium
AGATCATCCTCCGGATATTTGGCATCGTGCTTGTATTGAAAGACGCTCACGGTGCGGTCCTTGATGTCGCCGTTCTCGTCGAAGGAGACCGGGCCTTGCAGCGTCTTCAGCTCGCTCGTCTGCATCGCATCGCGGACGTTCGCGCGATTGACTTCCTTGCCGCTCGCGGCGACCCGCTTGATGGCGTCGAGCACCACGAGCGCGCCGTCATAGGCGGTGATCGAGTAATCACTCGGCGTGTCCTTGTACTTGTCTTGGTACGTCTTGACGAAGGCCGCCGCCGCCGGATCCTCGGTGAGGTGCGGCCCGGCATTGGTCGAGTACCAACCCTCGACCGCCGGGAAGCCGCCGCCCTTCAGGAAGCTGCCGCCCTGAATGCCATCGCCGCCACCTTTGATCATGTTCGGGATGACGTCATAGGCCTGCTTGGCGAGCTTTACGCCGGCTTGGGCCACGCCGCCATAATAGAGAGCGTCGGGCTTCAGACCTTTGATCTTGGTGAGGATCGTCGTGTAGTCCGCTTCCTTCGGGTTGAGCTGGTCGCGACCCAAGACCTTGATGCCATCCTTCTCGGCCTGCTTCTGGAAAGAGTCGGCGATGCCCACGCCATAAGCTCCGGAATCATCCAGAACATAGACGGACTTCACCTTGAGGCTCTGGGCGAAGAAATTCGCCATGTTCGGACCTTGAAACGCATCAGTCGTCACGGTGCGGAAGTAGATGGCCTTGCCTTTGGGCTTGAACGTCGCCGCCATCGCCGGGTTGGTGATGTCCGGGTTCGTCGAGCTCGGCGTAATCGTGGCAAGGTCGGCCTCGCTCAAGATCGGCGTCATCGCCTTGCCCTCGCCGCTCATTTGCGGGCCGAGATTGGCAACGACCGCGGGATCGGAGACGAGCTTCTTTGTGTTGGTCGCGGCTTGCGCCGGGTCATATTGGCCGGCAGTCGCCGTCGCGCTGTCGAAGACCACAGTCTCGATCTTGTAGCCGGCGACACCGCCTTTTGCATTCGCTTCATCGATCGCGATTTGGAAGCCGTTTTTGATTTTTGCGGCATCATCGGCGTCAGCGCCGGTCAGCGGGAGGGTGATCCCGAGCTTCAGCGTTTTTTGTTGCGCCTGCAGGCCTGAAATGCCCGCTACGCTCGCCAGGGCCGCTATGCTCGCGACCGCCGCGAGATTGAAGGCCCTGCGCGTATGTCTGGACTGTTTCATGGTTTTCGACCTCCTTGACAGCCAACCCCTTGTCCACCCGCGGCCACCATGAGCGGCGCCCGCGGTCATCACAACGCAATCATAGCTTGCCATCTTGCCGGGCGGCAAAGTCGATCGATCGTGCCGGCGCATGCCGGATTACCGACCGAAGCCCGTCCGGTCCGATGGCACCCCCCGAAGCAACCATTCGATGCAAGCTAAGCCGCGATCCATCACGAGGGCAACAAGAATCTGCGCTGCCTGCTTCAGGCACCTTACGCCCGGCGTCTAATTCGACATGCGCCCGGCGAGAAGGAGCACCGTCCACTTCCAAGCTCGCCTCTCGGGTCCTCATCTCCTCGCCGGAGCGCCGATGGGGTGGGTGCGACCCTTGAAATCCTGGATCGCCCAGCCGTTCTCGGCGCCCACCTTGTTGGAGAGGCGCTCGAGGTAAGTGGGCCCGATCGGCGATTTGCCATGACCACCCGGGATGTCGAGCACGTAGCTCGGCAAGCACAAGCCCGAGAGCCGGCCTCGGAGCGCGCGCATGAGCTCCTGCCCCCGCTCGATGGGCAAGGCGAAATGTGAGGTGCCGGACGCGCGGTCGAGGTGATGGAGGTAGTAAGGCTTGATCCGTGCGGCGACAAACGCGCGCATAAGGGCGGCGAGCGTTTCCTCGTCGTCGTTCACGCCCTTGAGCAGAACCGTCTGGCTCAGCATCGGAATGCCGGCATCGATCAGGCGGGCGCAAGCGGAAACTGCCTCTTGCGTGAGCTCGCGCGGGTGGTTGGCGTGGAGGGCCACGTACACAGCCTTCCTCGAACTCTTCAGCGCGCGAATGAGCGAAGTCGTTATTCGTTCGGGCGCGACCGCCGGAACACGGGTGTGCCAGCGCAGCACCTCGACGTGAGGAACGTCTCCGAAGGCCTCCACCACCTGGCGAACGCGCCTTGCCGAGAGGATGAACGGATCACCGCCGCTGAAGATCACCTCGAAGATCGAGGGGCGGGCTGCCACATAGGCGAGCGCGGCCTCGAGGGCAGAGGCCGACAAGAGCGCCTCGCCTTTGCGCCCGACCGTCTCGCGCCGAAAACAGAAGCGACAATAGACAGGGCAGACGCTCGCAAGCTTGATGAGAACGCGGTCGGGGTAGCGATGAACAAGTCCCTCGGTCGGTGAGTGTGCATCATCACCGATGGGATCGGTGCTCTCCTCGACAGTGGTTTCGAGCTCGGCGGGACTGGGCAGGAATTGTCGCGCGATCGGGTCTTTCTCGTCTGAGCGATCCATGAGAGCGGCCATCGGCGGCGTCACCGCGACGGCGTAACGCTCGGCCACTTGCCTTGCATCCTCGGCCCTTTCGCTCGACAGGAGGCCGGCCTTCGCAAGGGCGGCCACGCTGGTAAGCGAAACGCGAGCTTTCGGCGGATGCCGTTTCGGCGAATGCTTGGCGAACGCGGCGGTTTTCAGGACATTCGAGCTTTCCACGCTTCTCACTCGCCGCGCCGGCGCACAAGGTCAAGGGCCGGTATTACGGCAATGGCGTCCAGATCACGTCCTCGATGCGCGCCGCGCCGGTTGCGAGGAGGAGCAGCCGGTCGAGACCAAGAGCGATGCCGCTTGTCGGTGGCATGAGGTCGAGAGCGGCAAGAAGGTCCTCGTCGATCGGGTAGCGTTCGCCATAGCGGCGCTCCTTTTCGGCCATGTCGGCTTCGAAACGGCGGCGCTGCTCGCGCGCGTCGATGAGCTCGCCGAAAGCGTTCGCGAGCTCGACCCCGCAGGCGTAAAGCTCGAAGCGCTCGGCAAACCGTGGGTCGGAAGGCTTCGGCCGCGCGAGCGCCGCTTGCGAGATCGGGTAATCGAAGAGGATCGTCGCATTCCCGATGCCGAGATGGGGCTCGATCTTTTCGGTCACGATGCGGCTGAAGATGTCGGAAAGATCATCGTCCTGTGCCACGCGTATGCCGGCGGCGCCGGCCGCGACCGCCAGCTTCTCGCGAGCTTCGTCAGAAGGGGCGTCGAGCGCTGACGCGAGGTCGATCCCGGCAAAACGGAAGAAGGCTTCGCAAACGCTCAGCCGCTCGGGGGCGGCGAAAGGATCGGCCTCGCGGCCGCGCCAACGGAGCGAGACGGCGCCGCAAGCCCGTGCGGCCGTCCCGAGAAGGGCGGCGCAGTCGTCCATGAGCGCCTCATAGCCCGCATTCGCCCGGTACCATTCGAGCATGGTGAATTCCGGATGGTGAAGCGCGCCGCGTTCCTTGTCGCGAAAGACGCGAGCCAACGTGAAGATGCGGTTTTCCCCTGCGGCGAGGAGCTTCTTGCAGGCGAATTCAGGTGAGGTGTGGAGGTAAAGCTGTCGGCGATCTCCAGAGGGCATCTCGATCGTCGTTGCCAGGGCGTGCAAATGAGTCTCATTGCCTGGAGAGGCTTGCAGGATCCCGGTCTCGACTTCGACGAATCCTTGCGTCTCGAACCACCGCCTGATTGCGTGCACAGCGCGGGCGCGCGCGTGCAACACGGGCGCCCGGTCGCGATGCGCATGCGGCGTCCACCACGCGAGGGACGCGGGAGCGGAGTTCGGTCGGCCCATGAATCAGCGCATAGATCACTTGCCTTCGCGGCGCAAAGCTGGAAGGAGGAGGCCGTGCCGGCATCGGAGCGCCGCCCGACGGTCGCCGGTGCTCGCAAGCCAGACAACATTCGAGGATGGAGAGCCGTGAGGGTCATCGCCAGTTCGCTTCGCAAGGGCAATGTCGTCGATATCGACAACCGGCTCTATGTCATCTTGAGCGCCGAAAACATCCATCCGGGCAAGGGCACTCCGGTGACGCAAGTCGATATGCGGCGCATCTCCGACGGCACTAAGGTGTCCGAGCGCTGGCGCACGACCGAGCAGGTCGAGCGCGCCCATGTGGAGGACCGCGAATACACCTTCCTTTATGAGGACGGGGAAGGCTTTCACTTCATGAATTCCGAGACCTATGATCAGCTCCAGGTGCCGGCCGATATCGTTGGCGACCAGGCGCCTTATCTCGCACCCGAGATGAAGGTGATGCTATCGATCCATGACGAGACCCCGATCGCGATCGAGCTGCCGCAACGAGCCGTGCTCGAGGTGGTCGACACGGAGCCGGTGACGAAAGGGCAAACCGCGTCGTCTTCCTACAAGCCCGCTAAGCTTTCGAACGGCGTGCGCACCATGGTGCCCCCGCACATCACCGCCGGCACACGCATCGTGGTGATGACGGCGGACGGCTCTTATGTCGAGCGCGCGAAGGAGTGAACTGAACGGCGTTACTTCGGGCGATGAATGCTCGCACGCGAACGCTGCTCGATGAACAATCGAAGGCATCCAACCTTCGACGACTCACCCCTTCCGCGCTGCCTCGATCGCGGCTTCCGAAACTCCGATCTCGCGGGCGGCGCCGATGATCGCCTCCCAGGCGTCCTCGGGCAACGGCACGCCTTTCGCCATCCTCTCTTTGCGGGCGCGCTCTTCAGGCTCGCCGGGAACGAGAACCTCCTCGCCGGACGTAGCGGGCTTGGCGCTCTTCACGAAGGCGAGGTAGCGCGCGATCTCGGCGGGAAAGAAGTCCGAGGCGTCGATGCGCTTGGGGTCGATGAAGATCGACAACATGCCATTCGAGAAGCGCCGGTCGGGCTTGGTCGCGCCATTGCCGGTGAGCGCGCCGCCGATGAGCTCGCACATCAAGGCGAGCCCCGAACCCTTGTGCTCACCGAAGGCGCGGATCGCGCCCTTGCCGAGGCCGTGATTGCGCGGGCCTGTCGGCTCGTATTCGCCGTAGAGAAGATGCGGATCGCCGCTTTTTACGCCATCGGGGCCGATGAGTGCGTCGGCCGGCAGCTTCTTGCCGCCGCGGCTCGCGACGAGCGCCTTTCCCTCGGCCACGAGCGAGGTCGCAAAATCGAGGATGAGCGGCGAGGCGCCTGGCCTCGGAATGCCGACGCAGAAGGGCGCGGTCGAGAAGCGCCGCTCGGTCGCGCCGAAAGGCGCCACGAGGATGCTGCCTGCCGCGTTCACGAAATGGGCGGAGACGATGCCCTCGGCCGCCGCCATCTCGGCGAAGTCGCCGACGCGGCCGATATGGGCCGAGTTGCGCAGCGCGACCGCGGACAAGCCCATCGCCTTGCATTTCGCGATGCCGATCGCGACCGCTTGCGGAGCGACCGTCTGTCCGAAGCCGAACTGACCGTCGATGACGGCGATGACGGGTGTGTCGGACACGACCTTGATCTCCTGGTCGCGGACCGTCTGGCCTTCCTTGAGCCAGCGCAAATAGACCGGCACCCGGATCACGCCATGGCTGTCATGGCCTGCGAGATTGGCGCCGACGAGATATGTGGCGATGCGTGTCGCCTCGGCGCGCGAGGAACCCGCCTTTGCAAAGATCTCCGTGACGAGCTCGCGGAGCTTTTCGTGGTGAAGAGTGATCATGAGCTACTGGGCTTTCAGCAAGGAACGCAAGCCGCGCCCGAATCCGACGATGCTTGGCTTGTGGTTTTTGGTTGTGGTGAAAGGAAGTGTGCGCGGCGATTGCGGGCGCCGCCCCCGCGATCATCGCGGCGCCCGCAGTCGGAAAGGCACAAGAGGCGTGAAGGTCAGCTTTGCACGCCTTCGACGTACCAGTCCATTTTCTCGAGCATCTCGTCGTTCGCCTTTTCGCCATCCTTGAGCCTTTGCGTTCCCTTATTGTCGGTGACCGGCCCGGTCACGGGATGAAGCGTGCCCGCGATGATGCCGTTCTTAACGTCGTCGGCCGCCTTCTTCACATTGTCCGGCATGGCCGCGTTGTAGGGAGCGATCTGCACCGTGTCTTGCTTCAGCCCCCACCAAGTGTCGCCGGTCTTCCAGGTTCCGTCCATCACGGCTTTGACGCGGCCGATGTAATAGGGCGCCCAATTATCGACGATGGCGGTGAGATGGGCCTTCGGTGCGATGGAGCTCATGTCGGAAGCCTGTCCGAAACCGTAGAGGCCCTTCTGCTCGCAAACCTGAAGCGGCGCCGGGGAATCGGTGTGCTGGGTGATGATGTCGGCGCCTTGATCGGCGAGCGCCTTGGCGGCATCGGCTTCCTTTGCCGGATCGTACCAGGTCGAGAGCCACAGCACCTTGGTCTGGAATTTCGGATTGACCTTGCGCGCCGCGAGGGTGAAGCAATTGATGCCCATCACCACCTCGGGGATCGGAAACGAGGCGACGTAGCCGCCCACCCCCGTCTTCGACATCATGCCGGCGATCGTGCCGATCACCGCCCGGCCTTCGTAGAAACGGGCGTTGTAGGTCGCGAGATTGGGCCCGCGCATATACCCGGTCGCATGCTCGAAATAGACCTTGGGCAAAGCCTTTGCGACCTTCGCGGTCGCGTTCATGAAGCCGAAGGAGGTCGCGAAGATGAGGGCATTGCCCTCTTGCGCGAGCTGGCGGAGCACGCGCTCGGCGTCCGGGCCTTCCGGAACGTTCTCTACGTAATTCGTCTTGATCTTATCGGCGTAAAAATCCTGCGTCTTCTTGCGGGCGACATCATGGGCATGGGTGTAGCCGAAATCCCCGACGGGGCCGACGTAGATGAAGCCGACCTTCAGCGGATCGGCGGCATGCGCTGGCGCGCCGAGAAAAGGAAGCGCGGCGCTCGCGCCAGCGCCGGCGAGAAGCGTGCGGCGATCGAGAATGACGGCCATGGATCGATCCTCTTTTGCGAATGGCCGGTTCAGGCGCCGGCCCGGAAAGGTTTGCCCAGGCAACGCGGCGCATCGAGCCGCCCCCGCGAGGGGCGCATGGCGATGACCGCGAGCGCCGCTACCGTAGCAAGATAAGGGAGCATCGCAAGCATCTCGGGCGGCAGAAGCGCGAAGCCTGCCGCCTTGCTGTAGAGCTCGAGTGTCATCACCGCCCCGAAGATGTAGGCTCCGAGGAGAAGCCGCCAGGGTCGCCAGGACGAGAAGACGACGAGGGCGAGCGCGATCCAGCCTCGTCCGGCCGTGATGCGATCGGCCCACATGGGCGTCACGGCGAGCGAGTAATACGCGCCGGCTAGGCCCGCCAATGCGCCGCCGAATGCGACCGCACCGTAGCGGATCGTGGTCACCGGGTAGCCGATCGCATGAGCGGACGCGTCCGATTCTCCGACGCTTCGCAAAATGAGCCCCAATCGCGTGTGGTTGAGGAACCAGGTCGCCGCGAACGTGAGCGCGATCGAGAGATAGACGATCACGTCATAGCCGAAGACGAGGCGCAAGAGAGGATGGCCGGCAAGCGTCGGCGGAAAGAGGGCGGGCAGGCGCGTGATCGTCGTGCCGACGAAGCCCGCGCCCGCAAGCGAGGAAAGCCCGGTTCCGAAGATGGTGAGGGCAAGCCCGGTCGCGACCTGATTCGAGCCGAGCGTGAGCGCGAGCACGCCGAAGAGCAGCGAGGCGCATATTCCAGCGAGGGCGGCGACCGCGTAGCCAAATGGCGTGAAGCCGGTCAAGGACGCGGCGATGAAGCCCGCGACCGCGCCCACCAGCATCATGCCTTCCACGCCAAGGTTGAGGACGCCGCTCTTTTCGGCGATGAGCTCGCCCAGGCCCGCAAGCAGGATCGGGGTCGCCGCGACGACGAGGGTCATGACGATGGAAATCGCGATGTCGAAGTTCATGAGGCAAGCCGCGGGACGCAGGGCGCGATCCGGATCCGATTGATGACGAAGATGTCGACCCCGAGCAGGAAGAAAAGCATCATTGCCTGGATGAGCCCCGTCGCGGCCTGGGGCAGGGCCGAGGCGGTCTGGGCGATGTCGGCCCCGATATAGGAGGTTGCGAGCGCAAGGCCCCCGATAAGAACGCCGACCGGGTGGAGGCGGCCGAGGAAAGCGACGATGATCGCGGTGAAACCGTAATTCACAGGAAATTGCGGCGTGAGCTGACCGAAGGTCGCCGAGCATTCGATCATACCGGCAAGCCCCGCGAGCGCGCCGCTCACCAACATCGTCATCAGCACAGTGCGGTTCTCGCTGAAGCCGCCGAGGCGCGCCGCCATGGGCGCAAGGCCGACGACCTTCACTTGATAGCCCAAGAGTGTGCGCGACATCACGAACCAGGTGATGAGCACGACGAGGAATGTCAGCGGGACGCCCCAATGCAGCTGTGTCCCTTCGAGGAGATTAGGTACGGTCTGCGCCTCGCTGAACATGCGTGTCTGCGGGAAGTTGTAGCCCTCGGGATCGCGCCACGGGCCGCGCACGAGATAGTAGAGAAGCTGCAAGGCTACATAGGTCAGCATCAGGCTCGTGAGGATCTCGCTGACCTTGAGGCGAACACGCAAGATCGCCGGGATCGCGGCCCAGACTGCGCCCCCGAGAAGGGAGGCGAGCAACATGAGCGGGAGGATCCAAGCGCTTTCGATTTCGTAAGTGGCAAGCGCCACTCCAGTGCCCGCAACGGCGCCGACGATGTATTGCCCTTCCGCGCCGATGTTCCAGACATTCGCCCGAAAGCCGATGGCAAGGCCCGTGGCGATCATCACGAGGGGCGATGCTTTCACCGCGATATCTGGCCAACGTTGCGGCTCGAGCAACGGCTCGATGAAGATCTCGAAAACGGCCGCACCGCCTCGGAACCCCATGAGAGTGAACAACACCATGCCGGCGAGCATGGTGAGAGCGATCGCCATGATCGGCGCGCCGTAAAGCGCAAGGCGCGAGGGGGCTTTGCGAGGCTCGAGCCTAATCCGCATCGCCGGCCCTCGTGTGAGTGGGCTCCGCCTGTCCATGCACGCCGCCCATGAGCAAGCCGATCTCCTCGATGGAGACTTCGGCGACCGTGAGCGGGCGCGAAAGCCGGCCTTCGTTCATCACGTAGAGGCGGTCGCAAAGCGACAAGAGCTCGTCGAGGTCTTGCGAGACGAGGATCACGGCCGAACCTCGGGCCGCAAGATCGATCAGCGCCTGGCGGATGGCGGCGGCGGCGCCCGCGTCCACACCCCAGGTCGGTTGGTCGACGACGAGCACAAGCGGCTCTTGTAAAATTTCGCGTCCCACGACGAATTTCTGGAGATTGCCGCCAGAGAGGCTTCGCGCCGGCGCCTCCTCGCTCGTGGTCGCCACCTTGAAAGCCGCGATGACCCGACGCGCATAGTCGTGCAGCGCGCTTGTCTTGATCACGCCGTTGGCCGTGAGATGCTTGCGCTCGCGTGCGGTGAGCAACGTGTTCTCGGCCAGGCTGAAGCTTGCCACGGCCGCATGCCCGTTGCGCTCCTCGGGGAGCACGCAAAGCCCGCGTTTGCGCCGCGCGGGTGGCGGCAAGTTTCCGATCGCGCTCCCATCGAGGCGAATGGCGCCCGCCGGCGCGGCCGTCTCTCCCGAAAGCGCGAGCATGAGCTCCTTTTGCCCATTGCCCGCTACACCCGCGAGTCCGAGAATCTCGCCGGCGCGGGCCGCAAAGGAAATCTCCTCGAGCTCGGTGCCGAACGCTTCGTCCGTATCCACGCTCAACCGCTCGACGAGGAGGCGCGCGCCGCCGGGCGTGCGGCCGGGAGCACGCTCGATGTTGGCGAGCTCGGCGCCGATCATCATCTCCGCGATGCGCCGTTGCGTCTCGACGCGCGGATCGCACTCGCCGACGACGCGGCCGCTCCGAAGTATGGTCGCGCTCTCGCACAACGCCCGGATCTCGTCGAGCTTATGGCTGATGTAGAGGATGGTGCAGCCTTCGGTCGCAAGCTTGCGCAACGTGTCGAAAAGCTGGTCCGCTTCTTGCGGGGTCAAAACCGATGTCGGCTCGTCCATGATCAGGAGCTTCGGTCTATGAAGAAGACAGCGCACGATTTCGATGCGCTGGCGCTCGCCGACCGAAAGCGTGTCGACATGACGGTGAATGTCGAGCGGAAGGGCGTAGGCGGCGAGGATGGAAGTGACCTCGCGCTCGAGCTTGCGCCGATCGAGCGCCTGATCCATGCCGATCGCGATGTTCTCGAGCACCGTCATCGGCTCGAAGAGAGAAAAGTGCTGGAAGACCATGCCGATGCCGAGCCTGCGCGCCGCGCGCGGCGAGCTGACGACGACGGGCGCGCCTTCAAAGCGCATCTCTCCCGCATCGGCCTGTTGCACGCCGTAGATGATCTTGACGAGCGTCGATTTTCCCGCGCCGTTCTCGCCGATCAGGGCCTTGATCTCGCCCTTGCGCGCAACGAGGCTCACCTTGTCATTGGCGAGAACCTCGCCGAAGCGCTTGGTGATCCCCTCAAGCTCGAGCCGCGTGGTCGCTTCGGCCAAATCCCGCCCCTGAAACTCTCGGTCCGCCGTGGCGCTTCCCCGCGCCTCGGCCGGTCGCAGCGTTCATTCCATGACGCAAGCCCGCCTCGTCGGCAAGGACATGCGCCAGGATTTCCGCGGCCGCGAGAGCTGCGATCACCGCGGGACGCTTGTCGCGCACATATCCGCCGCCAATTGGGCATATGAATTGCGCGAGCGCCTCTTCGGAGCCACCACGCGCCAGAAACCAGCGCTCGAACCGAGCTCTTTTCGTCGCCGAGCCGATCCTCCCGACATAGCGCGCATCTTTTCGGCGCAGCGCGGCATCGGCGAGGCGGTAATCGAGTGCGTGGCTGTGGGTGAGGACGATGAAGGCCGAGCCCGCTCGCGCCTCACCCACCTCTCTTTCCGGATCGTCGAGGCGCTTGAAATCAACGGCTTTGGGCAAGGGGGGAGGGGGGACATCACGGTCATCGAGCAGGGTGACGGCAAGCGGAAGGGGAGCGAGAGTGCGCGCCAAGGCCAGTCCGACATGGCCGGCGCCGAAGAGCAGCACGCGCGGTTGGGCTTGTGCTTCTGCGTCCTCGTCTCGCGAGAGCTCATCGAGAAGCGCTTGGTCCACGAGACGCAAGAGAAGCTCGACGCGTCCGCCGCAACATTGGCCAAGATGCGGTCCAAGCGGCAGCTCGAGCCGCCTTTCCTTCGTGCCGTCGGCCATCATCTCGCGCGCCACGTCGATCGTGTGAAACTCGAGCTGGCCGCCTCCGATCGTGCCGTGGCTTGCCTCTCGCGTCACGAGCATGGTCGCGCCGCGCTCGCGCGGCGTCGAGCCGTCGGCGCGGGCGACTGTGACGAGGATCGTCGTCTTGCCGCAAGCGAGAGCTTCCCCGACGATCGGCGCAAGCCTCGTCATCGCGCGGGCTCCGCGGAAAGCCCGCTTGCCTTGGCCTTCACGTCCTCGACCGCGAAGAGCACCCGCTCGGGGGTCGCAGGGGTGTCGAGACGTGGACAGAAACGATAATCCGCGACGCTCGCGACCGCGTCCGAAAGCGCATGAAGCACCGAGATCGCAAGCATCAAAGGCGGCTCGCCGACGGCCTTCGAGCGGCCGACCGTGGGCTCGCGATTGCCGCCGTCGTCGAAAAACTCGACGTTGAATATGCGTGGCCGATCGGAAGCCACGGGGATCTTGTAGGTCGAAGGCGCGTGGGTGCGAAGCCTGCCCTGCGGATCGAACCAAAGCTCCTCGGTCGTGAGCCAGCCCATGCCCTGAACGAAGCCGCCCTCGATCTGACCTCGGTCGATCGCCGGGTTCAGGGATTTGCCGCAATCGTGAAGGATATCGACGCGCTCGACGCGATATTCGCCGGTGAGCGTGTCGATCGCAACCTCGCTCGCCGCGGCGCCGTAAGCGAAATAGTAGAACGGGTGGCCGCGACCGGATTTGCGATCCCAGTGAATTTTCGGCGTCTTGTAAAAGCCTGCCGCCGAAAGCTGGATGCGCGCCATATACGCGGCATGCGCGAGTTCCTCGAAGCTCATGCTTCTGTTGCCGGCGCGCACATAGCCCCTCTCGAAGACGATGTCGTGCCCCGGCACGCCCCAGTCCTGCGCCAGGAAATCGACGAGGCGTTGCTTGATGGTGCGCGCGGCCACTTGCGCCGCCATGCAGTTGAGATCGGATCCCGAGGAGGCGGCAGTCGCTGAAGTGTTGGGCACCTTGCCGGTCGTGGTCGCGGTGATCTTGACGCGCTCAAGACCGAGCTGGAATTCCTCGGCGACCACCTGGGCGACTTTCATGTAGAGGCCTTGTCCCATCTCGGTGCCACCGTGATTGAGATGGACGGAGCCGTCCTTGTAGACATGGACGAGCGCGCCCGCCTGGTTGAACCAGGTCGCGGTAAACGAGATGCCGAACTTCACAGGCGTGAGCGCAAGCCCGCGCTTGACGATGCGGCTTTTCGCGTTGGCGGTCTTCAGCGCCGCTCGCCGCTCGCGATAGCGCGAAGTCTCCTCGAGACGCTCGACGATCTCGCCGATTATGTTGTCCTCGACGCGTTGGTGATAAGGCGTCACGTCGCGCTCACCCACTCCGTAAAAATTGCGCTTTCTCACATCGAGCGGGTCGAGGCCGGTTGCGAAGGCGATCTCTTCCATCAGGCGTTCGGCACCCAGCATCCCTTGCGGGCCGCCAAAGCCGCGAAAAGCGGTGTTCGAGCAGGTATTGGTCTTGAAGGGCTCGGAACGCGCTCGCACGTTTTCATAGAAATAGCAGTTGTCGGCGTGGAAGAGCGCGCGATCGGTCACGGGGCCCGAGAGATCGGCCGAGAAGCCGCAGCGGGCCGCATAGACGAGATC
>JAFBAS010000047.1 GCA_019247605.1 Hyphomicrobiales bacterium
ACCGGCTTGTCGATCGCTGAGGTGTTTTCACTTTACGGCCAGGAGGGCTATCGCCGGCTCGAACTTGCCGCCCTCGAGCAGGTGTTGGCGCGCACGGGCCCGATGATCCTCGCGACCGCGGGCGGGATCGTCGCCGAACCTGTGACTTTCGAGCTTTTGCGCTCGTCCTGCTTCACCGTTTGGGTGAAGGCAAAGCCTGCCGAGCATATGAGCCGCGTACGCGAGCAAGGCGATTTGCGCCCCATGGCCGACGGCAAGGCCGCGATGGCCGAGCTCATGACGATACTTTCAAGCCGCGAACCGCTTTATGCCCGCGCCGACGCGGTGGTGGATACATCGAAAAAGGACGTGGAAACGAGCGTGAGCGAGTTGCTCGCTATTATCGCGATGCAAACGGTGGCAATAAGCTCGTAGAGGCGCTCGCAGGGCCCTTTACCGGCCCTCGAAGAAATCCTTCACCTTGGCGAAGAAGCCGCTCGATTCGGGCTGCGTGGCGCTCGAGCTCTCCTTGTCGAATTCCATGAGCAATTCGCGCTGGCGCCGAGTGAGGTTTTGCGGCGTCTCCACCACCGCTTGGATGTGCAGGTCGCCGAAGTCGCGGCTGCGCAAGACCGGCATGCCCTTGCCTCTCAGCCGAAACTGCTTTCCGGTCTGCGCACCCTCCGGAATGTGCAGTTTTGCCTGGGCGCCATCAAGCGTCGGGACGGTGATGTCGCCACCGAGCGCAGCCGTGGTCATGGAGATCGGCACCCGACAGAAGAGGTCTGCACCGTCACGCTGATAGAACGGGTGAGGCTTCACCGATAAAAAGAGATAAAGATCACCGGACCCGGCGCCGCGCGTGCCGGCATCGCCCTCCCCGGCGAGGCGGATGCGTGTGCCGTCCTCGACACCCGGTGGAATGTTCACCGACAGCGAGCGCTCCCGCGTGACCCGGCCCATGCCGGCGCAAGCCCCGCAAGGATTGTCGATCGTCTGACCGCGGCCGTGACAGCTCGGGCAGGCGCGCTCGATGGAGAAAAAGCCTTGCGTGGCGCGCACCCGGCCATGGCCATGGCACGTGGCACAGGTGCGCGGCTTCGAACCCGGCTTCGCGCCCGATCCTGAGCATTTCTCGCAAAGCATGTTGGTCGGCACGTCGAGCTTTGCGGTCTTGCCCTTGAAGGCCTCTTCGAGCGTGATTTCGAGATCGGCTCGCCGATCGGCACCCCGTTCGCGGCCCTGGCCACGTCCGCGTTGCCTCGTATCGCCGAAGAAGGTGTCGAAGATGTCGGACATGAAATCGGAGAAATCGGGCCCGAAGCCTGGGCCGCCCGCGCCATTGCCCTGAGCGAAAGCCTGATGACCGAAGCGGTCATAAGCGGCGCGCTTTTGAGTATCGGAAAGGACCTGATAGGCCTCGTTGATCTCCTTGAAGCGAAGTTCCGCCTGGTGATCCCCGGGGTTGCGATCGGGATGATGTTGCATGGCGAGCTTGCGAAAGCTCGTCTTCAGCTCCACCTCGGTCGCGCTGCGTTCGACGCCGAGCACTTCGTAGTAGTCGCGTTTGGACATCGTCTGCGTCGCCACGATTATTGCCTCAAAGCCCGATTCGTTTCCGCGGGCGCGGCCCCCTTCGGCAATTGTGCCCGGCTCCCCCGACCCGAGCGGCGCCAAGGACGGCGGGAGATAGCCTTTATCGGCGCCCTGGTCGAGCGCCGCCCCAAACAACGACGCGCCCTCGCAACACCCTTCGCCTCAATATCGGCGATGGACCTTGCAAAATGGCTAAGCGCGCCGAAGTCGCGCCACTCCCCCTTGTCCTTTTGCGGCCCGCGATGGCGTAAACGCGTTCGCCCGCCAAAGCCCCTTGCAGGAGCCTTCGCGGGCGAACATAGGTCGGGGGCTGGCAGGCCCGGTGCCCCATCGCCCACAGCCCTCATCGCGCGCAATCCCAAGGGCGCAAGCATCCCATCAAGCGCAGCATGCGGTTGCGCACCCTTGGCCTCACGCCGAGAGTCAGGCGCTCTTTTTCTTGTCGTCCTCGCCGACTTCCTTGAACTCGGCGTCGATGACATCATCCTTCTTCGGCTCTTGTTCACCGCCGGGCTGAGCACCCGCTTGACCCTCCGCCTGGCTCGCCTTGTACATTGCCTCGCCGAGCTTCATGGACGCTTGCAAGAGTTCGTTGGTACGTGACTTGATCGCTTCGGCATCCTCTCCGCCGAGCGCGGTCTTGAGCGCTTCGACCGCTGTCTCGATCGCGGATTTGTCCTCGGCCGAAACCTTGTCGCCGAACTCCTTCACCGATTTTTCGGTTGAGTGGACGAGGGACTCGCCCTGGTTTTTCGCCTCGACGAGCTCGCGGCGCTTCTTGTCTTCGGCAGCGTGGGCCTCCGCGTCCTTCACCATCTTCTGAATGTCGGCGTCCGAAAGGCCACCCGAAGCCTGGATGCGGATCTGCTGCTCCTTGTTGGTCGCCTTGTCCTTGGCGGAGACGTTCACGATGCCGTTCGCGTCGATGTCGAAGGTCACTTCGACCTGCGGCACGCCACGGGGAGCCGGCGGAATGCCGACGAGATCGAATTGGCCGAGCAGCTTGTTGTCGGCTGCCATCTCGCGCTCGCCTTGGAACACACGGATGGTCACCGCGGTCTGATTGTCCTCGGCGGTGGAGAAAACCTGGCTCTTTTTCGTCGGGATGGTCGTGTTGCGGTCGATGAGACGCGTGAACACACCGCCCAAGGTTTCGATTCCGAGCGAAAGCGGCGTCACGTCGAGAAGCAGCACATCCTTCACATCGCCCTGCAGCACGCCGGCCTGGACGGCGGCGCCGATGGCGACGACCTCGTCGGGGTTCACCCCTTTGTGAGGCTCCTTGCCGAAGAACTGCTTCACCACGTCCTGAACTTTCGGCATGCGCGTCATGCCGCCGACGAGCACGACCTCGTCGATCTGCCCGGCCGAAAGGCCGGCGTCCTTCAGCGCCTTGCGGCAAGGTTCCACCGTCTTCTGGATCAAGTCATCCACAAGCGATTCGAACTTGGCGCGCGAAAGCTTCAAGGTGAGGTGCTTCGGTCCCGTCGCGTCGGCGGTGATGTAGGGAAGGTTGATCTCCGTCTGGGTGGCCGAGGAAAGTTCGATCTTCGCCTTTTCGGCCGCCTCCTTGAGGCGTTGCAGGGCAAGCTTGTCCTTCGTGAGATCGATCCCTTGCTCCTTCTTGAATTCACCCGAGAGATATTCGACGAGCCGCATGTCGAAGTCCTCGCCGCCGAGGAACGTGTCCCCGTTGGTTGACTTCACCTCGAAAACGCCGTCCCCGATCTCGAGCACCGAGATGTCGAAGGTGCCGCCGCCGAGGTCATAGACCGCGATCGTTCCCGATTTCCGTTTGTCGAGGCCATAGGCGAGAGCGGCCGCCGTGGGCTCGTTGATGATGCGCAGGACTTCGAGCCCGGCGATCTTGCCGGCGTCTTTCGTCGCCTGTCGCTGCGCGTCGTTGAAATAGGCAGGAACCGTAATCACGGCTTGGGTGACGGGAGTGCCGAGATGGGCTTCCGCAGTCTCCTTCATTTTGCCGAGGACAAAGGCCGATATCTGCGAAGGCGAGTAGGATTTGCCGTCCGCTTCGACCCAGGCATCGCCGTTGGCGGCCTTGATGATCTTGTAGGGGACGAGCGTCTTGTCCTTCTGCGTCATCGGGTCATTGTAGGTCCGCCCGATGAGACGCTTGATGGCGAAGAAAGTGCGTTCGGGATTGGTGACCGCCTGGCGCTTGGCCGGCTGACCGACCAGTCGCTCACCCTCGTCCGTGAAGGCCACGATCGAAGGCGTCGTGCGCGCCCCTTCGGAATTCTCGATGACCTTCGGCGTCGCGCCGTCCATCACGGCCACGCACGAATTCGTGGTGCCGAGGTCGATGCCAATGACTTTACCCATGATAAGATCCCTTGAATCTAGAAGCAGATCGCCCGACCCCGTAGCAGCCGGGCATGGGCTCCGACGAGGCTCTGCGCTGTGTGCTTTGCGCCCCAGACCGGAGTGCCGGTCTCACCGGCGTCTTTCGCGATATAAGAACAGCGCTATGGGCTCGCAAGGCGCGATAAGGCTTCTCTTGGGAAAAACCGCGACGAATTGAGTTCAGTCGGAGGCGGGCGTCAGCCCTGGCGTTCGGGCGTGTGCACGACAAGCCCGTCGAGAGCTTCAGTGACGCGGATCTGGCAGGAAAGCCGAGAGGTCGGGCGCACGTCGAAGGCAAAGTCGAGCATGTCCTCTTCCATGCTTTCCGGCCCGCCCACCTTCTCTTTCCATTCGGAAGCGACATGCACATGGCAAGTCGCGCAAGCACAGGCTCCTCCGCATTCGGCCACTATACCGGGTACGCCATGCTCGATGGCGCTCTCCATCACGGTCGAGCCGATCTTGGCATCCACGACGCGCTGCGTACCGTCGTGATCCACGTAGGTGATCTTCGGCATCAAATCTCTCTCTCGCATCGGCGTTGAGTGCTTGCGCCAGCGACGCGACGCAGCCCAGGAAAGGCGCGTGCCGAATTGGCATAGCCGCTACGCAAGCGCAAGCAAGGAGGTGGTCGCCCTACCCGCCATCGGACCGCAGGAGCTCTCCGACCCGTCGGCGCGTCGCCTCGATCGTGCCCGCGAGGTCGCGGCCCAAAGGGTCGCAGCTTCTCTGGGACGGGCGCCCCGACGGGCGCCCCGCGCCCCGAGCGGGGCCGGCGCAAGCTTCGTTCTCGACCTGCTCGCACAACAACGCCAATGGGAAAGCGCCAACCGCCAGCGAAGCGCCCTTAAGCTTGTGCGCTGCTTCTTTCCGGGCTCGGCTAGGCTCCCCGCGAAGCGCGGTCGCGAGTGCCTCAAGGCTTTCCGCGTAAAGGCGGAGCAGCTCCTCTCGTAGTTTTGTGTCATCGCCGACCTGCGCATCAAGATGCGAGGTGTCGAGGACCAAACCCGAAACGTTTTCGGCCACGACCCGCCTGCTGCGCCCAAAGTGACCGTAATTTCGGCGATTTTTCCTGGCTTTCATCGGTTTTGCCCCGTAAAGAGGTGCTTTCGCGCAAACCCCGAATAGGTTTTCTCTCATTCGGCGGGCGGGATTCCAGGCTGTCGCGGAGCCATGGTTGCCCGTCCGTTAACGACGTTTTGCAAAGCAGAGCGAGCCCGGGTTTCAAAATTCGCCCGCGCGCTTTACACTGACTTGGTTAACGGGGCTGTGCACGGTCGCGCTCTCGTCCGGGAAAAAGGACGGCGCGCCAAATAGATGCGTTCCGCGACGGAGCTTACCACCGTCACCGAATGGAGCGCTGCGAGGTGTAGCGTATGAGCACGAAACCGAAGCTCGATGACCAGACGCAGGCGGCCTTGAGCGCTATCGAGGAAGCGCTGAAGGGCACCGCGCCCGCGGACGAGCCACGTCTTCCCGAAGCCAATTCCGACATCATCTCGGTTCGGCGCCCAACATCCGACACGCGCAGCCGGCCTGCGTCATCGCCCGCTTCCCCCCTTCCGGAAGCGCCGACGCCCGGTTCGGTCTCGAGAGCCGCCCCATCCCCGGACACCACCTCGGGAAGCGGCCGCCCGGCGGAGGCGAGGCCACGCACGTCCGAGCTTGCCCCGACAGCGGCCGCCAATGACGATCGCGAGGTGATCGGCAATCTCTTGAAAACAATGCAGGCAAGGCCTTCCTCGCGCCCGATGGTCGCGGCGACCCTCGCCTCTCTGCTTTGGGCGGTTGCCGTCATCGCGCTCGCCTGGTGGCGCCTCGGGCTCGGCAATGTGGCCGACCAGGCAAGCTTGATGGAGCGCCTTGAGACGCCGACTTTCGGCTTTGCGCTGGCGCTCCTCGTCGGCCCGATCATCTTCTTCTTCGTGCTTGCGAGCCTGTTTCGCCGCTCTTCCGAGCTCGGGCTCACGGCGCGTTCCTTGTCGCAAATCGCGTTTCGCCTTGCCGATCCTCAGGTCTCGGCCCAGGACGCGGTGGTCAGCGTGAGTACCGCGATCCGACGCGAGGTCGTGGCGATGAATGACGGGATCGAGCGGGCCCTGGCGCGCGCGACCGAGCTCGAATCGCTGGTGCATCGCGAAATTTCGACACTCGAGCGCGCTTATGGCGAGAACGAGCTTCGCATCCGCTCTCTCATCGACGAGCTGATCACACAGCGCGAGGGCATCGCCACCCATTCCGAACGCGTGCGCGACGTGATCGCCGATACGCATCTCAAGCTGTCGAGCGAGCTTTCCGCAGCCACGGCGAAATTGACCGGCTCGCTCGACGAGACGGGTACGAGGGTCGTCGAGACGTTGCACGGCAGAAGCGAGCTCGTGACCTCCGCGCTCGGCCAAGCGGGCGAGCGCATCATGGCCGAGATCGGCGCGCGCGGAACCGAACTCACGGAGCGGCTCTTGGCGGCGACCGATTCCGTGGGACGCCAGCTGGGCGTCTCCGGCGATGCGATCACGGCCGAAATGGAGCGGCGTGCCAAGGACGTCACCGATCGCCTGGCTTCGATCACGGGCGGCATCTCGCAGGAGATCGTGACGCGCGGCGACGCGGTCACGCGTGGCCTTGAGGATACGGGCACTCGCGTCTCCCAACAGCTCGCCGAGGTCGGGGTCGCGCTGAGCGGCTCGCTCGACCGGCAGGGCGGCGAGCTCACGACGCGGCTCGAGACGACGGGCACGCATGTCGCCGAGCAGGTGGCCAAAATCGGCACCGATGTGGCGGGCTCGCTGGAACGCGTAAGCGGCACCGTCGTGACGCGGCTCGACGAGATGGGCACGAGCCTCGTCGCGCATCTCGACCGCGTCGGCGGGGACATGCATCAGAGCTTGAGCACTACCGGGACCCAGCTCGCCAACGCACTGGATCAGAGCGCGATTGCCGTGAACGACCGGCTTGCCGAAACCGGCAAAGGCATCGTGGACGGGCTCATCGGTCGTTCGACCGAGGTGCGGGAGGATTTGCGAGGGATCGGGCAATCGATTGTCACGGAGCTTGGCGCGCGCGTCAGCGAGGTGAAAGGGCACCTCGACGAGACGGGTCAGCGCATCAGCCAGACGATCGTGACCAGCGGAGACGCTCTCACCGAACGCCTTGCGGCGACAGGCATGAAGATCGAGGAAACCGTCACCGGGCGTGGCGGCGCCTTGGAGCAAAAGCTTGCAGCGCTCGGCGACAAGCTCGCTTCCACGCTCGACGAAAAGACCTCGAAGGCGCAGGACATCCTGGCCGGACATTCCGAAAAGCTGTCGGAAACGCTCACGGGTCATCTCAACGCATTCGAGGACGCGATCGTGGTGCGGGGAGGCTCGCTTGCCGAGAAGATCGCCGCCGACGCCGCGGTCTTCACCGACATCGTGTCGAACAAGCTCGGCTCGATCGAGACCCTGCTGACGACGCATGGCGACGGACTGGTCGGACGCCTCACCAGTCACACGCGCGAGGCGGCTCAGACCATGGAAGACCAGATCGCGAATTTCGAGGAGCGCGCCGGCGCCCGGACGGGCGAGATCGTGAGCTCTCTCGACGGCCTCATCGGCCGCATCGACGGCACCTTGGAGAAGCATGCGGGCGTGTTCACCGAGGGCCTGAAGGCGCGCACGATCGAGGTTGCGCGCGCCATCGCCGAAAGCGGACGCAGTGCTTCCGCCCAGCTCGAGACGACCTTGACCGACGCCGGAAAGGTGATCGGGGAGAAGACTTCGTTCCTTTCGGAACGGGCCGACCAGCTCAACAGGCTCCTTGGCGAGCGCTCATCCGAGCTCGCCGGCACTTTCGACGGTGGCGTGCTACGCTTCCAGAACGAGGTGGTGGGACGGCTCGAGACCATCTCGTCGAGCTTGCGTACCCACACGGACACGATTCATGCGCAGCTCGGCGACCGGGCGACGGAAATCGCCAATCTATTCAGCGATCAGAGCGAGCGGCTCTCGACCACGGTCGACGAGAAGCTCGGCGTTCTCGGCAGCCATGTGGCAAATCTTTCCCAGTCCCTCGACAGGCAGGTCAACGGGTTGACGCAAGGTATCGAGGGGCAATTGCAGCTTCTCGACGGTCGCATCACCGGAATGACGAGCGGCTTCGATCGGCAGGTGCATGAGCTCTCGGATCGGGTGGATTCGCGTCTCGAGCTGCTCGGCAAGCGAGCCGCCGATGTCAGCGAGTCGATGGACCGCCATATCGAACGCCTCGAGACCACGGTCGACGGCAAGCTCGAGGATATTTCAGGCGTCTTGTCGACCCGCACCAATGAAGTGAACGCGGTGCTCGGAACACGCGTCGAGGAGCTCGCGCGCGCCTTCGAGAGCCAGATCTCGCAATTCAACGAGAAGGTCGGCGACAAGATCACGTCCTTGTCGTCGGCGATCGGCGATCGCGGCGATCAATTCGTTCGCCTCGTCGATGGCACCGGCACGGCCCTTACCGAAAACCTGACGCAGCGCCTGCTCGGCATCAAGGTCGACATCGAGCGCGCGAGCACCACGGCGGCCGAGACGCTCGATCGGGGCGCGACAACGCTCGTCGCCAGCTTCGAAGGCGGCGTGCGCGAGTTTTCGGAGAGCGTTGCACGTTCGTCCGCCGAGTTGCGGGGCACCGTCGACGAGTCGACACGCCACTCCATCGACGCGCTCGCCAATGCGCATGAGACCGTGCGTGGCGAGATCGGCGGCATTCTCGACCGTCTCAGCGCGGCAAACGGATTGCTGCAGCAGATCATGTCGGGCGCGGGCCAAAGCCTCGGCGCGCTCGAGGCGGGGTTGGCGAAACGCCTAAAGGATCTCGAATACCTGCTCGGCGGCATCGTTTCCGAAACCAATCGCGCAGCCTCGCGCGTGGCCGACCAGGTCGGCGCGCTCAACTCGGTTTCGAGCTCGACCTTGCGCAACGCCGAGAATCTCCTCGAGAAGCTCGAGAGCCAGGCTCACGCGCTCGCCGACGCGACGGAGGCCCAGACGCGCGGATGGAACGAGGCAGCCGACCTTCTCGAGCGCGTCGAGGCTCGCATCGCGCGCTCGCTCGCGGCCAAGCGCGACGTGCTCGAAAACCTCACCTCTTCGATCGGCGATCGCAGTGACGAGTTGGAAAAGGTCACCAGCGCGTTCCGCGAGCTCATCGAGGATTCGCTTGGTGCGGCGGAGGAGAAGGCGCGCCGCATCGGCGACGTGTTGAGCGAGAACGCCCGCGCTTCGGTCGCCGCCATCAATGAACAATTCACACATATCCGCTCGACCGCCGGCTCGGAGCGCGAGCGCACCGCGACGGCGTTGCGCGAGGCCTATGAGTCGGTCATGACCGACATGAACGAGACTTTCGGCCAGGCGACCTCGCGTTTCCGCGACGCGGCGACCGAGATGCGTCAGATCACGGCGCAAATCCAGCGCGAGATGGAAGTGACGCGAGCCGAGCTTCACCGCGGTCTCGTCGAACTGCCGCGCGAGACGCAAGCTTCCGCCGGCGAAATGCGCCGCGTCGTAGGCGAGCAGATCAAAGTGCTCAACGAATTGACCGCGATCGCCACGCGATCGGCAGCAAGCGTCGATGCCATCGAGCCCGCTTCCATGACGCTCGCGCCGCAACGGGAGCCTCGCCCGGCGCAGGCGTTGGGGGGTATCCCGCCGCGCACGCCGGCACCTGCCCGCTCGGGAGGAACGGAACCGGCGCGGCGTGCCGCTACGCCCAAGCCTTCGGCCGGCCCGGCACAATCGCCGCCGCGGGAAAGGCGAACCGAGACGCCAGCGGCGCGCGAGGATGGCATGCCCCGGAGCGGTTGGCTCTCCGACCTCTTGTCACGGGCATCGCGAGAGGAGCCGCTTCCCGCTGCTTCCAATCGCCAGGCGACTGCTACTCCTCCCAATGGGGCGCCCTCCCCGGTTCCGGCCCAACCTTCCCTCGGCTCGCTCGACACGATCGCGGTCGACATCGCTCGCATGATCGATCACGACGTCGCCGCGAAAATGTGGGACCGCTACCAGGAGGGCGAGCAGGGCGTCTTCAACCGTTCGATGTATACGGCACAAGGCCAGCAGATGTTCGACGAGATAAAGCGCAAATACCGTCGCGATGAGGCCTTCCGTGACGCCGCACACCGGTATGTGGAGGAGTTCGAGCGATTGCTGGCGGAAGTGGCACGCGATCCCGCGACCCAGCGTGGATATCTCACCTCGGATACCGGCAAGGTCTACACCATTCTTGCACACGCGTCCGGCAGGCTGGATTGACACATCCGGCCTGCCCCGGCAGGCTTCTTTGGCTGCCTTCAAAGGTAAGGCCGGCCCCAGCGGATGATCTCACCGAGAATTTGGCCGAGCGCGCGATCGAGCGTTCCGGCCGCGGACGGTCCCTCTGTGTCGCCTGCCATATCGGCCTGAAACACACGTGCCGCGATGGTGCGCCCGGTGACCGCATCGATGAGCTTGACTGCGAGCTCGATCTTGCCTTGGCCGACGCCCGCATCGAGCTCGAATACCCGAATCTCGACGTCCAGTGTCACATCCGGCGTGATGGCGCCGCCCGCGATACCGACGCGCCCGACCGCCCCCGCGTTCTCGAACGCCTGCACGATGCGCGCCTGGAGGAGGCGTGGCAGCCGGTCCGACCATTGGGCGTGAGCCAGCGTGGCGAGACTGCCGTCTGGACGGCGCACGAGCACCCGATCCGAATCGAGCGGCTGCACCGCGACCGGATCGGTCACCACGAATTGGCGCTTGGGGTGCAGTGCTTTCCTCCCGCCCGTCTCGGGTTGAGCGAGATCGAAGGTGACCGGAGGCGGACCGCCACCGCAGCCCGAGAGGACGAGGCTCACCGTGGTGAGGACGGCGAACCTTCGCCGGTGACGCGCCACGCATGATGACCGATGCGGTGGACTGCTCATTCCCCAACCCCTGAAGATCAGCCGCGGCCGATCAATTTCCGTATTCCGGCAAGGACGTCTTTCCGCCGAAGATGAACTGCTGCGGATTACGCTGAACGCTTTGCAGCGTCCGGCTTATATCGCCGAGCGTGCGCCGTCCATCCACCGCGAATTGCTGGATGTCGCGCAATCCGGAGCCGGAAAATCGGTTGAGATTGGTCAAAAGTTCCCCCGAGCGCTTGTCGAGATCGTCAGCGAGCTTGCGAACCGAGCGGGAAGCATCGGCGAATTCGGCAAAGGCATTCTTGCCGTCCGGCGAATTCACGAGGTTGTTGGCGCCGCTTAGTATTTGATCGACCTTGTCGGCGCTCGCGTCGAGCTTGGCAAAGAGCTCGTCGGCGCTCTTGGCGATTTCGTTGACCCGGGCACTGTTCTCACGCAGCGCGCTCGCGAATTTCTCGATTCCGTCCACTGTGCGGTTGATCTTGGCAGGGTCGACGCTGCCGACGACCTTGTCGAGGTTGGCGATCACATTGTTGATCGGGCCGGCGTTCGTAGCGACGAGATTGTCGATCGTCGTTGCGCTCCCCTTGAGCTTCGTGACGACGTCATTGGCGTCACGCGCGATGGCGCGCACATTGTCGGACGAGTCGCCGAGCGCGGTCGCAAAGCTATCCACGCTTTTGAGCGTGTGGTTCACCGTCGAGGTATCGAGTGAACTCACCGCCGTATCGATCGAGGCGATGGCGTGGTTGAGCTTCTCGACGTCGAACTTCGAGGCGATCGCCGAAATGTTGTCGACGGCGGCGTTGATCTTTGCGGCATCGAGCGCTTCCGAGAGCCGCTCGAGATTGGCGATGGTGTGGTTGATCGGCACCTGGTTGTCGGCGACGATCTGATTGACCTTCACCAGGATCTCGTCCGCGTGCTGGCCTGCCGTCTGCACGGTCTCGAGCACATTTTGTATGCTCGGCGTCGCAACGGCCCGCAGCGTCGGGATCGTGTCGCCCTGTTTCGGTTTCAGATCGGGCGATTTCGGATCGGAATCGAAAATTTGCACCGAGGCTACACCCGTAAGTCCTGAGAATTCGAGCCTCGCCTTGGTGGATACCTTGACCGGCACGTCAGGCGCGATGTCCACCCGCGCGATGACGAGTCGCGGGTCACGCGGAGAGAAGCTCAAATCGGTGACCTCGCCGACGCGGATGCCATTGAACAACACCGCGCCGCCCCGGGAGAGCCCGGTGACGGGAGTGTCGAACACGACCTGGTAGGATTTGAGGTTGGCGCCGCCGCGCGATCCCGAGAACCAGAAAACGAACCCGAACGCGGCCGCGATGACGCACAAGGTGAAGACGCCGATGAGGGCAAATTTAGCGCGTGTTTCCATTACCTTCTCTCACCATTGCGAGCTGCCGTTTGCCCTGAGTCACGGACCGGCCCCGTTTGCCATGGAAGTAGGATTTCAACCATGGATGTTGTGAGGACAGCATGGCGGAGATGGGGCCGTCGGCGATCACCTTGCCCTCCCCGAGCGCGATCACGCGATCGCATGTGGCGTAAATGCTGTCGAGATCGTGCGTGACCATGAACACGGTAAGCCCGAGAGATTGTTGCAAGGTCAGCATCAATTCGTCGAACTCGCCCGCGCCGATCGGATCGAGGCCCGAAGTCGGCTCATCCAGAAAGACAATGTCGGGATCGAGCGCAAGAGCGCGCGCGAGTGCCGCGCGCTTGATCATGCCGCCGGAGAGCTCGGAAGGGAATTTCTCCGCCGCGTCAGCCTTCAGCCCGACCATTTGGATCTTCAAGATGGCGAGCTCGTCCATCAGCTTCGGCGAAAGGTCGAGATATTCCCGCATCGGCACCTGGACGTTTTGCTTCACCGTGAGCGAGGAGAACAAGGCTCCGTGCTGGAACATGACGCCGAGGCGCTGTTCCACGACGCGCTGCTCGGAATAGTCGAGCTGATCCATGTCGGCCTGAAGGATGATGATGCGTCCGCGCGTCTTGGGCACGAGACCGAGGATGGCGCGCGTGAGGACGGATTTGCCGGTTCCGGACGCCCCGACGACGCCGACGAGCTCGCCACGACTGAGCTCGAAGCTCACATCGCTGAGAATCTCCCTTTCGCCGAGCTCGACCGCAAGGTGCTGCACATCGAGAAGCGCGGTGTCGCTCGCCGCGACGCTTTCGAGCTTCTCGGTGAGCTGACGGACGCGTTCGGCCCGTTTGAGGGGAGCGAGCGGGTTCAGCATGAGGGGAAGGCGCCGCCCATCAATAATTGATCCCCGCGAAGAACATCGCGAAGACGCCGTCCACCACGATGACCATGAAGATCGATTTCACCACCGAGGAGGTCGTTTGTCGACCGAGCGATTCGGCCGAACCTTCGACTCCCATGCCTTCCATGGTGGCGATCAGCCCAATCACTAAGGCCATGAAAGGCGCCTTGATCATGCCGACGAGAAAGGTGTGGATACCGACAGCGTTCTGCAGGCGAAAAAGGAAGATTTCCGGGCTGATTCCGCCATAAACGAAGGCGACGATGCCGGCCCCGAACAAGGCCGCCATCGCCGAAATGAAAGTCAGCATCGGCATGGCCAAAAGCAGCGCGATCACCCGGGGCAGAATGAGCACCTCCATCGGGTCCAGTCCGATCACGTGCAGCGCGTCGATCTCTTCGCGCATTTTCATGGAGCCGAGCTCTGCCGTGATCGACGAGCCCGAGCGGCCCGCGATCATGATCGAGGTCAAAAGCAAGGCGAGCTCCCGAAGCGTCAGGATGCCGACAAGATCGACGACAAGGGTCGGCGCGCCGAAAGTGTTGAGCTGGAATATGCCCTGCTGGGCGACGATGCCGCCCACCAAAAAAGAGATCAGCGCGATGATTGGCACGCTGCGGAGCCCGATCATCTCGAGGTGATGCACGATCGAAGTGAAGCGCAGCCGCGCCGGATTTCCGATGGAGCGCACCAGTGCCATGGTGAACAGGCCCATATAGGAGGTCCCGTCCACCATGTCCTCCGAGGCGCCGACCACTCCCTTGCCGAAGTCGGCGAGGAGATCGACGAGACGCTCGGGCGGGCGGGCCGGCGGTGCGTCGGCATAGTGGGCACGCACCTCCTCGATCAAGATGCGCTGCTTGTCCTGCTGCGCATTGAGCTCGACATTCGTCCCTGCATCGGCGAGGCCACGGCGCGTGCGCTCGACGAGCCAAGCGCCTGCGGTGTCGATGCGGTCGATCCCTTGAAGATCGAGGGTGACGCGCGCCGGCGCGCCAAGCTCTTGCAAGGCCGCCGAAACTGCTGCCTCCGCGAGCCTTGCCCGGCGCGCGATCCAGGACCCGCCGAGCGCCAGCACGGCGCTTCCGCCGCGTAGGTCTACTCGGATTTGCGGGCGAACAGACACGCTACGAGCCTCCCAAGGCGGTCAATGGCGACGCGGTATTGCCGAGCGGCCATTTACGGCAAGACCTCTCTCGGCCGCTTTGCGCAGCCGATCGCATCCAAACCGATCTTATCACGCATTTGCGACCTCAAGCGTTGCATCGGTGCAAATATTGAACGCAAAAGCAAGGTGCGGCTGACTTCGTCACGGCTGAACAGGGCCGCGCGCCTGACCGATCGCCGTAACGAGGAATTTCGGGTGCGGGCCGCGCGAAACCATAGGAAAGAAGCGGTTTTCGGCTTGGCCTTGCATCCGTTCGGGTGCATGGTCTTTCGTCGATTCCCATCCCGCGCCCTCGTGAATCCGCTCCTCGGAATAACTCTCAAGATCGCCTCGACCCTCGTCTTTTCAATGATGGGGGCGAGCATAAAATTCGTCGGCACGCGCTATCCCACCGGCGAGATCATGTTTTTTCGCGCTTTCTTCACCCTCATTCCGCTGATGAGTTGGCTCGCCTATCGCCACGAGATGTCGACGGTTCATAAGACCGAACATTTCTGGGGGCACGTGCGACGCAATCTCATTGGCGCGACCGGCATGTTCTGCGGCTTCGTCGGCCTCACCAATCTGCCGCTGCCGGACGCCACGGCGATCGGCTATGCCGGACCCTTGCTGACGGTCGTGTTTGCCGCCGTTCTGCTCAAGGAGGTGGTTCGCCTCTATCGATGGTCGGCGGTTCTCATCGGCCTTGTCGGGGTGGTGCTCATGCTTTTGCCGCACATGTCTTCCTCCATCATCACCGAGGCACGCAACGGCGGGCCCGCGCTCGGTGCGCTCGCGTCCCTCGCAGGCGCCGCCTGCACCGCATTCGCCGTGATCGAGGTGCGGCGCTTGTCCCAAAGCGAAACCACGGCGACGATTGTCTTTTATTTCTCGATCGTGTGCTCGGCGCTGGCGCTTCTCTCGCTTCTCTGGGGTTGGCGCGTGCCGACCCCCACGGATGGAGCAATCCTCGTGGCCACCGGCATCTTCGGAGGCATGGGACAAATCCTCCTGACCGCGAGCTATCGCCATGCCGGCGTGTCGACACTCGCTCCTTTCGACTATACGTCGATGATCTGGGCGCTCACGCTCGGTTATCTCTTGTTCGGCGAGCGCCCGCTCGAGGTGGTGCTTGCCGGAGCCACGGTGGTGATCTCGGCGGGGCTTTTCGTGATCTGGCGCGAGCATCAGCTCGGCCTCGTGCGCCGGATCGAGGAAAAAACCGCGCGGCCACGCGTCGCTTAAAAACCCTGAGCTTTCATCGCGCGAAGGCGACGCGAATCATGTTTGTGGCGCCTGGCGTGCCGAACGGCAACCCTGCGATGATGATCACGCGTTCGCCGGGCTTCACAAAATCTTCTTTTCGGGCGATGTCCACGGCGCGATTGACCATATCGTCGAGGTCGTGGGCATCGTCCGTGACCACGGCATGCACACCCCAGGCAATCGCGAGCCTACGCGCCGTGCGCACGTTGGGCGTGAGCACCAATATGGGAAGCTCGGGCCTCTCGCGCGCGATGCGAAGCGCGGTCGCTCCCGATTCGCTCCACGCGATGATGGCGCTCACCCCGACCGTCTCCGTGATCGAGCGCGCCGCCGCCGCGATCGCATCGGCGCCCGTCGCCTCCGGTGCGGAGCGCTGGGCCGCGATGATGATGGCGTGGTTGAGGTCGCCCTCCACTTCCTCGGCGATGCCGTTCATCATCGCCACGGCCTCGACCGGATATTGCCCGGCCGCGCTCTCGGCCGACAGCATCACGGCGTCCGCCCCTTCGAAGACCGCGGTCGCGACGTCGGAGACCTCGGCTCGCGTCGGCACGGGGCTCGCAATCATCGATTCCAACATTTGCGTTGCGATGACGACGGGCTTTCCGGTGCGCCGCGTGAGTCGCGTGATGCGCTTTTGAATGCCGGGCACCTTTTCAAGCGGCACCTCGACACCGAGGTCGCCGCGCGCCACCATCACGGCATCGGCAGTTTCCATGATCTCTTCGAATCGCGCGACAGCCTGGGGCTTCTCGATCTTGGCGAGCACGGCGCATTGACCACGGGCCAGTTTCTTGACCTCCGCGACATCCTCGGGCCGCTGCACGAAGGAAACGGCGATCCAATCGACGCCCGCGTCGACCGCGGCTTCGGCGTCGCTGCGATCCTTTTCAGTCATCGCGGTGATCGGGATCACCGTGTCGGGCACGCTCACGCCCTTGCGGTCGCTCAGCTTTCCCCCGGTGACGACTTCGGTCACGGCGCGTTCCGGCGTCGCCTCGAGGATGCGCAACGCAAGCTTGCCGTCATCGAGAAGGACGACATGGCCGGGCTCGAGCGAGATCAGAATTTCGGGATGCGGCAGATGCACCCGCGAGGACGAGCCTTTCTCGGGAGAGGCATCGAGCGTGAAGCGTTGGCCGCGCTCGAGCTCGACGCTGCCGCTCGCGAAAGCCCCGATGCGCAGTTTGGGGCCCTGAAGATCGGCCAGGATGCCGACTGGCCGATCGAAGCGCTTCTCGAGCTCTCGTATGGCCAGGACGCGTTCGCGCATCGCGTCGCGCGAAGCGTGGCTCATATTGATGCGGAACATATCCACGCCCGCGCAAAAGAGCTCGCTCATCCGCTCGACGCCCTCGGAAGCGGGGCCGAGCGTGGCGACGATCTTGACCCGGCGTCGACGCCTCATCTCGTCACGGGACCTTGCTGGGGTGTCTTCGAATCCGTGAACTGCACGCGCCAGTCTTTCTGCTCGCCGGTGTCGACTTCAAAGAAACCGGTGCGGTCGTAGCCGCGCGCAAGGCAATTCTCCACGCCTCTGATGGTGAACTCCTTATCCCCCGTGCACATGAAGGAGGAGCCCGCCCATTCCCCACCCCGATCATAATCGACGCCGTAAACGTAGTAATATCGCGCGGCGAGGCGTCCGGAGAGCAGCTTCTCGCATTGGTTGGGCTTCAAATTCCACCAACCTTCCGTCACCCAACCTTGTTGGTCGCGATAGCCGAGCGCCACGCCGACCCGGCTCGACGTCGAGTTGCACACACTCATATCAGCCTTGGCCGACCCGCTCATGACGAGGCAAAGGAGCACCGCCAGGATGCCGGATCTCAGGATCATGGCCGCCTCCAGCGAGAAAGCGCGCAGTAAAGCGAGGGCGCCTTTTGGCTCTTGAGCCTGGAGCCCTCCGACATTTCATGAAAGACAAAAGCGAACCGACTTCGGCCGCATCATGGCGGCCGGGCATCACCAAAAGGCTAACGCGGCGCAAGCACCATGGTCATTTGGCGGCCTTCCATCGAGGGTTCGCTCTCGACCTTGGCCATCTCGGCGGTATCGGCCTTGACCCGCTGCAGGACCTTCGCGCCGAGCTCGACATGCGCCATCTCACGGCCGCGGAAACGCAAGGTCACCTTCACCTTGTCGCCATCTTCGAAAAACCGGCGTACCGACTTCATCTTCACGTCGTAATCGTGGTCGTCGATGCCCGGCCTCAGCTTGATTTCCTTGATCTCGATGACTTTTTGGCGCTTTCGCGCTTCGTTGGCCTTCTTCTGCTCAAGGAAGCGGAAGCGGCCGTAATCGAGAATCTTGCAAACCGGGGGATTGGAGTTGGGTGAGATCTCGACCAGATCGAGACCGGCGTCCTCAGCGACCTTGAGGGCGTCGAAGAAAGGCATCACCCCTCTGTTCGCACCATTGTCATCGATCAACTGAACGTCGCGGACACCTCGAATGTCGCGGTTGGCCCGAGGCCCCTCTTTCTGGGGGGCGGGCATGGGACGGAAGGGGCGGCGAATGGCTGGCTTCTCCTCTTGCTGACAGTAGATCGGATCATTTCGGCGCAATCTCGTGGGAAGTCAACGGGTGCGCCGGTCACTTTTCTGCTGGATCAGCCTTTCGTAAACGGCAAGCGTCTTGTCGACCATGCCGCGCAATGAGAAATGCGCCTCCACATGGGCACGAGCGCGCGCCAGCATCGCCGCACGTTGGCTCGCCCGCATCGAAAGCGCTTCGGCGATGCCATCGGCGAGAGCGCGCGCATTCGCTGGCGGCACGCGCCAACCGGTTCGAGAGGTGGCCGGCACATCAGGAGGCGCGAGCACCGTTTCCGGCACGGCCCCGAGGTCGGT
>JAFBAS010000146.1 GCA_019247605.1 Hyphomicrobiales bacterium
GGGTCGCGGGGCTCGAGGCGGGCGCTGACGATTTCCTGACGAAGCCAATAGACGAGGTGGCTCTCATCGCGCGCGTGCGAAGCCTGGTGCGCCTGAAAAGCGTGCGCGACGAGCTGCGCGCTCGCGCTCTTCTTTCCAAGGACATGGGCATGGGGGACCCCTTGGCGCTGGCCGCCGCCGAAAGCGGGCTCAATGGTCGCATCCTCATCATCGAGGATCGCGAGAGCGTGGCGGAGCGCATGTTCAAATACTTGTCCGCATTCCATCGGGTCGAGGTGGAAGAAGCGGCGGAAAACGCGGTGTTTCGTGCGGCCGAACACCGATATGATCTCGCCATCGTCAGTCTCAATCTTGCCGCCCATGACGGGCTTCGGGTCTGTGCTCAACTGCGTTCGCTCGAGCGTACGCGCGACATCAGCATTCTCATGGTCGCGGAATTGAACGAAAAGGCGCGCCTTTTGCGCGGCCTCGATATCGGTGCGAATGATTTCTTGACGCGGCCGATCGACCGCAACGAGCTTCTCGCACGCGTGCGCACGCAAGTTCGCAACCAGCGATATACGGCGACCTTGCGCAACTTCATGCAGCAGTCGATGGAGCTTGCCCTCATCGACCCTCTTACGGGCTTGCACAACCGGCGCTTTCTCGACGCCAATCTGGACGCGCTCGTCAAGGATGCTATCGGCAGGTCACGGCCGCTCTCGCTTGTCATGATGGACGTCGATCGCTTCAAGGCGATCAACGACACCTATGGGCATGACTGCGGCGACGAGGTTCTTTGCGAGCTGGCGAAACGTGCCCGGGAATGTTTACGAAACCGCGATCTCCTCGTGCGCTTCGGCGGGGAGGAGCTTGTCGCCATTCTTCCCGAGACGGGCCATTCGGGCGCACGGGCCGTCGCTGAGCGCATCCGCCAGGCAGTGGACAGCGCTCCTTTCCTGATCGCGCATGGCGCCTGCAATGCGCCGGTCACGATCTCGTTGGGCGTCGCGGTCATGCGCAACGTCATGGACAGTCGCGGCGACCTCTTCAAACGCGCCGACGAGGCCCTCTATCGCGCCAAGCACGAGGGGCGAAATCGCGTCGTTCTCGACGCAGCCTGAAAGGCAATGACGAGATCCGGCCGTGCCGAATCAGGTTCTCACTTGATCTTCGCTTCCTTGAACTCGACGTGCTTACGGGCCACCGGATCATATTTCCGGATCGACATCTTTTCGGTCATGGTCCGCGTGTTTTTCTTCGTCACGTAAAAGTAGCCGGTATCGGCGGTCGAGACGAGCTTGATTTTGGCCGTGATGGATTTTGCCATTGTGCTACCTGTCGAGTGTTACCTGTCGCAAAGCGGAAACGGGCTGAAAGCCATGCTCCGCATGGGGAATTCATGGCGGCGTGATTTCACGATGCTGTGCGCCCCTCGATGGTGGATCGGAGCCTTGAAGTCAAGAGTCGGCCCGATGATCAATCGATGATCCATGGCCATTCTCCCCGCCCACCAAGCTTTCGCCAACGCTCCCCGGGGGAAAAATCGCTAAGGTTTTGCTTTTGCATGCTTTAAGGGACGAAAGGGAAGCATGCTCATGCGCGGAGCCGAAACCGATGAAACCCGTTCTCGACAAACTTGAAGCGCGACGCGCCAAAGCCCGCCTCGGCGGCGGCGAGAAGCGCATTCTCGCCCAGCATCAGCGCGGCAA
Source organism: Hyphomicrobiales bacterium (assembly GCA_019247605.1). Taxonomy (GTDB): domain Bacteria; phylum Pseudomonadota; class Alphaproteobacteria; order Rhizobiales; family Beijerinckiaceae; genus GAS188. The sequence continues at coordinate 1,692 of JAFBAS010000146.1, forward strand.
GCTCACGGCGCGCGAACGCATCGAGCTCCTCCTCGATCCCGAAAGCTTCGAGGAATTCGACATGTTCGTCGAGCATCGCTGTGCCGAGTTCGGCATGGAGAAGACGAAGGTGCCGGGCGACGGCGTCGTAACCGGGTGGGGCACGGTCAACGGCCGAAAAGTGTTCTTTTTCGCGAAGGATTTCACCGTCTTCGGCGGCTCGCTTTCGGAAGCTCACGCGGGCAAGATCATGAAGGTCCAGGATATGGCGCTGAAGATGCGGGCGCCGATCATCGGGCTCTACGATTCAGGAGGGGCAAGGATTCAAGAAGGCGTCGCGTCCCTCGGAGGATATGCCGAGGTCTTCAAGAGAAACGTCGTCGCCTCGGGCGTTATTCCGCAAATCTCGATCATCATGGGA
>JAFBAS010000029.1 GCA_019247605.1 Hyphomicrobiales bacterium
GGCGTTCGAAAGATCGGTGAGGTCGATGCGTCCCAATCCCTGCATCATGAGAACGCCGACGAGCACCAGCGCCGGGGCCGTGGCCTGCGGCGGCACGATGACGAAGACAGGCCAGAAGAAGAGCGCGAGCACGAAGAAACCCGCGACGACGAGGGAGGTGAGGCCCGTGCGTCCGCCGGCCTGCACGCCGGTGATCGATTCGATGTAGGCGGTGACGACCGAGGTGCCGAGCATCGGGCCGACGATGCTCGAGGTGGCATCGGTCGCGAAGGCGGCCGTCGCGCTCGGGATCGAGCCGTCCGGCTTTCGCAGGTTCGCCGCGCCGGTGACGCCTATCAAGGTGCCGAGCGTCGAGAAGAACTCCGCGCAGATGAAATAGAACAGCAGCGGCAGCGCGATGATGAAGTTCGAGAACAGCCATTTGAAATCGAGCTGGCCGAAGGTGCTCGCCGGCCATTTCGGCCAGGCGAGCACGGCCGAGGGCGCCGTCGTCACCATCTTGCCTTGACCCGCGGGAACGAAAAAGCCGACTAGGGTGATCGCGGCGATGGCGATGATCAGCGCGCCCGGCACCTTGCGCACCACGAGGATCGGGGCGAGCAGGATGCCGACCATGGTGAGCAGCACGGGAGGGTTCTTGAGCGAACCGAGCGCCACATAGGTCGAGGAATTGGCGACGATGAAGCCGGCACCGCGCAAGCCGATGAAGACGATGAGCGTGCCGACGGCCGCCTGGATGCCGACCTTCAAGGCCTCGGGCACGTCCTTCGCCACCTTCTCGCGCAGCTTCGAGAGCGAAAGGACGAGGAAGACGACGCCCGTGAAGGCGACCATCGCGAGCGCTCCCTGCCAGGGCGCTCCCATCTGCTTCACGATCACATAGGTGAAAATGACGTTCGAGCCCATCGCGGGCGCGACCGCTAGCGGCAGATTGGCCAAAAGCCCCATCATCACCGAGCCGAAGATGGCCGCAAGCGCCGTCGCGATGACGAGATCGCCGCGGTCCATGCCTGCATTCGACATGATCGCCGGGTTGACGGCGACGATGTAGACCATCGCGGCGAACGTCGTGGCACCCGCGATCGCCTCTTGCGGCAGCGAGGTCGCGCGCTCGGAAAGGCGAAAGATCCGATCGAGAAAGCCGGCCGGCGCTCGGTCCTGGACCGCGACCTCTTCGTTCATCTTGATGTCCCTTCCCGCAATATGCGCCTTAAGCGACCTCATGACCCGGGCATTTAGGCACTCTCGACGTCGTGCCCGGCCTTGTGATCCCCAAGCGCGGCGGCCGTCCGTGCGATTAGCTTAGGCCCGGTCCACCCCCTCCGTCCTGGCCGGGCTTGGCCCGGCCATCCACGCCTTCCTTGGGTAATCAAAGGCGTGGATGCCCGCACCGAGTGCAGGCATGACGAAGCGGAAAAGCCCTGGCCCGGCCTCTTTGTCCACGTAAGACAAAGGCGCAAAATGGGCTGAGCCCCGGGGACCAAAAGGCGCCTCACCACACCACCTCGTGCGTTTCGCCCGTCTGCACATTGACGAAGCCTTGCGGCACCTTCTCGCTCGGTGCAACGAGGACCCAGGTCCAGGGCGCGCAGGTGAGCGTCGCGAACATGAGGCGCTCGGGAAAGCCCGGGTACCAGCGCGGGCGGAAGGTCGGCTCGTACATCCAATCGACCTTGCGGGCTTGCGCATAGAGATGCTGCATCTCGGCGTCGAGCTCTTCGGCGGGGCGGCAGGTCATGAGGCCGCCGACCTCGAAACGCACCGTCGCGACGAGCTCGCCTTCGCGCACCAGCGCCCAGCCGCCCTGGACATCGACGAGCGCGTTCACGGCTTTCGCCATCGCGGCGTCCGACGATCCGACGGCCCAGATGTTGTGCTGATCATGCGCGACCGAGCAGGCGAGCGCCGTCTCCGGCGTGCGCGGCCCGCAGCCGCGCCAGAACATCTTCGCGACCTTTCCCTCGCCCGAGTAGCGGTCGACGATCGCGAACTTGGTGACGTTCTCGGAAGGGTCACGCTCGACCTCGCCGTCGCGCACCGGAAGCTCCATCGTGTAGAATTCGGGATGCCAATGGAAGGGGCGGATGACGGCAGCCTTCATTGTCTTGCGCCCCGGCTTGGCCGGTAGCGCAAAATCTTGCGCCGCGAGCTTGCGGCGGATGTTCACCGTGTTCGTCGCCCAGGCAGGCCATTTTATGCGCGGCACTTCTCCGAGATAGCGCTTGCCTTCGGAAATCTGGGTGCCGTCGGCCCACACCTTCTCGATCTCGAGCGAGGCGACATCGGAAAGCAGGACGACATCCGCGAAGCGCCCTGGCGACAAGCTGCCGACAAAGGGCGTGAGCCGCATATGGCGCGCAGGATTGATCGTCGCGCATTGGATGGCGATCTCGGGCGAGAGCCCGCTTTCGATCGCGAGCCTTGCGTTGTGGTCGCTCGCGCCGAGCTCGATTGTGTGCGAGGCGCTGCGGTCGTCGGTGGTGAAGCCGATCTGCGACCAATCCGCGAGTCCCTTGCCGATGAGGAAGCGGATGATCTCCGCCATCGCGTAGATGCGAAGCTCCACGAAGAGGCCGCGCATCAGCTTGTCCCAGGTCTCTTCCGGCGTTTGCACCTCGTGATCCGAGGCGAGGCCCGCGGCCGCGAATGCGTTGATCGATGCAAGGTCGCGAAGGCCCGACCCATGCCCTTCGACGACGCCACGCGCCGCGAAGGTCGCTTCGATCATCCCCCAGAGCCGGTCGTAAGACGGGTTCTCGGGGTTCCACACGGCCGGCCAATCCATCACCTCGTCGAGGCCGGCGACCATCAGGCTTTCGGCCATGAACCTTCTTTGCTCGTCGAAGCCGAAATAGCCGCCGCCTCGTTCATAGGCCGTGGGCGGCACGGCCGAGCCGGGGAGCGGAAAGATTTTGAGCGGCGAGCCGCGCCGGCGCGCTTCGAGCCAGAATTCGAGGTTATGCGGGCCGTTCACGTTCGAGAATTCGTGGCTCGCCTCGCAGGTCCAGGTGTTACCGCGCGGCAGGACGAGCGCGGCCTCCCATTCGGGCGTGAGATGCGAGCTCTCGATGTGCTTGTGCACTTCCCCGAAGCCTGGAACCGCGCTGAGAGCGGGCTCGTGGAAGCGCTCCTTCACCTCGCCCGGATAAGCGCCCGCCGGACCGACGAAGGCGATGCGCTGCCCCTTGATGACGATCTCCCAATCCTCGTTCCAGGAGCGGGTGTGCACGTCGAAAAAGCGCCCGACCCGCAAGGCCTTGTCGGCGGGCCGCTTGCCGAGCGCGGTGAGCACGAGGTCCTGGCGAATGCGGACCTCGTTTCGGGCATCGATCAGAGCGTCTTGCTTCACCACCGCATACTCTACCTAGGTAAAAAGAGAAAAGCTACGCGCATCGTGCTTAGGGCCGTGGCTATACGAGCTAGTGTCGGGCAGGAAGGAAAACGGCAAGCGTCAGAACAAATTACCTAAGGAGTAACGCTGGCCTTCTGAGGTATTTACAGGAGCTCATCCCGCAGACTAGCCCGGCTTTGGTCACCCCTCTAGAACTCTAGTATTCCGAATCTCCCCGCGCCCATTTGACACAAAACTTCAAAGTTGTAATTCTAACGAAAGTTAGTGAGGGGAGGTGGGCATGAGCTTATGCAAGTGGGGTATTGCGCTAATTACGGCTGGGGGTATCACGGGTTGCGCTAGTGTACAGCCGCTCCCGGATGAGGAAGACCTACCAGTCGAAAAAATCGTCGACGATGCTGTTTGCCAGACTCGACAAGCGTTTCTGAATATTGCCTACGAGATTGCCACGGGGCGGCAATCCGATCCGACGATGAAGCCTATAAAGCCAAATACACCTTTCGATCCGACTAAGTGGGCAATGAGCATTCAGCT
>JAFBAS010000079.1 GCA_019247605.1 Hyphomicrobiales bacterium
ACGAGCCGTCTTTGGTCGGGTAATCTGTGCCGAAGACCTCGAGGTAGGGCCGCTCGCCAAGCGCAACTTGTGCCGCGGCCTTGATGAGATGGGTGGCGCGTCTCGTCGATTGGCCGGCACGCCCTTGCGGATCGGCGCCCGCGACATTGAAATAGCGCAGCGATATCGAGCGCAGGCCATGCGCGCGCCCGGCATCTTCCAGCATCCATTCGGTCATGAGCTTGGAGCGTCCATAGGGCGACAGGGGATCGAGGGGCTCATCCTCGCCCACCGGGTTAGAGCGGGGGTTGCCGTAGACGGCGGCCGTCGAGGAGAAGATGACATGGCGGACCCCGCCGCGAATGGCGGCTTCCACGAGGTTTCGGCTTTTCATGGCATTGGCGTGGTAATAAGCGAGCGGATCGGCCACCGATTCAGGTACCACGACCTTGGCGGCAAAGTGCGCAATGGCGTTGACGGCGTGCTCGGCGATGAGGCGCAGCACGAGGGCGCGATCTCCCACATCGCCGCGAATGAAGGTTGCATCTTCCGGGAGGACGGACGCAAACCCGGTCGACAGATCGTCGAGAACGACCACCTTTTCCCCGGCGTCGAGAAGCTCGAGCACCATGTGGCTGCCGATGTATCCAGCTCCGCCGGTCACCAAAATGGGCATCGCTTCTCTCCTCGCTCACCGTGGAGGCATGCCTCCACGGCGGGCACGTCGAGAGAGCTTATCATGAAACGGTGCGTTTGGCTGTCACGCGCCTGAATCCGAGAGGGCCTCAGACAGATGCGCTTGCCGCGCTTCCAATACACTTCAGGCGAAATTGACAATTCCGGGTTCGCGCCGCACGGCTCTCTTCGCATTTGCCATCGAGGTGCCCATGAAACGCATTCGCAAGGCGGTGTTCCCTGTCGCGGGACTCGGGACGCGCTTCCTCCCGGCCACGAAGGCGATCCCCAAGGAGATGCTCACCGTGGTCGACCGTCCGGTGATACAGCATGTGGTCGATGAGGCGCGTGCCGCCGGGATCGAGCACCTGATTTTCGTGACTGGGCGGAACAAGGGCGTGATCGAAGACCATTTCGATCAGGCTTATGAACTCGATCGCACGCTTGCCGAACGCGGCAAGACCAAGGAGCTCGATGAATTGCGCCGCGATCTGCCGCCGGCGGGCGAGACGAGCTTCACGCGCCAGCAGGCGCCGCTCGGCTTGGGCCATGCGGTCTGGTGCGCACGCGAGATCGTGGGCGAGGAGCCTTTCGCGGTGCTGCTTCCCGACATGTTGCATCACGGCCCTGAACCTTGCCTCAAGGGCATGATCGAGGCCTTCGCGGCAGAGCCTTCCAACATCATCGCGGTGAAGGAAGTGCCCATGAGCGAAACGCATCAATACGGAATATTGGGCGTCGGCCCTGTCGGGAAGAACCGGCTCATGCCAGTGAATTCGATGGTGGAAAAACCCCCGCGCGGAAAAGCACCCTCAAATCTCATGGTCTCGGGGCGATATATTCTCGAGCCCGGTATTTTCTCCATCCTCGAGACGCAGCCGCGCGGCGCCGGCGGCGAGATCCAACTCACGGACGCCATGATCACGCTTGCGAAATCGCGCCCCTTCAACGCCTATCGATTCGACGGGCGGATATTCGACACGGGGACGAAGATCGGCTTCCTCACGGCCAATCTTGCTTACGCGCTCGAACGTCCCGATTTGGGCCCGGCTTTGCGTGAGGAGCTGCACAAGGGCCTCTCGAGCAGCGCCTGATCGGCGGCTCGTCGGTTCCCTATGCGCACGCCAGCGCCGGAGCGAGACGGCTTGCCACGATTTCACGAGCCTCGCTCACGATGCGCGAAATGAGCTCCTCGCAAGTCGGAATATCATGGATCAGGCCGACCACCATCCCGGCCGACCAGACGCCCGCATCCGCATTGCCGCTTTCATAGACGATCTTTCCTCTTTGTCCGCTCACAAAGGGGCCGAGGTGCTCGATCGTGAGCTCCGCGCCCTGGTCGCGCTCGACAGCGAGCGCCTGGTCGGTAACCTCATTGCGAAAATACCGGGCCGTATTGCGCAATTGGCGCATCAAGAGCGCGGTGTCGAGCTCGCTCGCGGCGACGATCCTTTCCTTGATGCTTCGATGGATCGGCGCCTCAAGGGTGGCCATGAACCGGGTGCCCATGTTGATGCCGTCGGCCCCGAGCGCAAGCGCGGCGACGAGGCCGCGGCCGTCTGCGAACCCTCCCGAAGCAATGAAGGGGATCGTCAGCTCCTCGGCGGCACGCGGCAAGAGCACGAGGCCGGGAATGTCGTCCTCGCCGGGATGACCGGCGCATTCGAAACCATCGACGCTCACTGCATCGCAGCCGATGGCCTGCGCCTTGAGGCTGTGTCGCACCGAGGTGCATTTGTGGATCACCTTGATCCCGGCTTCTTTGAAAGCGGCCATGTAAGGCTCGGGGTTGCGCCCCGCGGTCTCCACGATCTTCACTCCCGAATCGATGATCGCTTGCGCGAATTCCGCGTGCGAGATGGCGCGAAGCGAAGGAAGGATGGTGAGGTTCACGCCGAAAGGCGCATCTGTCATCTCGCGACAGCGAGCGATCTCCTTGAGCAGATCCTCGGGCGTCGGCTGGGTAAGCGCCGTAACAATGCCGAGGCCCCCCGCGTTGGAGACGGCTGCCGCAAGCTCTGCCCGGCCGACCCATTGCATCCCTCCCTGCACGATCGGGTAACGGATGGCGAACATCTCGGTTATGCGCGTTTTCAAACCTTGCCTCCCTGCTGCGGGCAAGAGCCGCCGAAAGGTTTTGCCGCAATCGAGGGCATAGCGAAAAGGTCTATTTTCGAGGCTCGCCACGATGAATGGTCTGGACCAGCACAGGGCTTGGCCGTTTTGCTCATTCGGGCCCTTGTCGGCCGCTCGTTCGGGCGAGTTGGTCGGGCCATGTGCCTGTGAACAAACCCGGCTCCTCACTCATCGCGGCGCCGCAATCACGATATAACCGGCTTTGCCACAATGGCGGCGAGTGCCGCTCGGCGTGGCCGTAAACACGCGTCCCTCAGGATCAATGGGCCAAGGATCGGCCGGGAATGCGCTTTTCGCCGTCTCTTCTTGATGAAATCAAGGCCCGCCTGCCCGTTTCGCAGGTGGTTGGGCGGCGTGTACGGCTCGTCAAGTCCGGGAAGGAGTGGAAAGGCCTATCACCCTTCAACGCCGAGAAGACACCGTCCTTTTTCGTCAATGACCAAAAGCAAGCCTGGTTCGATTTCTCTTCGGGCAAGAACGGCAACATCTTCGATTTCGTGATCGAGAGCGAAGGCGCGTCCTTCCCCGAAGCGGTGGAGCGTCTGGCGGCGGAAGCTGGCGTGGCCCTTCCGACGCGTTCGGCAGATGCCGAGCGCCAGGAAAAGACGCGAGCCGGTCTCGTCGAAGTGGCGCAGATGGCGTGCGCCTACTTTGAGGCGATGCTCACGGGGCCGCAAGGGCGCGTCGCTCGTGAATACCTTGCCAAGCGGGGTCTCACCGAAGCGCAGCGTGCCGAGTTTCGCGTGGGCTTCGCCAGCGCGGAACGGCATGCGCTTCGCGATCACCTCGCCGGCAAAGGCGTCGATATCGCCACCATGATCGAGGCGGGTCTTCTTGTTTCAGGCCCAGATATTCCCGTGGCTTATGACCGCTTCCGCAACCGGGTGATGTTTCCGATCCAGGATATGCGCGCCCGCGTCGTCGCCTTCGGCGGGCGCACCCTCGATCCGGAAGTCTCGGCGAAGTATCTCAATTCGCCAGAAACGCAGCTCTTTCACAAAGGCTCCTTGCTCTTCAACCAGCATCGCGCGCGAAAGGCGGCCCATGAAAAGGGCAGGGTGATCGCGGTCGAGGGCTATATGGACGTGATCGCCATGAGCGGCGCCGGTTTCACAGAGACCGTGGCCCCGCTCGGGACCGCGCTGACCGAAGAGCAAATGACGCTGCTCTGGCGCATGGCGGACGAGCCGATCTTATGCTTCGACGGCGACAAAGCCGGGCAGCGGGCGGCTTTTCGCGCCGTCGACCTCGCTCTTTCTCGCCTTTCTCCGGGAAAGAGCGTGCGCTTCGCGTTTCTGCCGGAAGGTCAAGACCCTGACGATCTGGTGCGTGGATCAGGTGGCGGCGCGCTCGAGCAGGTGCTCGAGACGGCGCGCCCGCTTTCCGAGGTGTTGTGGGCGCGCGAGATCGCGGCCGCGCCGCTCGACACGCCCGAGCAGCGCGCCGCGCTCGAACGGCGCCTGCGCGAGGCTGTCGCTCGCGTCGGCGACAGCGTGGCGCGGCGTTATTACGAGGCCGACATCGCAGCACGATTGCAAAGGATCGCGTTCGGCGGCAGCCCCTCATATGGCGGATATCGGGGTCCGGCCCGACCTTTCGGGCGAGAGCGTTCCTACCGATTCCGGGATTGGCGCGCGTTTGGTGGGTTTGACCCGCGCCCGCAAGCGCCGGCCGTGGCCAGTCCGAGCCTCACGAGCGCGCCGACCTTCAGCGGCACGAATCCAGGCGCGGCGCAAGAAGCGCTCATCGTGCTCGCGCTCGATGCGAGGCGTGATCTCCTCCACGAACTCACCGAAGAGCTGTCGAGCCTTGCCATCGCCGATCCGCCAGCCCGAGAGCTCGCGCAACTGCTTCTCGATGAGCATGCGTTCGAGAATGAATCCGATGCTCTTGGTGCGCACAACCGGGCGATAAGAATCGATGCGCTTCGACAGCGACTCAGGCGCAAGCTCCGTCCAGGAGACGATCGCTTCCTCGCCGAAACATTTCCTGCCACCGAGCTTGAGGCGGTGCTCCGCCAAGCGATGGGCCTGCATGACCTCTCGCGCGCGCTCCGCAGCCAGCTTCGTGATGCTGAACGCGCGCTTGGAGGTGCCGAAGCGACTGAAGCGGAGGTCGCTTGGCTGGCCGACATCCATTCGCGCGTCGCTGCATTGCACCAGATGCCGGCTTCGTCCGACTCGAAGGAGAGCGAACGAAGCCTTGACCAAGTGCTTGCGGAAGCCCCGGTATACAAGGTGCTGAAGTGAGTTTCCTCAACCTTTTCAGGAACCGATTCTTCGTGAGTTTCAGCCGGTTGCGGCAAGCTGGCGTCTTGCATCGATTGGCGCCTGCGCTACATAGGCTGGAATGCGATCAGTTTGGCGAGGCTCTTCGCCGGCCGCTCGGCTTGCGGCGGATTTTCGGGTTGCGTGATGCGCCGTGCCGCTTTCGCGAGCGGGACGAAGGGTTTGAGTTCAAGTCTTGCGTCGAAAGTTGAAGCCCTCGCCATCCATCCGATGAGCGGCAAGGCTCTTGCGAGCGAAAAATCAGGGTCGCCAATGGGTAACGGGGATTTAAGGCGAATCGCATTGCGTCGTTGTTGGGAGCGTCCCGGACTGGCCGAACACGCCATGCGTGTGCGCGGGCGGGAATTTCTGTGTTGGGTGCCATGAGTACGAGGCCGTCCAAGCTCAAGTCCGGCGGGAAACGCCGAGCGAGCCCATCCAAGCCAGCCGCCGTGAGCGCGGTGCCGAAACGACATTCTGGAGCCCAACTGATGGTGAGCAAGACCGCCGCGGCAACCGAGGAAGTGAAGGAAAAGCCGGCCGAAACGGCCGATGGGCCGCTTCTCGATCTATCCGATGCCGCAGTCAAGCGGATGATCAAGGTCTCGAAGAAGCGAGGCTTCGTTACCCATCAAGAGCTCAACTCCGTGCTTCCCTCCCAGGAGGTGTCCTCCGAGCAGATCGAGGACATTCTCGCCATGTTGTCCGACATGGGCATCAACGTGGTCGAGAGCGATGACACGGACCCCGAGGCGCGCGAGGAACCGGCCGAGGCCGATGACGAGGACGAGGGTGGTGACCTCATCGAGGCCTCCCGAAGCGTGCCGGCCAAGGTCGACAAACCCTCTGAGCCGATCGACCGCACCGATGACCCGGTCCGCATGTATTTGCGCGAGATGGGCGCGGTCGAGCTCTTGTCGCGTGAGGGTGAGATCGCGATCGCCAAGCGCATCGAGGCTGGCCGCGAGGCCATGATCGCGGGTCTTTGCGAAAGCCCTCTCACCTTCCAGGCGATCATCATTTGGCGCGACGAGCTCAACGACGCCAAGGCGCTTTTGCGCGACATCATCGATCTCGAGGCGACCTATGCGGGGCCCGACGCCAAGGCGGCGCCCAAGGTCGACATCGCCGCCGCCGCGCTTGGGAGCGCAACAGACGGCCCCCTGCGGCCCTTTACTGCGCCGGGAAGCCCACAACCGGGCGCTCCGCCCTTCCAGAGCCGCCAGGGCGCGGCGCCCATCCAGGTTCAGCGCGGCGAGCGCGAAATGGCGAGGGAGGAGGGTGCCGAAGGGGCGGAGGGCGCGGACGGCGCCATGCCGACCGAAGCAGATTTCGATGATGACCTCGAATCGAACATCTCGCTTTCCGCGATGGAAGCGGAGCTGAAACCGCGAGTGCTCGAAATTTTCGACCGCATCGCCGACGACTATAAGAAGCTGCGCCGTTTACAGGACCAGCTCGTCGCCGGTCGCCTCGAGAACACGACGCTGACGCCAGCCCAGGAGCGCAAATACAAAAAGCTCAAGCAGACAGTGATTGCCGATGTGAAGTCCTTGTCGCTTCACAACAACCGCATCGAGATGCTGGTCGAGCAGCTCTACGACATCAACAAAAGGCTTGTCGGTTTTGAAGGTCGTCTGATGCGCCTTGCCGAAAGCTTCGGCGTGCAGCGCACCGACTTCCTTAAGCATTACCAAGGCGCGGAGCTCGATCCCAAATGGATTTTGCGCGTTTCGAAGCTCGGCGCCAAAGGCTGGAAGCAGCTCATCAAGAGCGATCGCGACAAGGTCAAGGAGATTCGTTCACACATTCACGATCTCGCGACCGAGACGGGGCTGGAGATTTCCGAGTTCCGCAAGATCGTTGCCATGGTGCAAAAGGGCGAGCGAGAGGCTCGCCAGGCGAAGAAGGAGATGGTCGAGGCGAATTTGCGCCTCGTGATCTCGATTGCGAAGAAATACACCAATCGCGGTTTGCAATTCCTCGATTTGATCCAGGAGGGCAATATCGGGTTGATGAAGGCGGTCGACAAGTTTGAGTACCGGCGCGGCTACAAGTTCTCGACTTACGCCACGTGGTGGATCAGGCAGGCGATCACGCGTTCCATCGCCGACCAGGCGCGCACCATCCGCATCCCGGTGCATATGATCGAAACGATCAACAAGATCGTGCGCACCTCGCGCCAGATGCTTCACGAGATCGGGCGGGAACCTACGCCTGAGGAGCTTGCCGAAAAACTCGGCATGCCGCTCGAGAAGGTGCGCAAAGTCCTCAAGATCGCCAAGGAGCCGATCTCCCTCGAGACCCCGATCGGGGATGAGGAGGATTCGCATCTTGGCGATTTCATCGAGGACAAGAACGCGATCCTGCCCGTCGAAGCCGCGATCCAGTCGAATTTGCGCGAGACCACGACGCGGGTTCTCGCGTCACTCACTCCACGCGAAGAGCGCGTGCTGCGCATGCGCTTCGGCATCGGCATGAACACCGACCACACCTTGGAAGAAGTCGGCCAGCAATTCTCCGTGACGCGCGAGTGTATCCGCCAAATCGAGGCCAAGGCGCTGCGGAAACTCAAGCACCCGAGCCGAAGCCGCAAACTCAGAAGCTTCCTCGACAATTAGAGACGGGGACGAGCCCGGCGAGCCGGCCCGCGGGCCTCGCGGGGCTCTCTCATTCGATGGCGGTGATCTCCGCCTCCATGTTTCCGGCCTGCACCGTGTCGCCGACCCGCTTGCCGGCCAAGGCGCGCGCCAAGGGTGAGGCGTGAGAGAGGGTGCCGTGAGTGGGGTCGGCCTCGTCTTCGCCCACGATGCGGAAGGTCTGCCGACGGCCATCCTCGCGTTCGATTGTGGCCGTCGATCCGAACTGCACGCGATCTGACTTCTTCGGTGGCGCGATCACCTGCGCGCTCGCTCGCCGTGCCGTGAAATAGCGCACGTCGCGCGCGGCCTTCGCCGCGAGCGCGCGATCGCCTGCGGCTTGCGCGGCGTCGAAATCGTGCTGAGCGCGGGAAAGTTCAGCCTCGAGTGCCGCGAAGCCTTCCGCCGTGACGAAATTCGGATGCGGCGACAGAGCCCTGTCCGGAAGGGTTTCGAAGGTCTCCGCGTCTTCTTGTTCTTTGACGAATGCTCTGCTCATAACGACTTCACTTCCGTTCTTTCGTTTTCGTGAACGCGTCGACGTCCGTTGAAATGATGAAACTGATTTAAAATCTGGAAATTTGGTATTTCGGATTCAGGAGCTTAAATTCGAGTTCATAAAATATGAGAGAATTCATTTCTGCCCAATGAACAAGCGCAATTTTAAATTGGTTTCGACTTTTTGAATATAGGGCGTTGCTGGCTGCTTGCCATAACGCAAGCTCGTGAAAACAGGTCTGAGCGTGAAAAACTCTTACTGGAATCAACTCGCGCGACGGAATCCCTCTGCTTTCAACGCATCCAGCCGGGAACGGGCACGCTGAGCCGCATTTCCGTCGAACGCGCGTTCTTTACCTAATCGGCCATCGGCGCGAGGGGCGGCGGAGGATGGCTCGGCGCACGGTGCAAGAAGGTAATCGACGCGTAAGCGCCAAGCCATGAGCCCAGCGCCGCAAACCCCACATAAATCCAATTGTTGGTGTAGCTGATCACGGCGAATGATGACAGAAGATACCAGACGCTGCTCCAGCTCGCCGCCGGGACACGCCGCCGTGCCGCGACAGAGGCGGTGAACATGACGTAGACGGCGTCCGTCGCCGCGGTCGCGGCGACAACTCCTGCCGCTACGAAGGGATCCACTTGAGCTAGCGACATCATTCCTCACTCCGATTTGGTGAGGAAGAGTGTCACTCGGGCGATGATCTCAAGCAAGAAGCGCTTTAGGAATGTGTCAACGCGGTCCGGAGACGTCGCGGCGAAAGGCAAGTGATCTCAACGCTTTCGCCGCGACGCCTGTGGAGGCTCAGCCTCGGTAATAATGGCGGTGATGGTAATAACCGTAGCGGTGGTAGTAGTGGCGATGACCGGTCACGCTCCCCCCGACGACGGCTCCTGTACCGGCGCCAACGACGGCACCGACGGGCCCGCCGACAGCCGCGCCGACCGCGCCTCCCGCCACCGCGCCACCCACGGCGCCTCGCTCGGTCGCCGAGGCAGGCGCGGCGAAGGCGAGTGCGGCCGTCAAGGCCATCATCGAAAGCGGAATTCGCATGAGGTTTCTCCTTCGTGTCAATTGATTGGACTTGAACGTGCGCGATGAGCTGCTGGTTCCGGGCAAGCCCGTCCGGCCACGCGCAGGCCTGTCATCGAATCCTCGATCGATCAGCCAAAAGGGCCCACCTGAGCTGACGGGGTGGCCGGGATTAACTCACGAGCGTCAGGCGTTTTGCCGCGCGTGTTATGCCCGTATACAGCCAACGGCTGCGGCTTTCGGAAAAAGCGAAGCTCTCATCGAAAAGCACGACATCGTCCCATTGGGAGCCTTGTGACTTGTGCACCGTGAGCACATAGCCGAAATCGAACTCGTCATAGGGCTTGCGTTCCTCCCAGGCGAACGCCTCGATATTGCCGGTGAAGCATTCGGACCTTGCCGAAACCCTGACGGGGCGCCCGCCAATGTCCTCTTCCGGCGCGAGGCGCAGCGCAAGCGTGCCCGATTTGCGCTGGCGTCGATCCTTGACCACCCAGAGGCCACCGTTGAACAAACCTTTTCTGCGGTTGTTGCGAAGACAGACGAGTTTGTCGCCGGCAAGCGGCAAAATGTCGGCAAAGCCGCGCGTCTCGCGCATGCGCGCGTTATAGGCGCGCCGCGTCGCGTTGCGCCCCACGAGCACCTGATCGGCGCCGTGCACGCGCGCTGGATCGAGCTGCGAGCGCTTCACGACCTGCGACACTCCATATTCGCCGAAGGTAAGCCGCCGTCCTTCGCGCACCTCCATCGACAAGCGCACGATCGGATCGTCTTGGGCTTGGCGGTGCACCTCGGTCAGCATCGCGTCCGGCCTCGCATCGGTGAAGAAGCCGCCGCCTTGGATGGGAGGAAGCTGTGCCGGGTCGCCCAGCACGAGCAGGGGGACGCCGAAAGACAAGAGATCGCGCCCGAGCTCGGCGTCGACCATCGAGCACTCGTCGATGACGATCAGCTTGGCCTCAGCGGCAGGCGAATCGTCCCACAGCTCGAAATTCGGCCGTTCCTCGCCGCTTTCGCGCGCCCTGTAAATCAAGCTGTGAATCGTGGAGGCGCCGCTGCAACCTTTGCTTCGCATCATGAGCGCCGCCTTGCCGGTGAAAGCGGCAAACAGAACCTTGCCGGAGACGTTTTGAGCAAGATGGCGCGCCAAAGTCGTCTTGCCCGTGCCGGCGTAGCCGAAAAGGCGAAAGATCGGGGGCGCGCCTTGTCCTTTGCGCTTCGCGTCGAGCCAAGCGGAAACCGCCTTGAGCGCCGCTTCCTGGTGAGGCGAGAATTGAGGCACGCGAGAAAAGCCCGTCAGCCTCGTTCGAAATAGCGCTTCTCGAGCATCACATGCACGCCTTTGTTGCCGTTCACGACCTGCGTCACGCGAAGATCCGCCGCGAGGCTCGCGAGCGCATAGGCCTGGTAGCGGTCAATGCCCGTCCGCGCGCACAGAAGATCGAGCATCTGGCGAAGTGCAATGACCACGCAATCGTCGAGGTCCGGATCGAAGGCCATCGTGATCATGTGCGTCGAGGTTTCGGCCAGCGGCCATTCGAGTTTCAGGTCGTCGCGGACGAGAAGTCGAAAAGTGCCGGTGAGTCCCGTTTCCACCGCCGTGATGCAAACTTCGCCGTCCCCTTGCACTCCATGCCCGTCACCGACTGAAAACAGGGCTCCATCGACGAAGATCGGCAGATAGAGGGTGGTGCCGGCGACGAGCTCCTTGTTGTCGAGATTGCCGCCGTTGCGACGCGGCGGCAGGGTCGAGACAACTCCCCAGGCCGCGGGAGGCGCCGTTCCCATCACACCAAAAAATGGATTGAGGGCCACTTCCTGTCCCCAAGGCAGCCGCCAGAGTTTGCGGTCGCGATCGAGCGCGATGTGGTAAAGGCGGCTCTCGGCAAAATCATCTGGGAGCGCGCCAGCGAGCGGTCGAACGACCTGGTAACCCCAATCGTAGAAGGGCTCGATGGCCTCGATCTCCACTTGCAGGACATGTCCCTTCTTGGCGCCCGACACGGCGACCGGCCCCGTGCAAATATGCCCTTGGAGCTTCGGCTTCACCTTTGCGTGAATCGCGCGAAGTTCGGGAGGGACGGTGAAGGGGGCGGCAGGCATGACCTCCTCGCCGCCCGAGACGGTCGAGATGGTCACGCGTCCTCCGTCGGGAATGGTCACAACCGCAGGGAGCTTGGCATCAAAGAAGCCCCAATGGACGTTCTTGGGTTCTGGATCGAGACGAACGGGGGGCATACGCGGGATTTCCGAGTGCTAAGGGGAGGGTCGGCGTGTCGTTAATGCGAGGGTCTACCGCAACTCAGGCTCGAGTTGAGCGTAGCGCAAGCCAGGGCGCAGTTCCAAAGCTTGTCGCGTTCTAAGGATCGATGGCGCGCCATAAAGAACATAGCCAAGGTCTCGATGGTGCCTTCCACGAGGAAAGCCGGCGTGTTCGGCGCTTGCGCTCGCCGCTCCAGGGTAGGGTGCAAAACCGCGTGTTTCTCTGTGCTTCGGCAGCAATGCGAATAGGAAGGCAGCGAACGACGACTTTCAGACTTGGCTACTCGCAAATCCGGCCACAAACAACCCTTGCGTCATGGGCGCGAATGGCCATATCAGACCCCGCATGCCCAATGAGCGATTGGCCGTAAATGCATCCCCTGCGGACGCCGCCGTTCTGCTCCAAGAGGCAGAGCGACCCGCGGAGCGGCTCGACGCCAAGACCATTTCCAAGATGAATTCCTGGCAATTGCGCGAGCTCATCGGGCCAAAGGCCACGATCGAGGTGGGTGCGCTACGCGATTGGTTGCTGGGGGACGCGCGCCGGGCCGAGGATCCTTCCAAAAATCTTACCGAAATGTGCAATCGGATGCTGGCCCTTGGCTTGCCGATCGAGCGCGTCGCGGTTTCGATCTCCACGCTTCATGCGGAACACGACGCGGTCGGGCGCATCTGGCTCAAGGACGGCGGCGTCAAGGAGAGCGTCTATGTCAGCCCGGGCCCGGATGACCCGACTTTCTTGCGAAGTCCCTATTACGCCGCGCTCACTTCTCGCGAGTGGGTCGAGATGCGCCTCGCCGAAACCCCGGACGATCGCTTCGGCATCGTGCCCGACCTCAAGGCGGAAGGCTTTACGCATTACATCTGCGCGCCCATCACCTTTGCCAACGAGATGACGGCCTGGATGACGATGGCGACGCGTGCGCCCCAAGGCTTTTCGGCGCGCGACCTTGCGATCATCGCATCGATCTTGCCGCCTTTTTCCGCTTTGCTCGAGCTGCGCGTGGCATGGGGAACGCTGCGTAACGTGCTTCGCATCTATGTTGGGGATGAGCCACGTCAGGCAATCCTCGGCGGCAATGTGAAGCGCGGCCAGGTTTCGACGATCCGTTCGGCTATCCTCTTCGCCGATATGCGGGATTCGACCCAGCACACGGTTGAGCTCGGCGCGGTGGGAGCGGTCCAGCTCTTCAACGACTTTTTCGATTGTCTCGTCCCGGCCATCGAACAGCGCCATGGCGAAGTGCTGAAATATTTGGGCGATGGACTCTTGGCGATCTTCCGGGAGGCGAAGGACGGCGAATGTGACGCCCCGGAGCGGGCGCTTTCGGCTGCGCGCGACGGTCTTGCGAGCCTGAATGCGTTCAATAGCGAGCATCCGGCCCGCCCGCAAATGCGGGCCGGCATCGCCTTGCATTACGGAGAGGCGGCGTATGGCAATATAGGTTCGGGGACGAGGCTCGATTTCACCGTGATCGGGCGCGATGTGAGCCTCGCAAGCCGCATTGCCGAGATGAACCGCACGCTGGATGAGCCTCTTCTCTTGTCGGCGGCCTTCGCGCGCGAGCTTGGCCAGAAGGTGAGACCGCTCGGAAAGTTTCGGGCCAAGGGCTTTGTCGATCCGGTCGAAATCTTTCGCCCTGACGTAATCGATGTGACGCTCGACAGAGTTTACCGAACCCCGAAGGCGACGTTCTTCGACATCGGGTGAAATGTGAAACGCGTCGCGGATCAGGGTTCATGCCCTCTTTCGCCATAGCCGCGATGATGGACCGACCGGCAAAGGCCCATTGCCCTTGACAGCGCCGTCGAGATTGACTGCTCATTCACCGAGAAACTTGCCGCCATTCTCTGAGGAGACGCTCGTGCTGGAAGAACGGCTTGCGGAAAGGCCTTTTCTCCTCGCGGACGGTGCGACGGGGACGAATCTTTTCGAGATGGGCCTCGTCTCCGGCGAGGCGCCTGAATTGTGGCTCGAGGCCCACCCCGACCGTGTCATGGCGTTGCATCAAAGTTTCGTCGACGCGGGGGCCGACATCATCCTGACGAATAGCTTCGGCGGGAATGCACGCCGTTTGATGCTTCACGACCTGCATAGCCGCGCACGCGAGCTCAACCGAAAAGCGGCGCTTCTCGCGCGCGAGGTGGCCGCGAAGGCGCCGCGACCGATCGTCGTCGCCGGTTCCGTCGGTCCGACGGGAGATCTTCTTGCGCCGCTCGGCAATCTCACGGAGGAGGAGGCCGTGGAGGTTTTCGTCGAGCAGATCGCGGGGTTGATGGAGGGCGGAGCCCACCTCGCCTGGATCGAGACGATGTCTGCTGCAGAAGAGATGCGTGCCGCCGCGAAAGCCGCCGCGAGGCTCGCCATGCCCTTCACCTTGACCGCGAGTTTCGATACGGCCGGACGCACGATGATGGGGCTGCCTCCGTCCGGCTTTGCGGAATTCGCCGCAAGCCTTGCTCCTCGGCCAGTCGCCGTTGGCGCGAATTGCGGCGTGGGTGCATCGGACCTCGTGATGTCGGTTCTCGATATCGCCGCCAACCCGCAAGGGCCGGTTATCATCGCGAAGGCCAATGCGGGCGTTCCCCAATGGCAGGGTGCCCATATTCATTATTCCGGCACGCCGGAGGTGATGGCCGAATACGCCCGCCTTGCCTGTGACGCGGGAGCGCGCATCATCGGCGGGTGCTGCGGTACTTCACCTGTCCATCTTGCGTCGATGCGCCGTGCGCTCGACGGGCATCAACGCCGAGCGCCGCCCAGTTTCGAAACGGTCGTCGCGGCGCTCGGCCCCTTGGCTCAGCCGCGCAAGGAGCAGGCCGGCGCGGGCCGCCGTCGTGAGCGCCGGCGCGTGTGAGCCCGACCCAGCTCGAGCAATCGCCAAAGCAACGCTGAAGTATCGACTAATTGGCGAAAGTTTAGAACGGAACATCAATCTTTCATTGGAAAGATCGTCTCGCAACGCGCTGCAACCGCGCGAAGATTTCACGACAGGGACGGCTTTCATGGCGAGCCTTTCATCCGGCAGTGCTGGATTGGTCGCTTTGCTGTTCGGCGCCTTGACACTCGGTCTTCTCGCGGCTGTGCTGCGGCTGCGCTTTCGGGTCGAC
The DNA here is from genome assembly GCA_019247605.1 of Hyphomicrobiales bacterium. GTDB lineage: Bacteria > Pseudomonadota > Alphaproteobacteria > Rhizobiales > Beijerinckiaceae > GAS188. The sequence continues at coordinate 14,601 of JAFBAS010000079.1, forward strand.
CACACCTACGCACAGCTCGCGCTGCAGGAGGCAGAGACCGAACGGTTGCGCGACGAGATCTGGCAAGCGCGCGAGAGCGAGGAGCGATACCGTAGCCTCATCGAAGGGCAAAACGATCTTATCTTGCGCCGCGATCAGGACGACCGCATCGTCTACGCAAATGCCGCTTTCCTCGAAGCCGCCGGCGCGGGCGCGGCGGTGGGTAGGCGCTTCTCTGTCAGAGCCATTCAGACCACCGAGGTTCTGCTCAGTGCCGACGGAACGCGCAGCTTCGACCAAGAGATAGACACGGAACGAGGCAGGCGCTGGATCTCCTGGCTCGAGACCGTGACACGCGACGCGGACGGACGCATGCTTCGCCAATCCGTGGGGCGTGACATCACCGAACGGCGGCGCTCCGAGGAAGCGCTTGCGGGCGCGCAGCGCAAGGCCGAGGCGGCGAGTGCCGCAAAATCGCGTTTCCTGGCGACCGTGAGCCATGAGCTTCGCACGCCCCTCGGCGGCATTACCGGAATGGCCGATCTTCTCCTGGACACCGGCCTCACGCCGGAACAGGCGACCTATGCACGCGCGGTCAAGAGCTCGGGAGAGTCGTTGCTGTTCCTGATTGACGAGATCCTCGATTTTTCGAAAATCGAGTCCGGCAAGCTCGAGCTCGTCCAAGAGGATTTCGATCTCGCCACGCTCGTCGAAGGTGTGGCCGAACTCTTGGCGCCGCGCGCGCAAGGCAAAGGCATCGAGATTGCGAGCTTCATTGCGCCGCGCACGCCGCGTCAAGTCCGGGGCGATCCGGCAAGATTGCGTCAAATTCTCCTCAATCTGGCGGGCAACGCCGTGAAATTCACCGCTCAGGGAGGGGTCGGCGTCATGGTCCGGGTGTCGGCCCGTGGAAGCACCGTGTTTGAAGTGACGGACACCGGGGAGGGCATCAGTACGGACCGGCAAGAGCGCATCTTCGAGGAATTCGAGCATGGTGAAGGAAAGGGAGCGGGCGCGGGCCTGGGCCTGGCGATATCGCGGCGACTTGCGGAAATGATGGGGGGCACGCTCAGCGTCGAGAGCACGCCCGGCAAAGGATCAACGTTCACGGCCGAAATCCCGCTCGCCGCGGTCAAAGGTGAAATCCCCTCAGAGCTCTCTCTTCCGGTCGGGAGCCGGGCGCTCGTCGTGGCACGCTCACCCTTCGAGGCGCCTTATCTATGCAAGAAACTTCGCGAGCTTGGCTTCGACGCGGATCAGGCGGTCGATCCTTCCGAGGCCACAACTGCGCTTGCGGGCGCACCTGCGCCTCAACTTCTCGTCGTCGATGCGGCGCTGGGGGAGGAGGCAGCACGTTCGCTTGCGGCGCGAGCCTCCGAGGTCGGAACCCGATGGCGCATCATGCTGCTCTCACCTTTCGAGCGACGCCAGCTCGGCGCACCGACCACGTTCGGCTTCGATGGCTATCTCGTGAAACCGATCCGCGAGCGGTCGCTGAGAGCAAGGCTGGTCGAACCGAGCACTCCCATTTCTTCACAAGGCAGTCGCAAATTCGATTCGAACCGCGCCGCGAACGGCACTCCCTTTCGCGTCCTCCTGGCTGAGGATGACGAGATCAACGCGCTCCTCGCCACACGCCTCCTCGAGCGTGAGGGCGCCGTCGTGGAGCGTTATCGCGACGGTCTGAGCGCCCTTGAAGCCGTGCTGGGTTCCATGCGCGGCAAGCGCCAGGCTTATGATTTTGCGCTCCTCGACATTCGCATGCCTGGGCTCGACGGAAACGAGGTGGCGCGCAAGCTCCGCAAAGAGGAGGCGCGCTGCCACGGTGCGCCCTTGCGGCTCGTTGCACTGAGCGCGAATGCGCTCGAGGAAGACAAGGCCACAGCGCTCGCCGCAGGCTTCGACCTTTTTCTTGAGAAACCAGTTGTTCGCGAGAATTTGGGGCGGCTTCTTTCGAGAGACGAGGCGCAAATCAAGGTCGCTTGAAGTCACGCTCGGCTTGACTGTCGTCATGCTCGCGTCATCTCGTCATGTTGGCGTCTTCGCGAGAGAATCGCAGGGGCAATGGCGAGTGATCGGCAGCGGGCGAAAGAAGCGCGATGCGCGCGGACTCTGGACCACGTTTGCGGGCGCGAGCGCTTCCAGACCGGCATTCGCGAGGCCAGCTCTCGCCCTGAGCGGATTGGGAGCGCCCGCGCGTCTCGCGCGGTTTGCTTTCTCCCCGCTTTTGGATTCCGAGAGGGCGCGCAAGCGCCCGCTCGACAAGGGCCCCGCGGATCACGCCGAGATCAACGGTCGGTTGGGGTCGCTCGAAGTCCGGCTTGCTCGCGATGCGCGCGATTTGCGGGAGGCACAACGGCTTCGATTTCGTGTCTTCTACGAGGAAATGTCGGCGCTCGCCCATCCCATGAACGCGCTTTTGCGCCGCGATGCGGATCGCTTCGATTGCGTCTGCGATCACCTTGTCGTGGTCGATCGCGAGGATCATTCGCAGCCTGCGATTGGTGGGGGATCGAAAGTGGTCGGCACTTATCGTCTGCTTCGCCAGGATGTCGCGGAGGAGCGCTTCGGCTTCTACACGAGCTGCGAATTCGACCTTGCTCCCCTGCTCGCCGCGCATCGCGATATGCGCTTTCTCGAGCTTGGGCGCTCATGCGTTCTCGCGAGCCATCGCGACAAGCGCACGCTCGAGCTCCTCTGGCGCGCCATCAGCGCCTATGTGCGCCGCCATCGCATCGATGTGATGATCGGCTGCGCCAGTCTCGAAGGCACGAACCCGGCGGCGCTGGCCGAACCGCTGAGCTTGCTTCACCATCACGCGCCGTGCCCGCAGGGCTGGGAAGTGCGGGCCCATCCGCAACGTCATGTTCCGATGAACATCGTGCCCAAGGACGTGCTCGATGTGAAATCGGCGTTGCGCAGCTTGCCGCCGCTCATCAGGGGCTATCTTCGCCTCGGCGCGCGTTTTGGGGATGGCGCCGTCATCGATCGACAATTCGGCACGACCGACGTCTTCGTCCTTTTGCGGACATCGGAGATCGCTGGGCGCTATCAAGATCATTTCGGGTCATTGAAGGAAAGAAGCGAAGGCTGAATCGGGAGCGGAAAACCGGTCCGCACGATATTTCCGGCGACGTCGCTATCTTCACTCGCCAGCTCTCAACAGCGCCTCCAAACCCTCCCGATAAGACGGAAACTGGGGAGCGAAGTCGATCCTTCGCTTGATCAGGTCGTTGCGTACGCGCTTGCTTTCCCCGTAGAAGCTCGCCGCCATCGGCGAGAGCTCAGCCTCGGCAAAGTCGATCTCGGGCGGGGGCTCCATCCCGAGAAGCGCGGCCGCAAAGGCGATCACATCCTGCGGCGGGGAGGGTTCATCATCGGTCACGTTGTAGATGGCGCTCGCGATATCTTTCTTCATTGAAAGCGAAAGCGCGGCCGCGATGTCGTCAACATGGACGCGATTGAAAATCTGTCCGGGCTTGACGATGCGCCGCGCGGTTCCTTTGCGGAGCGCCGAAAACGCATTGCGGCCGGGCCCGTAAATGCCAGGCAACCGAAAGATGATGACCGGGATGTCCAACTGAGACCCCAGCTGCATCCAGCTTTTTTCAGCCTCGCAGCGCGCTCGGCTGCGCATGGATGACGGTCGGCAGGGCATCGTCTCGTCGACGAAAGCGCCAGCATGATCGCCATAAACGCCGATGGTGGACAGATACCCGATCCAGCGAGGGCGCCCAGCCCCGCCAAAGATTATGCGCGAAAGCTTTTCGGCCAAAGTGTCGCCTTGGCCAACAGGAGGAATCGAGATGAGGAGCGCATCGGTTTCTCGGAGCGCCATCGCAAAGTTTTCAAGCTCATCCGTGTGAGCATCGAAAAGGAAAGCCTCGATGCCTTCGGCACGAAGGGCTTCCATCTTTTCGGGGCTGCGTACCGTGCCGAGGACGCGCCAACCTTCGGCGAGCTTTCGGCGTGCGAGCACGCTTCCCGAATAGCCAAGCCCGAGGACGAAGAGATTCATGCCCGTAGGGGACTTTGGTGCGACATTTGAGATGCGAGCGCGTCGAGCTCCGTGAGCACCTCCGCGTCGGTCTCCTGCGTTCGCAGGTGCTTTGCAAGTGCCGCGAAGCGCTGCTTGGACGTCAGGCGCCACATCGCCCAGATGGCCATGGCGCGGACCAGAGGGGAGGGGTCGCCGAGCAAACTCTCCGCCTCGCTTGCGAGCGCGGGTTCGCCCGAATTCCCGATGGCGATGAGCACATTGCGAATGAAACGGTCGCGTCCCGTGCGCTTGACCGGCGTCCCGGCAAACAGCTTCCGGAAAGCGGCGTCATCGAGGCGGGCAAGCTCTCTCAAGGGTGGTTGCGACAGCTCTGCGCGCTCGGCCATGCGCATATCCTGGCTTGCCTGGGCATATTTGTTCCACGGGCAAACGGCGAGGCAATCGTCGCAACCGAAGATGCGATTGCCGATCGCCTCGCGGAACTCGCCGGGAATCGTTCCTTTGTGCTCGATGGTCAGGTAGGCGATGCAGCGGCGCGCATCGAGCCGATAAGGTGCGGGAAAGGCGCGCGTCGGGCAGATGTCGAGGCAGCGGCGGCATGAGCCGCAATGGTCGACACCCGAGACATCGACGGGAAGCTCCGCCGTGGTGAAGATCGCCCCCAGCAGAAGCCACGTGCCTCGCTCGCGCGAAAGTAGAACCGTGTGCTTGCCCTGCCACCCGAGCCCGGCAGCGGCGGCAAGGGGCTTTTCCATGACGGGCGCGGTGTCGACGAATACCTTCACCTCGGCGCCGGCGCGCGCGACCAGCGCTTGCGCAAGTGTCTTGAGGCGCCCCTTGATCACGTCGTGGTAATCGCGCCGCCTCGCATAGGTTGCGATGAGGCCCGCATCGCGTTTGGCGAGCGCGTCCAGTGGGCTCGTGGTCGCAGGCGCATCGAGTCCGAGCATGATGATGCTGCGCACCTCGCCCCAAAGCGTGTGCGGGGAGGCCCGCCGCTCGGGTTCGCGTTCCATCCAGATCATGTCGCCATGCTCGCCTGACGCGAGCCAGGCACGAAGCTTCGTGTCAAGCTGCGGGATGGCTGCCGGCGAGGTTACCCCGAAGGCTGAAAACCCGAGATTGGCGGCCCGCGCGGCGAGCTCGTCGCGAAGCTCGCCGGCTTTGCTCACCTTGACCCTCCCGGAAGCGGGAACACGGGATCGCTCAGAAATCGAGATCGGCGTAATGCTTCGGCGGCGCGATGCCGGCTATGCGGTCTGCCAAGAGCGGACGAAAACTCGGGCGGGATTTCAAGCGCGAATACCATGTGCGTGCCGTTTCATCCTCGTCCCAAGACACGTCTCCAAGGAAATCGACGCTCGAAAGCTGCGCCGCGGCGGCAAGATCCGCATAGGTCATTCGCGACCCCGCAAGCCAATTTCGCCCGGCAAGCAGCCACCCGATATATTTGAGATGATAGCGCAGATTCGTGCGCGCCGCTCGAATAAGCGACATATCCGGCGCCCCTCCGCCTTCCGCGCTCGACATGAAACGCTTGAACACCTTCTCGGTCACGAGGAAGGCCGAGACTTCCGCATCGAACTTGTCGAGGAACCACCCCATGAGGCGGCGGACCTCGACCCGGCTTGCCTGCTCTTCGGGCAACAGGCGCCGCTCGCCAAGCGTCTGGCCTCGCGTCTCGTCGAGATATTCGGCGATCACCGTGGCGCCAGGGACAGCGCCGATGGGATCTTCCGAAAGCACCGGGATCGTGCCGGCCGGATTGAGCGCCAGGAACTCGCGCCGTCTTTCCCAGACGCGTTCCTCCTCGAGCGCAACCTCCAATCCGAGCTCGCCGAGAACGAGACGGACGAAGCGCGAATGCGGGCAAATGGGATGGTGATGCAGTTTTGCCATTGGTGATGTCGGGAGTGAGCCGGACGGCCTTGACCCTGGGTCGGGGCAGGCGAGGTCTTGCGTCGTATAAGACGGGCGTTCACCAGCGGCAACCCAAAGCGACGCGAAAGCAAGAGCCAGGGGCAGCTCGGGAAGCCCTGTTCCCTCACCGCGCGTCGAGATCACCCAGAAGGTTCATGGGCTCTGCGCGGAATAGTCGCGCATCCATTGGTTTCAGATCTCCAGCTACTTTCGGGCAAAAAGCCATCTGGGAAAGAATGTCGCGATCGAGATCAATGCCCGGCGCGACCTCGATCAGCTCGAGGGTCCCGTCAACCGCGCGGAACACCGCCCGCTCGGTGACGAAGATAGCCGTGCGGCCCTCGCGCGCTGCGAATTCGCCGTTGTAGCAGACCTGCTCGATGCCGCCGACGAACTTCTTGTGTCGTCCTTCCTTGGCGATGAACAGTGTGCCGTCCCCCGACTTCACCTCGAGGCCACCCGAGGTGAAGGTGCCGCTGAAGACGACATGCTTGGCGTTCTGGCTGATGTTGATGAAGCCACCGATTCCCACGATCTTCGAGCCAAAACGGCTGATGTTGACGTTACCTTTCGGGTCGACCTCGGCAAATGAAAGGAAGGCGATGTCGAGACCGCCCCCGTCATAGAAATCGAACTGGTAAGGTTGGTCGACGATCGCGTCGTAGTTTTCCGACGCGCCGGAGTCGACGCCCGTGAGCGGCGCGCCGCCGATGAAACCCTGCTCGTTGGTGAGCACGATGTGGTCGAGGATTCCTTCCTCTGCCGCAACCGCCGATATGCCTGTCGATATGCCGGCGCCGAGATTGCAGATGGCGCCGGGCTCGATCTCCATCGCGGCGCGTCTTGCCACGATCTTGCGATGATCAAAGGGCAGACGCTTCAATGCGTGCGCGGGCACGCGCAACTCGCCAGCATAGGCCGGGCTGTAATCTGTCGCATAGGTCTGTCGTTGCTCTGGGTCGACGACGACATAGTCCACGAGGATTCCCGGTATCTTCACGTTCTTCGCCTGAAGAGTACCGCGCCGCGCGAGCCGCTTTACTTGCACGACGACGATGCCGCCGGCGCGCCGCGCCGCTTGAGCCGTTGACAGCATTTCGCCGAAGATGGCCTCGTGCTCCATGCTCACGTTACCAACCTCGTCCGCGGTCGTGCCTCTGAGGAAGACGATGTCGAGGGGGAAGGGCCTGAAGCGCAGATATTCCTCGCCGTCGATCGTCATCACCTCCACGAGATCGTCCTTGGCGCTCGGGCTCTGGCGAGCGCCGCCTTGGCGCGGATCCACGAAAGTGTGCAGGCCGGTGCGCGTGATCAGCCCTGGCCTGCCTGCTGCCATTTCACGCATGAGCTGCGACAGCACGCCTTGCGGGAGCGTGTACGATTCGATCTTGTCCGCAAAGGCGAGCTCGATCATCGCCGGTGAATCGATGAGCGCGCTGGTTATGGAGCGTCTCAGCATGCCTTCGTGACAGAAGCGCGCCGCGCCTTTCGTGGCCCGATCGCCGAGGCCGACCACATGAACGAGCGTCAAATCCTTGGGAGTACCGCTCTCGCGGAAACGCTTCTCGATGCTTTCCAAAACGGCTTCGGGAATGGCATGGCCTCCGCCTGAACCGCTGACGAGTACATGGTCGCCGTTCCGAACGAGCTTTGCAGCCTCATCGGCGCTAATCACCTTCATCGTATCCTCGAAAGCTCATGGCTGTCGGGCGGAAAACGGCCCGTTGACCCGCGACGTGGATTTATGTAACCGTTTACATATTCTGCGGGTCGAAAACGTGTCAAGACAAGGTGCGCCTTTGAGCCGACGCACGCCGCCAGGAGTATTTTGCGATGCCCAATTCAGGCTTGGATTTTGTCGAGGTGGGCCAGACCTTCACCTTCGCGAAGACGGTTGGCGAGACCGACATCACCTTGTTCGCCGGCATTACGGGTGACTTCAGCGACACCCACGTCAACGAACAATACATGCAAGAGAAGTCGGTGATCGGGAGACGCATCGCGCACGGGGCGCTTACCGTCGGCTACATGTCCACGGTCTCGACGCTCAGCATCGCGCACATCATCCACAAGGAAGGGCTTGTCGATTTTCCTGTGTCCGCGGGCTATGACCGGGTGCGCTTCCTCAAGCCCGTCATTCTGGGCGACACCATCACGACCCATTACACGATCAGCTCGGTCGACAAGGACAAAGGCCGCTCGACCGCAAAAGTCGAAGTCTTCAACCAGAAGAAAGAGCTCGTTGCGGTCGCGGAGCACATCATGCGATGGGCGAAGAAGCTCTCCTCGGCCGGGATGGCGGCCTGATATGAGCCTCGCCGGAAGAGCCGTTCTCGCGATTTGGAACGGCATCACGCCGCAGGCGGAGGAAGAGTTTGTCGCCTGGCATGTACGCGAGCACATCCCCGAACGCGTCGGATTGCCGGGTTTCCTGCGTGGGCGCCGCTACATAGCGATCGACGGTTCTCCGAAATTCTTCAATTTCTACGAGACGCGATGCATCGAGGATCTTTCCTCCGCCGCTTATCTGGCGCGTCTGGACGATCCAACCCCCTGGACCAGAGCAGTCGTGGCGCAATTCACCGACACCTCCCGCACGCTTTGCCACGTCAAGGGCAGCGTCGGCCGCGGAGATGGCGCGGCGATCGAGACCGTCCGCATGAGCTCGAGCCTGCCAGCTGATCGCTTCGCGCGCGCCCTCATGCACCGGTGCGCCAGTTTGGTGGCAACAGTGACAGGCATCGTCGCCGCCCATCTCCTCAAAGGCGACAGCGAAGGCAGCAACCGCCTCACGGCCGAGAAAAAACTGCGAGGTGGAGAGGACGAGATCGCCGATTGGATCTTGCTCATCGAGGCTACCGACGCGCAGCGTCTCGCGGAGCTTCGTAGCTCGGCTCTCAGCGATGCGACTCTCGTTGAAGGGGGCGCAAGAACCGGCCTCAAGCGCGGGATTTACATTCTTCAATATGATTTGTCGGCATCAGAACTCGAGAAGACTAAGGCTTGAAGAGGCTCTCACGTGGCAGGTGCGGCGGAAAAGGGGTCTAGCAGTCTATCCGCTGGGCATTCAGGTCCGGGAGCGCGCACAGGATGGGCGCGGCCGTGAGGCCACTTAACTCCGACTGTAGGTTTCCCCACTTGCGGGTTGGGTAGCACATTGGGACGCATCTCTCGAAGACAGATCGCAACGACCTCCGGCCGAATGGGGCCACCCTCCGGCTCTTGCGTGCCACGGCGCGGCGAAGGCGGATCAGTGAGGCTCCTCGATGTGGCGCGAGCGGCCGGCGTTTCCACTGCTACGGTCTCTCGCGCAATGAACCAACCCGAGATCGTCTCCAACGAGCTGCGCACACGCATTTTCGCGATCGTCGAGCATCTGGGCTGGGTTCCAGATGGTGCGGCACGCGCGCTCGCGACACGCAGATCGGGCGCTGTGGGCGCCGTCTTTCCAACCCTCAGCCATGGCGATTTCGCGCGCGCCGCGACGGCGTTGCAGCGCGAGCTCTTGATCGAGGACTACATTCTCCTCCTCGCTTGCTCCGAATACGATCCGGATCAGGAGTTGCGGCAGGTGCGCAAATTCCTCGAGCGCGGTGTCGACGGCATCATCCTCGTCGGGGACGCCCATCACCCCGACTTGCCGATCCTCCTGAAGCGTCAGGGCATTCCTTCGATCAACACCTTCGTCTACGATCCGACAAGCCCGACGAGCTCCATTGGGCCCGACAACCGCAAGGCGCTTTTCGACCTCACCGACTATCTCGTAGGCCTCGGCCATACGCGATTTGGCGTAATCGCGCAGTCCACCGAGAACAATGATCGCGTGGCGGCGCGCCTCGCGGGCATCCGGGACGCGCTGGGATATCACGGGCTCGCCGTCAGGCCCGTGCATTGGGGAGAAGGCATGAAACTGTCGAGCGTGGCGGAGGCACGCTCGATCTTTCGCCGCATCATGCAGGCTTCCCCGCGTCCCACCGCGGTTTTGTGCGCCAATGCCTATCTTGCGATCGGCGCGGAATTGGAGGCCCTGGCCATGAAACTCGACGTTCCAGGCGATGTCTCGATCGTCGGTTACGACGACATCGAGATCATGACCGAAGTTCCCGTGCCGATCACGACGGTTCGTGTGCCCGGTGACGAGATTGGTCGCCGCGTGGCGCGCTCCATTCTGTCTCGAATCCACGGCCGCATGGACGACACCGTCTTCGAATGCGAGGCCGAAATCGTCATCCGTGCATCGTGCGGACCGCCGCCGGACCGCCTGAGATGAATGATTGCAACGCAGGCGCAACGACATAGAACGAGCGGGCGTTGACATGCCGCTCGCCTGATGTAAACGGGTACATGCGGCCCATAAGGGATTTGCGGAATGCTGCCGTGCCGGGCAGTCGGGGAGGAAGGATGATCCGAGGCTTTCATTTGGGCGCCTCGCGCTAGGCAAGAGCCTTGATCAACGGCGCAACCCGGCTCTTGGTGATCGTGGGCGATCCGGTGGCCCATGTTCGGTCGCCCCTTATCTTCAACCCGCTCCTCGCCAGAATGGCACATGATGCTGTCCTGGTGCCCTGGCACGCTCCCGCGCCGCATTTCGCCACGGTGATGGAAGGGCTGATGCGGACGGCAAACCTCGACGGCATCATAGTCACCTTTCCATTCAAGGAGCGCGCCCACCCGCTCGCCCACAGGGTCGGACCGATGGCTAAGCGGGTCGGCGCAATCAATGCGCTGCGACGCGAAGCCGACGGCGACTGGGTGGGGGAGATGTTCGACGGCTTTGGGCTCGTGCACGCGATCGAGGCCAACGGCGAGCGTTGCGCCGGGCGCAAAGTCGTCTTGATCGGTGCGGGCGGCGCAGGTTCGGCGATTGCTTTCGCGCTCGCCGATGCGGGCGCGGCGTCGCTCACGATCCATGACCGCAACGGCGAGCGTGCCGCGGCTTTGGCGCGCCGAGTAGGGGCCTCCCATCAGCGAATTGAATTGGCGAGCGGCCAGTTTGACCTGGAAGCCGCTGACCTCCTGATCAACGCCACGCCAGTTGGCTTGAATCCACGCGATGGCTTGCCTGTTCCGATTCAGCGCTTGCGACCCGAGATGACGGTCATCGACATCGTTCCCGCGTCAAGCCCGACCCCGCTCCTGAAAATGGCGCAGGCCGCTGGCTGCCCTCACGTGGGCGGAACTGCGATGGTTGAAGGCCAAGCGGAGACGATCCTCGCATTCTTCGGCATGGCAGCGGCCCGCGACGATCGGTTGGGGCGCGATGAAGGCCTCCAAGGCAGCTTGCAATGAAGGTCCAAAGCGTTCGCACGGCATGGCTCGGCTGGATCGTGTGGAACTCGCTTCCCGCGCTCGTTTTCGTGGCGCTCATCGCGGCGTGGTGGCTCGCCGTGGTGATCTTCAAAATCCCACCTTACCTCCTGCCGCCCCCGCAAAACATCTTGCCGGAACTCGTCAATGCGAGGCAGAGCTTGTGGGAACATTCCCTGGTCACCATGGAGGAGATCGTCCTCGGTTTTCTGCTCTCGGTGCTGATGGCCATTCCGATGGGTTTGCTGATCGCCCTGTCGCCTACGGCAAAGCGTCTTCTTTATCCGCTGCTCGTGTTCATTCAGCTCGTGCCAAAAATAGCGATCGCGCCGCTCTTTGTGGTGTGGATCGGCTTCGGGCCGACCTCGAAGGTGATGCTGACGCTGCTGCTCACATTTTTCCCTCTGCTGCTCGCCAGCATTGCGGGATTTCAGATACTCGACGACCGCTTCCTTTATCTCACGCGCTCGATGGGAGCGACGGCTTGGCAGACATTCCGCTATCTGCGCTTTCCCTCGGCGCTTCCGGTCATTTTCGGCGGCCTCAAGACCTCCGCTACGATCGCCGCGACGGCCGCTATCGTCGCCGAGTTCGTGGGCGCGAACAAAGGCTTGGGCTACCTTCTGCTCCAGGCGACTGGACGCCTCGACACGACATTCGTCTTCGCCATCCTCTTCATCATGACGATCATCGGGCTTGGGCTGAACAGCATAGTTGAGCTCCTCGAATACGTGATGGCGCCCTGGCGTCGACGCCGGCCCAGCTAGCCGCGTCCTCAGAACGACAAAAACCGGAGAAGATCATGAGACACGCCCGCCCGCCGCTTCTCGAAACCCTCGCATTTGGCGTTGCGGCTCTCCTTTTCGGCGCGATGCTTGGCGCTTCACCTTCGGTCCGTGCCGCTGATGCCTTCCCGATCACGTTCCAGCTCAACTACCCTGCCGCAGGCTTCAATGCGGGCTTCGAGCTTGCGGCGAAAAACGGGTACTACAAGGACGCCGGCCTCGAGGTGAAAATCGAACCGGGCAACGGCTCGCAAATCACCGCCCAGCTCGTCGCCGCCGGAAAAGTCGATCTGGGCTTTGCCGACGCGGCGCCGGTGATGAAGCTCGTTTCCTCCGGCGCAAAGATCAAGGTGCTCGCGACCATTCTGCAAGGCAACCCGAACCAGGTGACGGCGCTCGCGAAATCCGGCATCAAGTCCGTTGCCGATATCAAAGGCCATTCGGTCGCGGTGCCGAATGCGGGCTCGCAGTCCTCGATGTTTCCACTGGTGCTCGCGGCAAGCGGGCTCAAGGAGACGGACGTCAGGCTCATCAACATGCCTCCCGATTCCATGACGGCTGCGCTCGTTCAGGGGCAGGTCGACGTGATCTTGGGCTCGATCGACTACTTCGCGATCCAATTGAAGAGCCTCGGTGCTGAAACCGTGAACTTCCCGTTCATTGAGCACGGTGCGCCAACGGTCTCGACCTCCATCATCGGTTCCGAAAGCTTCCTTGAGGCCCATCCGGACATCGCCAAGAAATTCGTGGCAGCAAGTCTGAAAGGTTGGTACGCCGCGCTCGACAAGCCCGATGATGCGATTGCCGCGATGAAATCGATGTTCCCCGACGCGTCGGAGAAAGTCGCGCAGGCGCAGTTCGACGCCACGAAATATCTGATGTGCGTGAATCGCGCGAAATTCGTCGGCAAGGCCACGCCGGAACAATGGTCGGACACGGTGAAAATCCTGAGCCAGATCGGCATCCTGCCGGCCGACATCCCGGCCACGACGTATTACTCCTACGATTTCTTGCCACCGCAGTCGGAGCTGCGTTCGTGCCCATTGAACTGATGGGAGGGCTCGATGCGTCGGCCACGACCGCGCCGCGACAATTAACGACCGCCCACGGGCTGCGCATAGCGGTCGAGGGTGTCGGAAAGATTTATGGCGAGGGGACGAAGGAGGCGTTCGAAGCGCTGAAGCCGACGACGATCGACATCACCCCGGGTGAGTTCGTGTCGGTCGTCGGCCCGAGCGGTTGTGGCAAGAGCACTCTGATGCTCATGGTCGCAGGTTTATTGAAGCCCTCGGCTGGCGTGATCCTGGTGGGCGCAAAGCCGCTCACAGGCGCCCTGACCGATGTGGGGATCGTGTTTCAAGATCACCTCCTGCTCGAGTTTCGCACGGCGCTCGACAACGTCCTCCTGCAGGGCGTCATCCGCCATCTGCCGCTGCCACCGGTTCGCAAGCGGGCGCTCGAACTGTTCGAGAGGCTCGGCCTCGCGCATGCTGGCGATCGCTACCCACACGAGTTGTCCGGAGGGATGCGCCAGCGCGTATCGCTCGCTCGGGCGCTGGTCTTGAGCCCCTCCGTCCTTCTAATGGATGAGCCCTTCGGGGCTCTGGACGCGCTCACGCGCATCCAGGTCCGCCACGATCTCGAGCAGCTCTGGATGGTGGACCGTCAAACGGTTCTCTTCATCACCCACAGCGTCGAGGAGGCGGTGGGTCTTTCAGACCGCGTGCTCGTCATGTCACCCTCGCCTGGCAGAGTTGTCGAGGAACTGAGCATCGATTTGCCCCGGCCGCGCCCTGTCGCACTTGGCGAAGAGCCCGAACTCGCGGCCTATTCCAAGCGCATCTACGACCATTTCGCGCGCCTGGGCGTCATTCATCGTTGAAGTGCCGCCCGTGCTGATCGGCAGCAAGCGTCCGCAACCGGCATCGCACCCACCTTTCGGGACCATCGCAAAGCCGATCGCTTGCCCAGCAGGCCGTTGGACTTAACTTTCGGCCGATGGCGCGACGGGCCTGAGATCTCTTGCTCCCTCCGGTGGACCGATGAGGCGCGGGACGACCCTCGATGCGAAGTCGCTACACAACGGTCACGCGGGCAGCTTTGAAAGCGCATGGAAATTTCCTGGGGTTGTGATGAATTTTTTACTTGACCCTAAACGATTCGGGACCCATATGCGCGCTTCGAAGCGCGTCGCCAAACGCTTGGATTCACGGGGCGCTTTGTAGATGACTTCGCTCCGGCTTGCCGGGTCTGCATCTGCTGGTTGGGGAGGGTTCCCATGGATCGAGACGCCCTCTTCCAATCGGGGATGGACTTGGAGCTTCCAAGCACCACCCGAAAGGAA
>JAFBAS010000137.1 GCA_019247605.1 Hyphomicrobiales bacterium
GTAGGTGCCGTTCTCGAACGTCGTCGTCTCGCCTTCGGCGCGCTCGACGCGTGGACCGGAGAAGCGCGTCTTGTCCTTGGTCTCGAGAAGAAGCGAGTTGATGAAGCCGTTCTTGAAATCGTCAGTGAGCTCGAAGGTCGTGCCGTAATAGACGTTGCCCTGCTCATCGGTGAGCTTGGCGTTGCCTTCGGCGAGCACTTGCTTCTTGTCGCGGTAATAGGTGACCTTGTCGGCTTCCAGCACCTTACCCTGATAGTACACCTTGGCATTGCCGACCGCGGAGACGCTGTTGTGGTCCTTGTCGTAGACCATTTCATTGGCCTCGACGAGCATGTCCGAGCGGCCATTCGCCTGCTTGACCGCGGCCTTCTGCGCATCATGCTCGGACTGTGGCGAGGTCTGCGCCTCGGCGAAGGTCGACAGCACGCAGCCGAGCGCGACCGCTACGAGGTAGCCCGCGAGCCGTGTCAACGGCAGGCGGCCCCGGCGGACATCTGCATCCATTACCCTCGGTCCGATTCGGCTTGCGCCGATGCGGATCGACATCACCCGTCCTCCTGGTGCAGCAAGCTGAGAACGCCCAAAAGCGTCCCCACCGTTGCTGGCAGCCACGCGGCTACGCCGGGCCCCACAATTCCCGCGGCACCTAAATTTTCGACCAGTTCACTCGCGACGTAAAGCACGAAGCCGGCCGTCACGCCAGCGAGGACCATGGGAGCCACGCCACCAAATCGGAAAAACCTTAAGGAAACTGAAGCGGCGACGAGGACCATGGCCAGGAACATGACGGGCTGCGCGATCAGCTTCTGGTATCGCAAGCGGTAGCGAGTCGCATCAAGCCCTGCGAGCTCCGACTGGGCGACAATCGTCTGTAGTTGCCAAAATGGCACATTTTCAGGGGGCAAAAAGGTCTGGCTGAGCTGATCGCGCGTCAGGTTCGTCGCGACGATGTAGCTCGCATGCGATTCGGGCTCGACGCCCGGAATGACGAGACGCGCGTCCCGCAACAGCCAATAGCCCTCACGAAGGCTCGCCTCCTCGGCGTCCACCCGCTGCTCGAACACGCCTTTCTCATCGAATTCGAACACGGTGACGCCTTTGAGCGTATCTCCCCCGTCGGCCGCAAAGGTAACTCTAATGACGGCTTGCCCGTCAATCGAACGTTGCCGAAGCCAAAGGATGCTTTTCGCCGCGCTCTTCGTGCCGCGGCCCACGAGCTTTGCCTCCATCGCATCGGCACGCTGCTTGAGGTGCGCCGAAAGAGGGTCGTAAAGCGTCGTCGCCAAGATACCGCCCATGGCGGCGACGAAGAGCGCCGGAAAGGCGAATTGCCAAACCGAGACGCCGGCGGCGCGCGTCACGACGAGCTCAAGCTTGCGCGACAACGCCAGAAAGGCGCCCATCGACCCGAACATGACCGCGAAAGGCATCACCTGCTCGGCGACGACCGGTGTGCGATAGAAGGAGAGCAGCCCCAAAAGGCTCACCGTCGCGCCCGGCGTATCGCCGGCCCGGCGCAAGAACTCGACGAAGTCGATGAGGTAGATGAGCGTGAACACCGTCACGAAGACGCCGAGGATCCAATGCGTGAAACGCAGCGAGAAATAACGCCCAAGCGTCCACCCGATGCCGATCATGATGCGGCGGCGACTTTGTATGAGCGGTTGACGTTCCTCGCCCCGCGCCCGGCGAGCCTGCCAAAAGCGGAGGATCGAAATGCGATCAGCGCCGATCCCGCCGTGACCGCGATGGGGACCGCATAAGCTAGCGGCACTGCCCCGGGGCTGCGCACGATCAGGCTCGATATCCCGAAAATCGCGATGCGGAGCACCACGATCGCAAGGATCGCGGCCCCCATCGCCTTGCCGCGCCCCTGGCGCGTGGTGCGCGCGCTGCCGAGCGCCGCGAAGGCGATCATCATGCAGGCGAGGGGGAAAAGCGGCGCCGAGAAGCGGTCATGCAGCTCGGCACGGAAACGCCCGGCGGTCAGCTGGGCATAGGCATCGTTCGAGCTGTCGGCGAGGAGCTCGGTCGTCGAGCGCTCGCGCGGCTTGTAGATCGTCTGCTCGGCATCTTGGGCGAGCTGCGAAAGATCGAGCGCGTAACGGTCGAAAGTGACCATGGCCGGATCCTTGCCCGCGCCTTGCCCGCGCTGAACATAACCGTTTTCAAGGATGAGGAAGCTCGCCTCGCCTGCCGAAACTGTATGGCCGCGCTCGGCAAGGTAGACGCTCGGCTTGTCGGGATCGCGCGCGTCCTCCATGAAGACGCCCTCGAGCGCATCGCCCTTCTTCTCGCGGAAGTGGAAGGTGATGCCCGAATCGAGCACCGTGAAACGGCCCTCTTGGGCCACTTTCGTGATCACGTCGGCGCGCACATGGCTGATCAGGTCGCGCAGCACCTTGAAACTTTCGGGGATCACGGAAATCGAGAGCCAAGCGGCAAGCGCTGCCACGAGAAGCGCGAGGAAAGCGAAGGGCAAGGCGAGGCGCAGCGGCGCGACACCTGAAGCGCTCATCACAATGAGCTCGCTGTCCCCATTGAGCTTGTTCAGCGTGGAAAGCGTGGCTGCGAACAAGGCGATCGGGGCAACGATCGCGAGCAGCGTCGGGAGCGACAGGAGATTGAAGAAGACGAAGACGAAAAGGCTCTGGCCTTGCCCGGTGATCAGGTCGAGTTCGCGCAGCGCCTGGGTCACCCAGATCACGGCGGTGAGTGCAAGGCAGATCGCCAGGAAGGCAGCGCATACCGTCTTGAAAATGTAGCGCTCGACGAGAATCATCGGCCGAGTTCATTCCTTTCGCGTCGCCGCATGGGGTTTAAGCGCAGCTTGCGGCGGGGGCAAGGCTGAGGCTTTGACAGGGACCGGGCGTGGCGCGAACGCCGATTGCGTCGAGATGGCCACTTCATGGTCGCAATGATTTCCGCTAACTGTGAGGCCTCTCCGCTTCCATCCCCTCCCGCCTCGAGGAAATCATGCCCAAGACCGTGACTGTCAGCTTTTCGCCGCTCGCCTTCCCAAAAAGCGGCACAGCCGTGATTTTCGCAGGCGCGGATGGGCGTCCCACGGCCGCGGTCGCCGAGCTGATGGACCAAGCTCCGTCAGGCCATGAGCTTAGCCGCGCCATCGAGCGCGCCGCCGCGACCGAGCGCTTCAAGGGCAAGGCCGCAAGCACCCTTGCCCTGCTTGCGCCGAACGCCTCCCTCGACAAGCTCGTCGTCGTCGGAACGGCGAGCGAGGGCGAGCCGCTCGACAGCACGCTCCTTGGAGGGCGGGTTGCCGGGCGGATCGGGCACGGAGCCGCAACCGTGTTGCTCGACATCCCCGGTCTCGAGCTCAGCTCGAGGCAAGTTGCCGATTTCGCTTTAGGAGCAAGGCTTTCCGCTTACAAGTTCGAGCGATATAAGACAAAGAAAGAGCCGGATGAGGAGAGTGCTGCGGACGTCGCGCTCACCATCGCCAGCCGCGTCGCCCCAAACGGTGCGGAAAACGGCGCAATCACGGCGACGGTCGGGGGCGTCAATTTTGCCCGCGACCTCGTGAACGAACCTGCGAATGTGCTTTACCCCGAGGAATTCGCGAGGCGTTGCGAGGCGCTGCGCGAGCTCGGTGTCGAGGTCGAGATCCTCGACAAGGCGCGGCTTGAGGCGATCGGCATGCGCACGCTTCTGGCGGTCAATCAAGGCTCCATCCGCGAGCCGCGCGTCGTGATCATGCGCTGGAACGGCGCAGCCGACAAGAATGCCGCCCCGTTGGCCTTCGTGGGTAAGGGCGTGTGCTTCGACACGGGCGGCATCTCGATCAAGCCGGGCGGGGGCATGGAGGACATGAAGGGCGACATGGGCGGGGCCGCCGCGGTCGCCGGGTTGATGCATGTGCTTGCGGCACGCAAGGCGAAAGTGAATGCGATCGGAGCGATCGGCCTCGTCGAGAACATGCCCGATGGCGCAGCCCAGCGCCCTGGCGACATCGTGACCTCCCTGTCGGGGCAAACGATCGAGATCATCAACACTGACGCCGAGGGGCGCCTCGTGCTCGCCGATGTGCTCTGGCACGTGCGAGAGACGTTCAAGCCGCGCTTCATGATCGACCTCGCGACATTGACCGGGGCGATCATCGTGGCGCTCGGCCAGGAGCATGCCGGCCTCTACTGCAACGATGACGAGCTCGCCAACCGTCTCATCGCGGCAGGCGAAGCAACCGGCGAGACGATTTGGCGCATGCCGATCGGCAAGGGCTATGACAAGATGATCGAGTCGAAATTCGCGGACATGAAAAATGTGGGCGGCAGACAGGGCGGGTCTTCGAGCGCCGCGATGTTCATCAAGCGCTTCGTCGGCGACACGCCTTGGGCGCATCTCGACATCGCCGGCACGGCCATGGGCTCGAAGGATTCGGACATCAACCATTCCTGGGGTTCCGGCTGGGGCGTGCGCCTCCTCGATCGCCTCGTCTCGCTCAATTACGAAAGCTGAGCGCGAGGTAAGCCCTTTTTCGACCTCCCAACCTTCCTTCGGGGAACCTGGAATCACGGTCGCCCGTTTGCCGAAGACGAAAGTTCAACGTCTTCGGCAGGCCGCCGAGCTTCATCGGCGCAGCAGTGACCGAGCTTGGAAGGAGGATCGACATGGTCGACCCAAGACCCGAAAATCCGGAACCGCAAAAGCCGAGCAAGACGGACAAGATCGCAGCCAAATCCGCTGAGGGAAAAAAGCGCGAAAGGCTGATCGACGACGCCGTTGAAGACAGCTTCCCGGCCAGCGACCCGCCTTCCTTCATGGGAGGCGCCACGACCGGCGCACCGAAGAAGAAAAAGCACCCGCTCAAACCGGCCGAATAGTTCATGCGTGGTGATTTTCGCCCGCACTCTCGCTTTCGCGGGATACGCGGCTTTCGTAGGACTTGAGATTGAAACTAGGTCCCCTGCCCTTATGCGCGCATGCCCGCGGAGGCGGGCATAAAGTTCTTCTCGGATCGTTCTCTAAACGACTTCCTGGTGCCCTTCGTTGTCCCCAAAGGCCTCCTCGCGATAGAGGCCGAGCGCTCGCATCACCGGAAGATCGTTGAAGGCGAAAAGGCACGCATCCTCCTTGTCCGATGCATTGCCGTGCTCGTGTACGGCCCACGATGGCACGCAGAAGATATCGCGCGCCTGCCATTCGAAGCGCTTGCCGGCGATGATCGAATATCCCTTCCCCTTGGCGGCCTGGTAGATGAAGCTCCCCGTATGGCGATGCGCCTTCGTGCGCTCACCCGGACGCAAGAGCTGCATCGAGGCGCCGATCGTCTGCATCACCGGCCCGCCGGTGAGCGGGTTCACGTAATTCATCATCACACCGTCGAAAGGTGAGCCTTCCCCAGCCTTGGCGTAGCGCTGCAGAGCTTCGTAAGTCGGAGCCCACTCGTATTTCAAAAGGGGCGAGTACGCCTTCGACCAGGTGCCCGTCGCGGGCATGAGACCGGGCGCGCCATAAGTGTGGGTCGAATCGTCGACCGGATAGGTCATCTCTTGGCGTCCGTTCGGATGCACCGCGAAGAAATTCGCCTCGAGCGCGTTCACAAGCGGAATGTCGAGACCATCCTGCCAGATGCAAGCGGTGCCCTGCGCCTCGACGCCATGCTCGTGCCAGGAACCGTTCGGCGTGAGAACGAAATCGTTCTCCTCGAGCGTCATCTTGTGGCCATCCACGACCGTGTAGGCCCCCTCGCCTTCCATGATGAAGCGAAGCGCCGACGCCGAGTGCTGATGCGAGGATGCGACCTCGCCGGGCTGCATGACTTGAAGCCCGGTGTAGAGCCAGCCCACGGCAGCGGAGACATCGCGACGATGCGGGTTTGCGAGGTAGATGACGCGTCGTCCCGCCTTCTCCGCCGTGACGAGATCGAGCGAGCGCAGCACATGCTCGCGAAGATCGCGATAGCGCCAGAGCATGGGGGCCGAGGTGGATTGCGGGAACCACGGCTCGATCTTGTTGGCCACCGTCCACAAGGCACCCGCCTCGAGCTTCTCGAGGTCGGAATAGTAGGACATGAGCTCTTTCGTGTCCTCGACATTGGCCCTTCCGGCCACGGCCTCACGCATCGCGGTCTCCCTTCTTCGATCGGGGCGAAGCTAGCACCGATCGGCATCGATGGGACAGGGCTTAGCGAAAGCCGCCGTCTTCTGGCCAACGGGACACTTCCTCGATGATGAAGCTTACTTTCATGTGGCATTCTGACGATGAAGCCACGGGATCAATCCAGCATCCGGCCCAAAATCAAGGCGGCGCCACGCTCACCCGAAGTGCGCGGATAATAGGACCCTCTTCGGCCGACACGCTTGAGGCCGAAGTTTTCATAAAAAGCCAAGGCGACCGCATTTGCCTCATCGACTTCGAGGAAGAGCTCGCGGATCGACCGCTCGCGTAAACGGTCGAGATGATGCGAAAGGAGTGCCCGAGCCACTCCCCGCCTGCGCGAGGCAACATCCACGACGATCGACAAGATTTCAGCCTCCCCGGCGGCAATTCGCGAGAGAATGAAGCCTTGCAAAGCGCCGCGCTCTGAAAATGCGGCCCCCTCCCCGATAGTCGAGGCGTTTGCAATCAGCTGCTCGAATTCGTCCTCCCCCCAACCTCGATGGAAAGACTTTGCGTGAAGCCGCGCCAAGCGCGGCGCGTCCTCCATTTTGAGATCACGCAGCACGATCGCCTTTTGTCGCCAAACCCGCATGCGCTCTAGCTTGCGGCCGCGCCCTGATCTGCCAGCGGGCGTGCATCGGCGGATTTGACGTAAACGGGATCCGGCAAAGCGGTTTTCGGATCCGCGGCCGCGGTCAGTTTTGCGACGCAAACGATGTCGGGCGCGGCATCAACGAGGCTCGACCTTACCGTTCCACCCGCTTGCGAGAGAGCGTGATTGAGAGCCGCGGACGCGCTGCCCACAAGATGGACGGGTCGATCCCCGATGATTTTGGCAGCCTCGGCGAGCGACAGAGCGGCGGGCCCCTCGATCGAACGCCCTTCGGGGGCGAAGAGCTGGAAAAAAAGATTGCCATGCCTTGCATCGATCGCCGACGCGATCGGCACGTCGTCGCTGACGCCGACGAGCGGGGCTGCCAAGGCCGCAAGCGTGGTGACCCCGACCACGGAGCGCCCCGTTGCGAGCGCAGCTGCTCGCGCCGCGGCGACGCCCACGCGCAGTCCGGTGTAGCTGCCGGGACCGACGACGACCCCGATGCGGTCGACCGCGCTCCAGCCGCCAACCAGCTTGGCAACGACGCGCTCGAGCATCGGAAGGAGGGCTTCGGCGTGCCCTTTTCCCAGGACGACGCTTTCGCTGGCGATAACCTTGTCGAGTCGCGCGTCGAAGAGACACACGGAGCACGCCGCGAGCGCGGTATCGAGCGCCAGGACGATCAAATACGGCTCTCCGCTGCGATCTTCGCGGAGGGAGGACCTCCGCGCTTCAAAGAATAGTGCAGAATTCCTCAAAGGTGAAACGCGGCGAACGCGGCATCACGCCTTCGGGGTCTCCATAGCCGAGATTGCAGATGAAGTTCGCTTTCAGCTTGCCGTCCGGAAAGAATTCCCGATTGACGCCAGCCTCATCGAAGCCGGACATGGGGCCGGTATCCAAACCAAGCGCTCTCGCCGCGATGATGAAATACGCCCCTTGCAGGCTCGAATTGCGGAAAGCCGTCTGCGCGATATGTTCAGGCTTTCCGGCAAACCAGCTTCTGGCATCCGTGTGCGGAAAGAGCTTCGGGAGCTTTTCGTGGAACTCGGTGTCGTAGGCCACGATGGCAGTCACGGGAGCAGCCGCCGTCTTGGCGCGATTGCCCTCGGACATGAAGGGACTCAATCTCTCCTTGGCGGCTCGCGATTCCAGAAACAGGAAACGTGCGGGAGAGGAATTGGCGCTCGTCGGTCCCATTTTCAGCACGTCCGCGAGCTGGCGCAGCACGGCCTGCGGAACGGGCTTTGGCTGCCACTTGTTGTGAGTTCGAGCATTCAGAAAAATCTGATCGAGCGCCTCCTGGGCGATGGGCTTGTGCGGCGAAGGCTTGAAATTTGGATCGGCCATTGGCGAGGAACTCCTCTCGACGCGGGCGGATGCAATAGTCCAGCCGGCAGGGAGCGCCGGCCGTTCTCCTGCACGGGAATGTTCGATGAACGGCGCAGGCTCAGGCTGCCTCGACCTCCCGCACGTCGGGCAGGAAATGGCGCAAGAGGTTTTCTATGCCGTGCTTGAGCGTGGCCGTCGAGGAGGGGCAGCCCGAGCAGGAGCCCTTCATATTGAGATAGACCACCCCATCCCGAAATCCCTTGAAGGTGATGTCACCACCATCTCCCGCCACGGCAGGTCGGACCCGGGTCTCGATCAGCTCCTTGATCGTGGCGACGGTGTCGGCGTCCTTGGAATCGAAAAATTCGGAGGCAGCCTGGCTCTCGGCGGGAGCGGACTCGTCGAGGACGGGCGCGCCCGTGAGGAAATGCTCCATCACCGCTCCGAGAACAGCCGGCTTGAGGTGAGGCCATTCGCGATCGTCCTTGGTGACGCTGATAAAATCGCTCCCAAGGAACACGCCCTTCACGCCATCGATGGCGAAAAGCCGCTGGGCAAGTGGCGAATGGACCGCTTCCTCTTTCGTCCTGAAGTCAGCGACCCGATCCCCGAGCACCTCGCGACCGGGTAGAAATTTCAGCGTCGCGGGATTGGGCGTCGCTTCCGTCTGAATGAACATTTCAATTCTCCCTGTATCCGCCGGTTCAAGGCCGGCGGCCACAGGCCCTTAGATGAGCGTGCGCCGGTTCCAAGTCAACGAGCCAGAGGCATCGAGACCAGGACCGGCCGCACGCACGATCGGAAAAAATGGCGAAGGCGCTCAGCTTACCAGCCCCTCCGCCTTCATCGCCTCCACGACCTTGGGCCGCGACGCGATTCGAGCCACGTATTGCTGGAGAGACGGCCATTTGCTGAGATCAAAGCCGACATGCTTTGCCCAACCGAGGACGGTAAAGAGATAGCCGTCCGCAACGGTGAACTTGTCGCCCATGAGATGGGTCTTGCCGTCGAGCTGCTTCACGAGCCAGTCGAGCCGTTTGGAAAGGGTCGCCTTCACGGCCTCCTTCCATTCGGCCGTCTGCGCCGGGTTGAACATCGAACCCATGGGCTTGTGGAGCTCCGCGGTGATAAAATTCAGCCATTCCTGCAGCCTGTAGCGCTCAATCGTGCCCGGCGCCGGCGCGATTCCGGCGCCCGGCTTCTGGTCGGCGATATATTGCACGATCGCCGGCCCCTCCGTGAGCTTCTCGCCATTGTCGAGGACGAGCATCGGAACATAGCCCTTGCCGTTGACGGCGTTGAAATCCTCGCCCGTTTCGACAGTCTTCTTCGCGAGATCCACCTTGTGAAGCGTGAAAGGCAGGCCCGCCTCGCGCAGCGCGATATGCGGCGAAAGCGAGCAGGCACCGGGCGTGTAGTATAACTTCATCGGAGATCTCCTGTGAAAGCGGCAAGATCGCGACGGACGCATCAAGCAGGCGCGTCGCTGTCGCGTCGCTCAGCGGCATTGCACATTGCTTTCCTGTAGACAAGTACTCACCTTCTGGTAAGTTTTGGTGCCATGAAAAAATGCGCCGGCCCCGCCCATGGGAACGTCTTCGACCCTGCTTGCCCTGCCCGAGCGGTTCTCGAGGTGCTCGCGGAAAAATGGGCGCTATTGCTCGTCCATATGCTCGCGAACGGACCTGCTCGAACGGCGCAGTTGCGGCGCCAGATCGGCGGCATATCCGACAAGATGCTGATTCAGACGCTACGCCGGCTCGAGCGCAATGGCTTTGTGGAAAGGCGTGCCTTTCCCGAGGTGCCGCCGCGAGTCGAATATTCTCTCACCGCCCTCGGCGCTTCGCTCAGCGAGCCGATCACCACGCTCGACCGCTGGGTCGAGCGGCACCTGCGTGACATCGACGGGGCACAGCGTCAATTTGATCGTCGTGCGAGATGAGAGACCCCCGCCTTTCAGCGAATATGCAGGACCCGGCTGGCAAGCTCGCGCTCCCTACACGGCCTCGCCGGTGAGCCAATCCGCCGCCACCTCCGTGGAGCGCGCCTATGCCCATTGCGAACTTCTCTTGCGGGAGAACGACAAGGATCGCTTTCTCGCCGACCTGTTCATTCCCGCGTCGCATCGCCGCCATATCCACGCATTGCATGCCTTTTCCTTCGAAATCGCGCGGATTCGCGAGTTCGTGAGCGAGCCCATGCCGGGGGAGCTGCGCCACCAGTGGTGGCGGGACGCTCTCGAGGGCAATGCGTGGGGCGGTGTGGGCGCCAATCCGGTCGCGGCTGCCCTCACGGACACGATCGATCGCTTCGGCCTCTCACGCTTCGCCCTCGTCGCGCTCATCGATGCTCGCGGCTTCGATCTCTACGACAGTCCCATGCCCGATCTTTCCTCGCTCGAAGCGTATTGCAAGAACACCTCATCGGTCCTTTTCGCGCTGGCCGGCGAGATCCTCGCGCAGGCAGTGCAAGCGCCTGGCGCGCCTGCCGATGCCCCGCCGGACGACGCAGCCGAGGA
The DNA here is from genome assembly GCA_019247605.1 of Hyphomicrobiales bacterium. GTDB lineage: Bacteria > Pseudomonadota > Alphaproteobacteria > Rhizobiales > Beijerinckiaceae > GAS188. The sequence continues at coordinate 10,566 of JAFBAS010000137.1, forward strand.
CCGTTCAGCCTCGCGTCTTGCCATTGCGGCGCAGCATTCGGGTCTGGCCTATGCCTTCACGGGGCTGATCCGCGCTTTCGCTCTGCATGCCGCGCGCGGGCAGGTTTACATTCCAAGCGATGTTTTGCGGCGCCATGGCTCCTCGAGCGAGGAAGCCTTGGCCGGACACGCGACGCCTCCCCTGCTCGCGAGCCTTGCCGAATGGCGCCGTGAGGCGCGTCGGCACCTTGCAAATGCGATATCCGCCGTCGCAAATCTCTCCGAGGGGCTGATGCCCGCTTTCCTCCCGCTGGCACTCGTCCCCCCGTACCTGAAAGAGAGCGAAAACCGCGAACGTGATCTCTTTCGCACTCCGATCGAGCTGCCTCAATGGCGTCGCCAATGGGCTCTGTGGCGCGGCCTGCCGCAATCGGCATCGGCGAAATGACGCTTGGCGACCCTCATCAATTCGGGCTCACGCCGCGCTTGCCGCTCGGCGCGATGAAGAATTCGATGCCCGCGCTGCGCAGCGAGTTCTTGATCTCCGTGGCGCTCTCCTTCGGACCCGAGGGAACCCCGTCGGTCTCCTCGAGTCGCCTGATGGTCGAGGGCGACACCGCAGTCGCCTCAGAAAGATCGCGCACGGACCAATTGAGAATGCCCCGGGCCGCGCGGATCTGGGCGCCTGTCAGAAGCGCGTCATCTGAGCGCCTCGGCCACATCTTCTCGTCGTGAATGTCGGTCGAGACGCCGACGCGCGTGACGACCGCACCGTTCGGTTTGCCGGGCTCGATCGAACGCGATTTGAACCAACGGTATTCTCCCGATTTCATCCGGATGCGGTGCTCGACCTCATAAAGTTGTGACCGGTCGTTCGCTTGGTTCCATGCGGAGAGCGTCGCCTGCCGGTCTTCGGGATGGACGCATTCGAGCCAGCCCATTCCGAGCGCCTCCGCAAGCGCTTGGCCGGTCAGCTCCTGCCAGCCGAAAATGTCGACGACGATGCCGTCCGGGCGGCTGAGCCAGACAGGACGGCAGCTCGCGCGGACAAGGCTCTGGAAGCGCTGCTGTTGCTCGGTGATCGTCTCCCTCGCTTCACGGCGCGCGGTGACGTCGGACCAAATCGAAACTCGCCTGATAGGCACCCCTTTCTCATCCAGAAGGACCTCGCTTTGCGTATGCAGCCAACGCAAAGTGCCTTTGGGCTGAATGATCCGAAACTCGCGATCCTGCGGCTCGGCTGCGTGCATCGCATCGTCGAGATCGCTCGGCAGCTTGCGATCGTCGGGATGGATCAGGCGTTCGAGCAGCGAATAACTCGGCTCGACGCCGCGCGGCTCCAGTCCGAGCAGGCGGTACACACCAGTCGACCACTGCATTGCACGCGAATAAAGCCCCCTGGACCAATCTCCACTGCGTGGATCGATATCGAGGTCCGACAAACCGATCCCGAGTTTCTCCTCGATAAAGCGAAGTGTATCGATGGCTCCATATTCGCCCCCAAACAAAACGATCATCAGAGACCCCTACTCTGGATCCAACCTGGACGGCCGTGATGACGAGCTCACATCGCGGCAAGTAAGGCACAACTATGTTATTTCGACAAGAGTATAGTGATGGCTGCTTGAACTAAGAGTAACAAGCATGTTTTTCCATAATACAGAATTTAAAACAGTCTAAACCAGTGTTATCGAAGCCGCGAGCGCACCCTTCGTCCAACGGCGAGCGAGCCATCAGCCGCCGCCCCAACGAGCCGGGAGCGTCCGGGCGTACCGTGCCCTAGACGATTTGATTTTGCGGGCGCGTGGCATTACGCACCCAGTGCGACCTACCGAGGAATGGGAGACCGAGCTCTCCGGCCGGCGGCTACGGCAGAGCCCAGCGGAGACTGTGATGTCCTTCAAATCCGAATTCCTCCAAAATCTCGACCAAAGGGGATTCATTCACCAAGGTTCGGATCTTCCCGCGCTCGATGCGCTCGCCCGCAAGGGCGAAGTGGTGGGCTATATCGGCTTCGATTGCACGGCCGTTTCGCTCCACGTCGGCTCGCTCATCCAGATCATGATGCTCCATTGGCTCCAGCGGACCGGCAACAAAGCCGTCGCGCTGATGGGCGGTGGGACGACGCGGGTGGGCGATCCTTCCGGACGCGATCAGTCGCGCAAGCTTCTGTCGGTCGAGGAGATCGAGGCCAATAAGGAAGGCATAAAGCAGGTATTTGCACGTTTCCTGCGCTTTGGAGATGCCAAGACCGACGCCCTCATGCTCGACAATGCCGAGTGGCTCACCAAGCTCAACTACATCGATTTCCTGCGCGATGTCGGCCGCCACTTCTCGGTCAACCGCATGCTTTCGATGGATTCGGTGAAGCTGCGTCTCGATCGCGATCAGGAAATGTCCTTCATCGAATTCAACTACATGTGCTTGCAGTCCTATGATTTCGTCGAATTGTCGCGGCGCGTCGGCTGCAACCTGCAAATGGGCGGATCCGACCAATGGGGAAACATAATCACCGGCGTCGATCTCGGAAGGCGGATGGGGACGCCCCAGCTCTACGCGCTCACGACGCCGCTTCTCACCACGGCTTCCGGCGCCAAGATGGGCAAGACGGCCACGGGAGCGGTGTGGCTCAATGCCGAGCTCTTCAGCCCCTACGATTACTGGCAGTTCTGGCGCAATACCGAAGACGCCGATGTCGGGCGCTTCCTGCGCTTGTTCACGCTTCTGCCGATCGGCGAGATCGTCCGCCTCGAGGCGTTGCAAGGCGCCGAGATCAACGAAGCGAAGAAGAAGCTCGCGAGTGAGGCAACCCGGCTGCTGCACGGAGACGCGGCGGCGGATGAAGCGGCACGAACCGCGCGCGAGACATTCGAGGAAGGTACGCTCGCCTCGAGCCTTCCCACCGTCGAGATCGCGCGCGCGGAATTCGAGGCGGGACTCGGCGTGCTGAGCGCGTTCGTGCGGGCGGGTCTCGTCGCGTCAAACGGCGAGGCCCGCCGACAGATCAAAGGTGGCGGCCTGCGGCTGAACGATGTCCCCATCGCCGACGAGCGCGCGGTGCTTCGCGCTGCCGATCTCTCGGCCGACGGCGTTGCCAAGCTGTCGCTCGGCCGCAAACGCCACGTCCTTTTAAAACCCGTGCCGTGGCCATAGTGCCCGCGTGAAGTTCAGGTCGCCGCCACCGCGTTCGGCGGCTCGGCTCAAGCCTCAACGCCCGTTGCGGTTGATTTCGTTCAAGTCCTTGTTGTTGTCGAGCTCGATTTCATGCGAACCGAGCTGCCCCACATCGAACAGCTTGCGAAGAAATCCCGGCGTCATCGCCGAGAGCGGATTGACGCTGATATCGGGACGGGTGAGGGCGCCGGTCACGTGGAAATTCACGCCGAGGAGGCCCTCATTCGTGCCGCCGCCGAGCAAGGGTCCAAATAGCGGCACCTTGCTGAACGCATTGTTCAGGCCATACGCAGGGACGAAGGTACCGGTGAGGTTTTGCGCGTTCTTGCCGAAGTCCACGAGACCCGAAAGGGTGATTCCCGCCTGATTGCCGACGATCAATGCTTCGCGCACATCGAGCCGACCCGCATTGCGCACGAAGCTTGCCTGCATACGATTGAATTGCGCTTCCCCGCTCGAGAGCGGCGTACGCGACGCGCCCGCGGCGTCCGACGATGCGGGAGGTGGAGGTGCCTGGGCAAAGATGCGGGCGAGCGCCTCCTCATTGCGCAGGCTGAAATCGCGGATCGCGACAGCTCCCGCCTGAGAGCCCACGCTCGGCGTCACGCGCAGCACCATGTTGCCCGAGACCATGTGTTCGTAAAGATCGGTGAAGCGCAGGAAAGCGCCGGCATCCGAGGTTTGGAGCGTGATCAAAGGTCGTCCTTGATGGTCGAGTGACCCATTCACGTCGGCGCGCCCGATCTGCCCGGAGAAGTGGAACTCTGTAAGCCCCTGCCCGCGCCGGCTGAGCCGAACGTCGAGACTCGTCCCCTTCTCATCGCCGAAACCGATCGCATTGGCCGCTTTCAGATCGAGATCGGCGTCTTGCGTGTCGGATTGAGTCCCCGACATGAAGCTCTTGATGAAGGGGCGCAAATCAATCGCCAGGCCTCGAGCCGTCGTCTTGTAGACGTTCGCGTCTCGCGCCACCTCGACGCGCAGATCGTCACCTGGCGATATTTTAAAGCTGTCGAATTTTGCCGAGAGAAGCGCACCGTCTTTCCCTGTCGCAAGCTCTCCGGTCACGGCGACCGGCGCGGCGGAAAGATTGATCTTGCTGAAGCGCGTCTGATCCTCACCCGGTGTCACGCGCAAAGTGAGCTTGCCGGGTCGTCCGGCGGGCTTCGTCCAACCCGGCACGAAGCCGTCGATGCTCACGCGGCTCAAATCCGCTTCGAGGTCGAAGGCGGGGCTCGGCCCCGCATCCGCTGCCGGCGCAATCTTTAAGGGTAACGGACCGGTGAGTGTCTTGCCCATGTGCAGCCCGAGCTTTGCTCGCGCGGCGTCATCGAGCGTGAGCGCAAGCCTGATCTGCGGAGCGGGATCGCTCGGCTCCTTGCGAAGGTCGACGCTCGCCGGCACGCCCATAAAGCGGCCGTCGCCTTTTGCGGTCATCACACCACCGGTTATCATGAAGGCGAGCTGGGCGTTGTCGAGCTTCTGCCCCGCGCCGACGTCCTGGACTGAAAGCTTCGTCAAATTGCCTTGGACCGTGACCGGAACGTCCCTCGGCTTAACGCCATCGCGCAAGGTCAGGGAAAATTGCACCCGAGCATCGCCCATTCCTGAGACGCTTTCCGGCGCGACCTGTTGGCCGGGACCGCGCAAGGCATCATGCTCAAGAGCCGCCACGAAAGCGTCGGCGGCGCCCTCGACGTGAAAGCTCACCTGGGCGGTCGGCGGCTTTTTGGTGGTATCCGAGACGGCGAAACGACCTTGGTTGAGCGACAGCACGCGATTGTCGCCGAGATCCACATCCGCGCTCGAAACGAGCACGGTCACGGTATGGCCGGTCCCCTCCACGTGCGCGACCGCCGAGGTGAGCGGCGGAAGATCATCGGAGAAACGTAAGTTCGTCTCCGACAGATCGGCCGACAATCTCATGGCTTCATCGGGCACCGGCCGGTCCGACATGGCGTCGGCCAGCGATTGCTCATTGAAGCTGTTGCTCAAGGAGAAATGCTCGAGCACGCCGCGCCCGAGCCGCTCGATCAGGTATTTGCGAACATCCTTTGCGACCTGCGGGGGCCAGAGCGCGAGAAGAGCGCGCGCAGGCATGCGCCCTGATTGCATCGCGAGCGTCAAGCCTCCTGCGCGGCCGCGCCGATAGGTTGCATTCAAGGCGAATGAGATATCCTTGCCGGAAAGTTCGAGCGGCGCGACCGTCAAGGTGGCGTCACGCGGCGAGAGGGTTCCCGACATACGAATGCGCGAAAGCGAGATCGGTTGATCGTCGGCCCCCGCGCCGGCGACAAAGCCGTTCGCACCGGAGAACTCGAAGGAAAAGTCGCCATCAGAGTTGGGTATGATGCGCCCTCCCACCGAGACATCCGTGTCGCCGGCGAGCACGCCGAATTTGCGCAGCTCGACCACATGAGAGGTACCGTCATAGGCGAAGGCCGCAGTGATCTCATCGGTGACCATCAACGGCGCCTTCTCACCCGGCTTGTTCCACGCGGCCGCTCCGGCCGTCAGCTCACCTCTCGCCTCTCCGACACGCCCGTCCGTGCCGATTTCGATCTCGATGCGCCCGGAAACCGGCATGTCAGGCGCGAGCGCCAAAGGGCGCGGCACCACCGGGAGGAGAATGTCGCCGACGGGTGCATCCTTTGGCTCGACCACAAGGCGCCGTTCGTTGCCGCTACCACGTTCGACGGCAGCTTCGAGGGACCAATCGCCCGATGGCCCCTTGAGGGAAAGATGCACATGCTCCCGCACGTCGCGCTCGAAAGACGCGGTCACGTGCGAAAAGATCAGCTCGTCGTTCGAGCGCTCATCCTCGACCGTCAGGCGGCCGTCCTCGATGCCGACGAAATTGATGACCTTGAAGGGGCCGCGAGGACCGAAAAGCTCGTCATAAGCCGCGACGAGCCCGTGACGCACATGATCCGGGCCGCTGCCCTCAGGCCTCGCGCCATCCACCTGGCTAAGCGCAGGCGCGGTCTGCCCCTCTTTCAAGCCAGCGTCAGCGGTATTCGCCGGTGCCGTCGAAAACGCCGTCACGAACGAGATTTCACCCTGCCGGCTGATCGAGGCCTTGAATTGCGGGCCGATGAGAGCGATCCGGTGCAGGCCGGCATCGGGGAGCAAGAGCCGCATCGGGTCGAAATCGACCTCGGCTTTTGGCGCTGAAATGATTTCGTGGCCTGCCGCATCCTTGATCGACAGCCCGAGCACCGTGACCGAAGGGCGCGCGCCGCGTGCTTCGAGCTCGGCGCCCGAGACGGTCACCGCGAAGCCTTCTGCAAATCTCTGCTGCAAGGCGGAGGTGATCCGCGGCATGAGTGCATCAAGCGATACGGGGCCTTGCGCGAGACGCCAGGTGAGTGCACCGATCCCCATTGCCGCGAGAAGAAGGACGCCGCAAAACCCGAGCGCCGCATAGCGAAAGAGTCGCATGCGCGAACTCGCGCCGCTCGCCCTCGCGTCAGGCGGTGAGACACCGGTATGGACAGGCTCGGACATCCGTGAAGCGACTCAGCCGATTGCCTCCAGCGAGCTTGGAGCTCAAGCTCGGCAGGGTTAGTGGACGGTCCGCGCAAGCGAGAGTTGCTCTTCGGCTTCAGTCGAACGAACTGGCGATTCGGCGCGCAATGATCTTACCCCATGACCCATCAGGGAGTTGAGAATATGGCGCAATTAAAAGAAGGCGACGTTGCACCTGCTTTCGCGTTGCCTACGGATGTAGGCGGTACGTTCAGCTCGGCGACCCTCAAGGGCAAAAAGGCCGTGCTTTATTTCTATCCCAAGGCAGATACGCCTGGCTGTACAAAGGAAGCTCAGGAATTCAATGATTTGCTCGACGACTTTCGAAAGCTGGATTGCGTGGTTCTGGCGATCTCGCCCGACCCGATGAACGCGCTTGCACGCTTCAAGGCGAAACACGGGCTCGCCTTCCCTCTCCTTGGTGATGAGAGACATGAGATGCTCGCCGCCTATGGAGTGTGGACGGAAAAGTCCATGTACGGACGGCGCTTCATGGGGGTTGAGCGTTCGACATTCCTTATCGGCAGGGATGGCCGGCTCGCGAGAATCTGGCGCAAGGTGAAGGTCGACGGCCACGCGCGAGAGGTCCTCGCGGCAGCGCGGAGCGGGTAGGCGCGTCATGTCCCGCCCGCCTGTTCAGTATCAGGCAAGGCAGGCATTAGCAGGAGGTTAACCTTAACGGTGTCTATTCGAAGCGCGCGGAGGCCTGCGAGGGATCGGGACGCGAGCTTCATGTTAAGCATCAAAAATGCGGCGTTGAGCCGTGTGCACGTGATTACCTTCAGCAAGGACGGCGCGGCGCGAACTTTGAGCTTGCGCCGCTCCATGATCGGTTCATGCGCCGTGCTCAAGCTCATTCTCGTTCTTTGGGCTGGCTACTCGCTTTATCTCCTTGTCTTTCGCGACACATTGGTCGGCAAACTCGTTGCCGACCAGGTCAGAATGAGGGCTGCCTACGAGGAGAGGCTCGCGGCCGACCAGGTCAAGCTCGAAGAGGCTCAAAGGCGGCAGGTCTCGACTGAGTTCACCTTCGACGGACGCCTGCGGGAGCTCTTGTCGCGCCAGGCGGAACTCGAGACGCGCACCGAGACGGTCGCCCAGCTGCTGCGCAGCCCAGCCGATCCGAACAAGCAGCGCTCGCATGCCTGGATTCTAGGAGGAAGCGCAACGCCGAGTTCAGTGCATCTCGATGCCCACCCGCGGGAGAATTCAAGCCCGGCGCATTCCGGGGCTCACGCGTCTGATGTCCAGCCGGCCGACTCGATGAAGGCGATCAGTGATTTCGCCGGTCAAAAGCCACGCCCGATCGATGAAAACGCGAGCATCTCCTCCTACGCCGAGCAGAGGCAGGGCTTGTCTGCTCCCGCAAATCCGTCTCGAGCGCCTTCGGTCTCGCAGGCTCCAAGTCGTAGTGGCGTGCAACCTGGCCCTCGCACGAGCCTTTTCGACGGCTCGGCCGGTCCCATCGCGGCGGCGGGCAAGCCCCCTTCCGTAGAAACGGTTGTGAATGCGCTCGACAGGCTCGAACGTCTCCAGGTCGAAGTGCTCGAGCACGCCAATAGCCATGCTGCCGTCGAAATCGAGCAATTGCGCGGCGCGCTGAAGCGATCCGGCGTCGACCTTGCGCGGTTCGCGCAACACACCAAGGTGAAGATTTCCGATACGGGCGGGCCCTTCTTGCCGCTGCCCAAGGATGGTAGCGTCGTTGGATTTGATGCTCTTCTTCGTGTCCTCAAGATTCGCTTCGAGGAGCATGATGAACTATCCCGCGTGGTCTCGATGCTGCCGCTGCATCAGCCTCTCGGCGGTCGGCTCGAGATCACGAGCGGATATGGCGCAAGGAAAGATCCTTTCGGCATGGGATGGGCGCTGCATCCAGGGGTGGATCTCCGGGCCGAGGAAGGCACGATCGTTCGTGCCACCGGCGCAGGCAGGGTCGTGAACGCGAGCTATGCCGGCGGCTATGGCAACATGGTCGAGCTCGAGCATGGCGAAGGCGTTTCGACACGTTACGGCCATCTCTCGGCGATCCTGGTCTCCGAGGGAGAGCTTGTGACTGCAGGAACGCCGATCGGGCGCGTCGGCTCGACGGGGCGCTCCACGGGGCCGCATCTCCACTACGAGACGCGAATCGACGGCGAGCCCGTCGATCCGTTGAGCTTCCTCAACTCCTCCGACATCCTGATTGCAGCGTCAGGCGGCGTGGACTGAAGCGCTTCGGCTGCCCGCAAGAGCAGCCTTGACAGTGATCCCCTCCCCGACCAGAACCCGGCCGCACAGCGTCGCCGGCACTCTGTCGCGCAGCTTGGACATTCCAACGCGGGTTCGGACCTCCTTCAATGACCACAGCCTTCATTTTTCCCGGCCAGGGCAGCCAGAGTGTGGGCATGGGAAAGGCCCTCTTTGAAAACTTTGGCGCCTCGCGCGCCGTCTTCGAGGAAAGCGACGAGGCCCTGTCGGAAAAGCTCTCGACCTTGATCTTCGATGGGCCGGATGCCGAGCTCACGCTCACTCGCAATGCTCAACCCGCTTTGATGACCGTGTCCATGGCCGCGCTGAAAGCGCTCGAAAGTGAAAGGGGCGTTGACCTTCGCCGCGACGTCGCCTTCGTCGCCGGTCATTCGCTCGGTGAATATTCCGCGCTTTGCGCTGCTGGCGCCTTCGGCGTCGCGGATGCGGCACGGCTTTTGCGACTGCGGGGCGAGGCGATGCAAAAGGCGGTCCCTGCGGGCGAGGGCGCGATGGCAGCCTTGCTCGGCCTCGACGCCGAGAATGCCGCCGCCGTCGCGGCCGAAGCCGCGGCCGCGACGGGCAAGGTTTGCGAGGTGGCCAACGATAACGCGCCGGGCCAGGTCGTGGTCTCCGGTGCCAAGATCGCGGTGGAGCGCGCCATCGAAGTCGCCAAGAACAAGGGGGCGCGCCGGGCGATGCTGCTTCCCGTATCGGCGCCCTTCCATTGCGCCTTGATGCAGCCCGCCGCCGCGGCGATGGCAAGAGCGCTCGCCGAACGCCCTCCGGCTGCGCCGAGCGTGCCCGTCGTGGCGAACATGGAAGCCGCGGCGCTCACCGATCCTGCCGCCATTCGCGACAGCCTTGTGCGCCAGGTTACAGGCACCGTGCGATGGCGCGAGAGCATCGCCCAAATGGCCTCGCAAGGCGTGACGCGCTTTGTCGAAATCGGTGCCGGGAAAGTGCTTTCGGGTCTCGTGAAGCGGATTGCCGAAGGCGCCGCGGTTCTCAACGTCGGGACCCCGGCCGATATCGCAGCTTTTTCCGCGGCGACCGAAGGCGCACAGCGGTGACGCCTTGCTGCCCGCTCAGGCCAGCGAGATGATGCGCCCAAACGGTTTTTTCAAAACCACTCGCCTTGAACGGCGTCTCGACCAGGAACCCTCGTCATGTTCGATCTCAGCGGGAAGACCGCGCTCGTCACCGGCGCTTCAGGTGGCATCGGGGGCGCCATCGCTCGCGCGCTTCACGCTCAAGGCGCAAGTGTTGTCTTGTCCGGCACGCGGCGCGACGCGCTCGACGCGCTCGCAACAACGCTCGGCTCACGCACTCATGTCTGCGTGGCCAATCTTGCGGATTCGTCCTCCCTCGAAAAGCTCGTGCCCGACGCGGAAAGCGCCCTCGGCTCCCTCGACATCCTCGTGAACAACGCAGGACTCACGCGCGACAATCTCTTCTTGCGAATGAAGGACGCCGAATGGGACGAGGTCATGGCCGTGAACCTCACGGCAGCCTTTCGCCTATCGCGCGCCGCGATCAAAGGCATGATGCGTCGACGCTTCGGACGCATCATCTCCATTACTTCCATCGTGGGTGCGACCGGCAACCCGGGGCAAGGTAATTACGCCGCCTCGAAGGCAGCGCTCACCGCCATGACGAAATCGCTGGCCGCCGAGGTGGCGAGCCGCTCGATCACGGTCAATTGCATCGCACCTGGGATGATCGCGACAGCGATGACCGATGCGCTCAACGAAAAGCAGCGCGAGAATCTTCTCTCCCGCATTCCGGCCGGTCGACTCGGCGCAAGCGAGGAGGTTGCCGCGGCCGCCGTGTATCTCGCGTCCGCCGAGGCGTCTTACGTGACCGGTCAGACGATCCACGTGAATGGTGGAATGGCCATGATTTCATAGGCTTGAACGCTGTGGACGGGACCCCCTCCGCTTCCGCCCTCCCCCTCGCCAGGGCGGGCGGGATATGTTAGGAGCCAAGCGAATATGAAAGGTTGGCGCGACTCGCCTGAGGCCCATTCTTTCGTTGAACCATTCGGACGGCAATGCATTGCGTCGGCATTGGCGACAACCGCGGAACATAGGCGTAGAACGGATTTGGGCGGCCCCGGATCCCGTTGATACTGTGGCAAAGGATCAAACGATGAGCGATATCGCCGAGCGCGTGAAGAAGATTGTCGTCGAGCATCTCGGCGTTGAACCCGACAAGGTGACCGAGAAAGCCAATTTCATCGACGACCTCGGCGCCGACAGCTTGGATACGGTCGAGCTGGTCATGGCCTTCGAGGAGGAGTTCGGCATCGAGATTCCAGACGATGCGGCCGAGACGATCCAGACGGTCGGCGACGCCATCCATTTCCTCGAGAAGGGGGCGGCCGAAAAAGGCAAGGCCTCCTGAGCTGCTGCGGCAAGATCCGCCTGCACACATGTGACCATGGCCGACCATCAGCCTTCACGGGGCGCAACCGGGAATGGTTTGCGACGCGTCGTGGTCACGGGCCTCGGCATGGTGACGCCGCTCGGTTGCGGCGTGGAACCCACATGGTCGCGTCTCACCGCAGGCGAGAGCGGTGCGATCCGGCTCGATGATGTGCTCGACGTCTCCGATCTGCCGGCGAAAGTCGCTTGTGTCATCCCGCGCGGCGAGGCGGGGGGCGGTGGCTACAATCCCGATGATTGGATGGAAGCCAAGGAAAGGCGAAAGGTCGACGATTTCATCGTCTATGCCATGGCAGCGGCGCGCCAGGCGCTCGATCATGCGAATTGGCACCCTTCGACCTACGAGGATCAGACGCGAACGGGCGTGCTAATGGGGTCAGGGATCGGCGGCCTCGCTGGCATCAGCGAAGCGGCGATTACCCTCAAGGAGAAAGGCCCACGTCGCATATCGCCTTTCTTCATCCCGGGGCGCCTCATTAATCTCGCGTCAGGCTACGTGTCGATCGAGTTCGGTCTGAAGGGCCCCAATCACGCGGTCGTCACGGCCTGCTCCACGGGCGCACACGCCATCGGTGATGCGGCGCGCCTCATCGCCCTCGGAGATGCTGAGGTGATGGTGGCCGGCGGAACGGAATCGCCGATCAACCGCCTCTCACTGGCCGGCTTCGCGGCTTGCCGCGCCTTGTCCACCAATTTCAATGATGAGCCCAAGCGAGCGTCGCGTCCCTATGATGCGCAACGCGACGGGTTCGTTATGGGCGAGGGCGCCGGTGCGGTCATCCTGGAAGAGCGCGAACATGCCCTCGCCCGGGGCGTGCCCATCCTCGCGGAGATTGTCGGCTATGGATTGTCGGGCGATGCCTTCCACATCACCTCCCCGGCCGAGGACGGCGACGGCGCTTACCGCTCGATGGCGGCGGCTCTTAAACGAGCCGACATCTCGGCGGCCGATCTCGACTACATCAATGCACATGGGACCTCGACACCGCTCGGAGATGAAATCGAATTGCATGCGGTCGAACGGCTTCTAGGCAATGCGTGCGCGGCGGTCGCGATGTCGTCAACCAAATCGGCGACCGGGCACCTTCTCGGCGCGGCCGGAGCGATCGAGGCGATTTTCTCGATCCTCGCCATTCGGGACGGGATCGCGCCTCCCACGATAAATCTCGACAACCCCTCGGTCGAGACGGCGATCGACCTCGTTCCCCATGTCGCAAAACGGCGCAAGATCGAGGTCGCGCTGTCGAACTCGTTCGGCTTCGGGGGAACCAACGCGTCGGTCATCTTCCGACGGCACTCGTGAACAAAAAATGCTGTGCCCCGTGAAGCTTGCGGGGCGGAGTTTCGCCACATTGACTGCCTATCAACCGGGCATGTCAAAGCGCTTTGTGCCAAAACTGATTCCGGGCAAAATCTTCTGCGTCCCGGACGGATTTGCGCCGCAGGGCTCGCGTAACGAGGATGCGCAATGACGAGTGGGGCCGAACCCGGGGCACTCACCTCGAAGACCCGGCCCGGGCTCGTGGGTGCGTTTCGGCGTGCGCCGAGAAGCCCAAACGACGCCATACAGCCTGTCGTGCCGCCGCCTCCGCCTGAGGCGAAGAAGCGCGAACACGGGCGCTTTGTGGTCATCGGCAGCGCCCTTTTCACTTTGGTGCTCCTGGGAATGGGGCTCGCCGCGACGGGTATCCATTTCGTGGCGACGCGCCTGCACACGCCAGGCCCTCTCGACGTCGACAAGGCCGTCGTGATCAGAGGCAACAGCGCATCGGAGATCGCCGACACGTTGTTGAACGAGCGTGTGATCGACAATGGCCTCGTCTTCTCGGTCGGGGTGAGGATGCTCGGCGTCGATCAGCACCTGCACAAGGGCGAGTTCCTCTTTCCGGCAAGAGCGAGCGTCGAGACCGTCATCGATACCCTCGTCGAAGGCAAGACCATCGATCGTTTCGTCACCATCCCGGAAGGAAAGACGAGCGAGGAAGTCGTTGCCATCCTGAGAGCCGATGAGGATCTCTCTGGAGATATCAAGGACATCCCTCGCGAAGGCACCTTGCTGCCCGACACTTATAAGATCACGCGGGGGGACCAGCGCGCGAAAATTCTGTCCTGGATGGCCGATGCCGAACGCACCGCCCTCAACGATATCTGGAAGCGCCGTTCGGCGGACCTTTCCATTCACTCGGCGCAAGATCTCGTCGTTCTCGCTTCGATCGTGGAGAAGGAAACGAGCAAGGCTGATGAGCGCCCGCGCATTGCTGGCGTCCTCCTCAATCGTCTGCAGAAGAACATGCGCCTGCAATCCGATCCGACGATCATCTACGGCCTGACCGGCGGCAAGGCGCCTCTCGGGCATGGTTTGACGAAGGAAGAGATCAACAAGGTAACGCCCTACAACACCTACACGAATGAGGGCCTTCCTCCGGGTCCTATCGCCAACCCGGGACGCGCGGCCCTCGAGGCAGTCGCCAACCCCTCGCGCACCAAGGAACTCTACTTCGTGGCCGACGGCACTGGAGGCCATGTCTTCGCCGAGACGCTCGACCAGCATCTGCACAATGTAGCGCGTTGGCGACAAATCGAAGCGGACCGTGCAGCCGCGAGCGCCGCGGGCGCGACGGGAACAAATTCGCCCGGCACCAGCGCTCCGTCCGCACCGAGCTTCGGGGCACCGGTGACACCGGGCGTAGGGTTCCCCGCCGCCACCGTTGGCGCGCCTGGCAACGTGCCCGCTTCCACGGCTTCCCCGCCAAGCTCTCCCGCCAAGGGGCAAAAGCGCGGCGCCAATGCGCCGGGGACGAATGGGCGTTCCACCCCGCAAGCGGCGAACGCTCCCGCCGCCCCCGATAGCTCGGCAAGCCTGGGCAATCTCGCTTCGATGCCCCTCACCGCGGCCATGCGCGCCAAGCTGGAGCAGGACGCGGCGACCGCAGGCCTGAAGCTTCCGAGTGCGGTGACCGACACCAACACGAGCAGCGAAACAAGCAGCGACGCCTCCGCCTCCTCGGATCAGGGCTCGAGTGCTGGCGCGACTTCCGCCCGCCGTCCGATCGCCTTCGACGCGGTTGCGGGGACAAAGAAGGACCCGCTCAACAACAAGACCTTCGATCTCAATTCTGCGAAAACCGTGCCTAGCCTGAAGTAAGCAGAGCGGCACGCCCCACCGCGCCTGTTCCCGCCTCCCTTCCCGCTCGTCCACATCGCAAATTCCTCTCGACGAGACTCACCTGGGTGCAGGCTCTGTCTTGCGACATGTGGGAGCCGAAGCTATCAGCACGAGCGGCTGCCGTTGCGAATCGATCTTTTCGGGTCAGACCATGTCTTTGCAAAGCATGACCGGATTTGCCCGGGAGACGGGCAGCCATGGTCCCTGGCGGTTCGCCTGGGAGATCCGCAGCGTGAATGGGCGCGGCCTCGAGGTGAAATTCAAGCTTCCGGCAGGCTTCGAAGCTCTGGCCGAACCTCTGCGGCGCGCAGTCACCGGCAAGCTGCAGCGCGGCTCCATCTTCGCCGCCCTGAGCGCCGCTCGCGAAATGCAAGCCGGCGCCCCGCTGGTGAACGAAGCGGTTCTCGATGCGCTCGTGGGCGCCGCGGCGCGCGCGGCGCTGCGGCACGGTCTTCCGCCTCCCGAAATTGCGCCCCTTCTCGCGCTTCGCGGCGTGGCGGGAGGCGAGGAGACGGGTGAAAGCGAAGAGGCACGGGAGTCAACAGCTTCGGCTTTTACGGCGGCTTTCGGCGTGGCGCTCGAGGCCGTGGCGCACGCTCGCGGCGAGGAGGGCGCAAGGCTGGAAGCTGTGCTCACCGCGCATTTGGCGACGATCGAACGGCTCACGGATGCGGCCGACACCTGCCCCGCTCGACAGCCCCCTGCCGTGCGCGAGCGCCTCGCGAAACAAGTGCGGGAGCTTCTGGATGCTTCAGGCAGTTTTGATCCCGATCGCCTGCATCAAGAGGCCGTTCTGATCGCGAGCCGCGCGGATGTGCGGGAGGAAATCGATCGCTTGCGCGCCCATGTCGGTGCGGCACGCGAACTCCTGGCCAGGGGAGGCGCCATCGGGCGGCGGCTCGATTTCCTGGCGCAGGAGTTTTCGCGCGAGGCGAACACGCTCACGGCAAAAGCAAATGACGTGGCGCTCTCACGCATCGGGCTCGAGCTGAAGTCCGTCGTGGAACAATGGCGTGAGCAGGTGCAGAACGTCGAATGACGACCACCCCACAACCGTCGAGGGAGACAAAGCCCCTTCCCCGCCGTGGGCTCATCCTCATCATCGCTTCGCCATCCGGCGCGGGCAAATCCACGTTGAGCCGGCTCTTGTTGCAGGCCGATGATCGGCTCACTCTATCGGTCTCGGTCACGACGAGGTTGCGCCGACCGAGCGAGGTCGACGCCCTGCACTATCACTTCATCGACAAGCACCAATTCGAAATGTTGCGCGAGCGTGGCGAGCTTCTCGAATGGGCACAAGTGCACGGAAATTTCTACGGCACGCCTCGCAGGCCGGTCGAAACCGCGCTCGAGGCCGGCCGCGACTACCTCTTCGACATCGACGTTCAGGGAACGTTGCAGGTCTACAAGGCGATGCGAAGCGATGTCGCGAGCGTCTTCATCCTGCCACCCTCAATTCCAGAGCTTGTCGAGCGGCTGCGCCGGCGAGCGGAGGACGACGAGAGCACCATCCAAAAGCGCCTCGCTTCAGCCGCGGCGGAAATTTCTCATTGGCGCGATTTCGATTACGTGCTCGTCAATGACGATCTCAACCGGACATTCGCCGATCTGCGGACGATCCTCGCCGCAGAGCGCATGAAGCGATCGCGCAACGAGCCCCCGCTCGAGCTTGTCGCGGATCCGCTTGCGGCGGAGCGACTGAAGCGATCACGCAATGAGCCTGGGCTTGAGCACCTCGTCCAGGAGCTCTTGGCAGAACTCGGGCGCAAGAAGCTGAGCTAAGGACCGAATAGAGGGTCTAATTCGTCTACAATCATTTTATCTGGAAGTAGGCGAGATGTATTTTGCTAGGGTCAATCTTAGCCATGGGAATAGCCGACTGCATGACAATCTCGGCAGCCAAACCGGGATCAATAACTTCCTTCGCCTCGATGATAATCATTTGTGCACTTAATCCCAAAACGAAGGGCCAGTGCATTGGTGTTGGCACATTAATCAAAAGAAAATTGCGAAACGGATTCCAAAATTTATCTAACAGCGAAATCGGCTTCGATTTCGGCATGTGATTATTAGGTAGGCGCAGGCCACCAAAATCGTCGCCCCCTAAAGTAATCGCCTCATATTTCACGATCTCATTGATATTCGGCAGCTTCTTAGCACCTAGCTTCTGAGCCGCGCCGCCGACGAACTCATAAATCGAAAGAGCTCCCGGCTTATTTGCAAATAGAATTTCGTTCAGTGAACCACCGAAATAAAAGGTGTCACCATTTTTGGTCTTCACGGCGGCAAAGACCTTATCTTCGGTCAGTTGCCCAGATTTAATGATGGTCTCGCGAAGCGCCATTTGGCAAGAGAAACCGGCCACGGCCCCCAACGCTGCGAGCGCAGTTTCGACGTGGACGCCAGAACTGTCCCGCAATTCGCCAAAGAGCATCTCGATCAATTCGCTGGAAACTTTATGGGTATCATACTTTTTCTCATTTGTTCCGAGCACGCCGCCCTTCAGGATCTTTGCCGTCGCATCTGCAAGCGCCGCACTATCCAACAAAGTAACCTTGTCCGTTTGCCATAGCCGCTCAGGGGAAGTTCGTCCGATACTCATCTTAATGCCCTGATTGATGTCTAACGCACGTTAGCTAGCGTTCGATTGCTCGTTAGCAAATTTTAGCGTCAAGATCGTTAATCGGGCTTCTTTTGTGATCCGAACGCGAGAGATGATCGAATGCCCGATTTAACTTCATCGCCGGCAGACCAGATCATCAGGGCTCGGCGCCGAAGACCTTCGCGAAATCGATCGCTTGGCCCATCGCCGCATAACCGGCGCGATTGGGGTGAAGCTTGTCTCCCGGCCCGCCAGTCGTGGAATTCGGCTGAAACTGCGCCTTCAACTCCCCGGTGTTTCGGTCGATGGTCGCCGCGTCGAAGTCGATGACGCCGTCGAAGATATCGGCAGAGCGGATGAACTGATTGAAAGCGCGCCGTTTCTCTTCGACCACCGGTGCACCATAGCCCGCATTCGTGCTGTTCACCGCCGAGGTGAGCGTCCCGATGTAGAGCTTCACGGCGGGAATGCGAGCCCGGAGCTTGTCCACAAAAGCGCGTATGCCGGCCTCCACCTTCTCGGGCTCCGCTCCGGCGTTCCCGAAATCGTTGATGCCTTCGAGGAAGATCACCTTCGTCACATGCGGCAGGCTCAACAGGTCGCGGTCGAGCCGGTCGAGCGCCGCGGGGCCGCCGGCAAAAGGTTGGCTCGCGTAGTTCGAGGGCCCGATCACCATATTGCCGCCGATCCCCTCGTTCACGACGCTGAATCGATTGCCGAAGGCAGCATGGACGCGACGCGAGAACACGTCCGGCCAACGATCGTCTTCGTTGAGAGTGGAGGCCGTGCCGTCGGTTATCGAATCGCCGAACGCGACGATGGTACGCGCGTCCGGCACCGCCATCTGGACCTCATCGAGGAAATACCAGGAGGTCGAAGAGAACGGAAAGCTGATCTCGCTTTCCTCGCGTCCGTGTGAGCCTGAGCCCGGCGGCGAGATATAGCTCGTGGTGAGCGCCTTGGCGTGCCAAGTGATCGGCCCGCTCTCGCCCGCCACATGAAAGCTCACGGCGAGCTTGCGATTGGCAAGGAGGGGATCGTTCCTGTCCTTCACCCAGGACAGCGCGACCATGTCGCTGAGCGCGCTTTGACCTGCCGGCACAGTGACGCTCGCCTTGCCTTCGAAGGTCACGGGTCGGCTCGTATGGGGCACGAGCGCACTGCCGCTCGATTGCAAGGCAAGCTCGACATCATCGAAGGTGACGGGCTTGTTGCCGAACGCATTCGAAAGACGGATCCGCGCCTCGCCGCCCCAAACATCGGGACGCACGATCAGGCGAAAGGTCTGATCCGTTGCGCCCCGATCTGCCGATGGCAGGGCGAATTTGAGCTCGGGTTGCGCGGTCGGGTTGCCGATCGGATAAGGCCCTTGCGCCGAGGCGGTCCAAGCGGCGACCCAATTGCGTTCGCTCCCCTTGCTACCCTGTGCTTGCGCGGGCGCACAGAGCGCAAAGGCCAGCAGCCCCAACATGGCCCCGAGCCGTGGACCCAAGTTTCTTTGCGTCGATGCGCTCGCAAGGCGTCCAAAACTGGCCGAGCGCATCGCCGCTTTGCCTCGTAGCGCTGCCTGTTCCACGAACGACATCCTGATTTCTCCCCTTTGCCATATCCAATAATAACAATCCAAGACAAAGGGCACCGAGCCAAAAAAGCAACACCGCGCATCTTCAACTCATGGTGACGACCAGCCGCCGAGCTTTCCTTTGCGAAGAGCGAATGCGAAGACGAAAAAGGGCGCCTTAGGGCGCCCTTCGAGCTTGCCGTGCAGGCCACCTGCTTAAGCGGCGGCCGACTCGACCACTTCGGTTTTTTGCGTCGGCCCCGAATCCAGGCCCTTGGCATCGACGTCGCGATCCACGAGCTCGATCACCGCGACGGGTGCGGCATCCCCGTAGCGATAGCCAGCCTTCAGGATGCGCGTGTAGCCGCCCTGTCTTTCCTTGTAGCGCGGCCCGAGCACCTCGATCAGCTTCTTGACCATTTGCTCATCGCCGATCTTGGCCATGGCCTGGCGGCGGGCATGAAGGTCGCCACGCTTGCCGAGCGTCACGAGCTTCTCCACGACCGGGCGCAGGTCCTTTGCCTTCGGCAGCGTAGTGACGATCTGCTCATGCTTGATGAGCGCGGCCGCGAGATTGGCAAACATCGCTTGCCGATGCTCGGAAGAACGGCCGAAGCGGCGATAGCTTTTGCGGTGGTACATGGTCGATCCTGCTGGCGCTCTTCCCAATCGGAGCTTTCAAGCTCCGTCTCAATAGTGCTCCTCGAAGCGCTTGGCCAGCTCCTCGATATTCTCCGGCGGCCAGCCTGTGACCTCCATGCCGAGATGCAGCCCCATGGTGGCGAGCACCTCCTTGATCTCGTTCAGCGACTTGCGCCCGAAATTGGGCGTGCGCAGCATCTCCGCTTCCGATTTCTGGATGAGGTCGCCGATGTAAACGACATTGTCGTTCTTGAGGCAGTTCGCCGAGCGCACCGAGAGCTCGAGCTCGTCGACCTTCTTGAGAAGCGCGGGGTTGAAGGGAAGCTCGGGCGCCGAAACGGAGACGGCCTGCTCCTTGCGGGGTTCCTCGAAATTCACAAAGACGTTCAGCTGATCCTGGATGATGCGCGCCGCGTAAGCGACAGCATCATCGGGGGACACCGCTCCATTCGTCTCGATCGTCATGGTGAGTTTGTCGTAATCGAGCACCTGGCCCTCGCGGGTGTTCTCAACACGGTAGGAGACCTTCTTCACCGGGCTGAAAAGACTGTCGACCGGAATGAGGCCGATCGGAGCGTCCTCGGCGCGATTCTTGTCGGCCGGCACATAGCCCTTGCCGTTCGCGACCGTGAGCTCCATGCGGAATTCGGCTGCTTCGTCGAGCGTACACAAGACGAGCTCGGGGTTGAGGATCTGCATGTCGCCGCTGACCGTGATGTCGCCGGCTTTGACGCTTCCAGGCCCCTGCTTGCGCAAGGTCAAGCGCTTGGGCTGATCGCTCTGCATCTTCAACGCGATTGTCTTCACGTTGAGGATGATGTCCGTCACGTCCTCGCGCACGCCCGCGATCGAGGAGAACTCGTGGAGCACGCCGTCGATTTGAATCGAGGTGACGGCGGCTCCCTGAAGCGAAGACAACAGCACGCGGCGAAGCGCATTGCCGAGCGTGGTGCCGAAGCCGCGCTCGAGCGGTTCGGCGACGACGGTCGCCACGCGGTGCGCAGCGTCGTTGAACGAGACCTCGAGCTTCGAGGGTCTGATCAGATCTTGCCAGTTCTTGTGCATCACGGCCAATTTCCTTTGACAGCTCGGCTCCGCTCAAGCGCGAAGCGAAATCGATAAGATCGGACGCGAAAGGCGTGTCCGGTTCATACGCGCCGGCGCTTGCGCGGCCGGCAGCCATTGTGAGGAATGGGCGTCACGTCGCGAATGGAGGTGACGGTGAAGCCCGAGGCCTGCAAGGCGCGTAGCGCCGATTCGCGACCCGACCCGGGTCCCGAAACCTCGACCTCTATCATCTTGACCCCATGCTCTTGCGCTTTGCGGGCCGCGTCCTCCGCCGCCACTTGCGCCGCATAAGGCGTCGACTTTCGGTTGCCCTTGAAACCCATGACGCCCGATGACGACCAGGAGATGGCATTCCCCTGCGCATCGGTGATCGTGATCATCGTGTTATTGAAGCTCGCATTCACATGCGCGACGCCAGAGGCGATGTTCTTGCGTTCGCGCCGCCTGACGCGACCGGCTTCCTTAGCCATGTTCCGTTCTCCCAACGCCCGACGATACGCCCGAGCGACAATGTTGTTGCGCCAAAGCTGCGCTGACGAAGCGAGTTACTTTTTCTTGCCGGCGATCGGCTTTGCCTTGCCCTTGCGGGTGCGTGCGTTGGTATGGGTGCGCTGGCCCCGCACGGGCAGGCCACGACGGTGACGAAGCCCCCGATAAGCCCCCAAATCCATCAGGCGCTTGATGTTCACCGCCACATCGCGACGAAGATCGCCCTCGACCATGTAATCGCGGTCGATCATCTCGCGGATTTGCAGGACTTCCTGATCCGTGAGCTGAAAGACGCGCCGCTCGGCCGGAATCCCGACCTTATCGCAGATGATCTGCGCGTTCGTGGGGCCGATTCCGTAGATATACCGCAGCGCGATCGCAACGCGCTTATTGGTCGGTATATTGACGCCAGCAATGCGAGCCACGCCGCTTCTCCTTCAGGCGGAACGTTCACCACGTCCCCATCATGCAAAATGTTGCGGAATCAAATCCCGGCGACAAACACAAAGCAGCCGGCACGGTTGCCCGGCCAACTGCGAACGTCATCCTCGGTTCGCGCCGCTTCTAGGGCCATTGGCCCTTTTCGTCAACACAAGCTTCCGCAGATCATACATGCAAATGCCTCTCGAGCGCGGTGCCGAGCGCACGCGTCACCGCATCGATAGGCTCCATGCCATTTACCGCCTTCAGCAAGCCGGTTTCCCGGTAATAGGCTGAGACGGGAGCGGTTTGCGCCCGATAGGCGGCAAGTCTCGTAGCGAAGACCGCAGGATCGTCGTCCTTGCGGACGGGCAACCCCAAGCGCCTCGCCTCCTCCGCACGCTTCACGATGCGATCGACGAGCTTCTCGGGATCGACTTCGAGCTCGATGACAGCGTCGAGCTTTTGGGCCTTTGCGGCGAGCATGGTGTCGAGCGATCGGGCTTGCGCAACCGTGCGTGGGAAGCCGTCAAGCACGAAGCCCTTCGCGGCATCGCTCTCGGCGATCCGATCCTCGATGATCTTGACCACCACCGAATCCGGAACGAGCTCGCCACGGGCCATGATCTCCTTCGCGGCAAGGCCCGTCGGCGTCCCCGCCTCGGTCGCCGCGCGCAGCATGTCGCCCGTCGACAGGTGCAAAATCTGGTATTTCGCCACGAGCCTCGCCGCCTGGGTGCCCTTGCCGGCTCCTGGCGGTCCGAGCAGCACGAGCCTCATCGACGCCGGCCTCGCAGCTTCGATTTCTTGATCAGGCCCTCATATTGGTGTGCCAAAAGGTGACCGTTGATCTGTGCCACCGTGTCCATCGTCACGCTCACCACGATGAGAAGTGATGTCCCGCCGAAGTAATAGGGGAGCGCCGCTGACGACACCAGGATTTCGGGAATCAGGCAAATGATGGCGAGGTAGGCCGCGCCGATCACCGTGATCCGCGTGAGGATCGTATCGATATAGCTTGCGGTGCGCTCGCCGGGCCGAATGCCCAGGATGATGCCGCCATGTTTCTTCAAGTTATCGGCCGTCTCCTGCGGGTTGAACACGATCGCCGTATAGAAAAAGGCGAAGAATACGATGAGAGCCACATAGAGGATCATGTACAGCGGGCGCCCGTGACCGAGATAGGTCGACATAGCCCCGATGATGCCGGTTCCGTCATTGCGCGAGAAGCTTGCGAGAGTTGCCGGCAGCAAGAGGAGCGACGAGGCGAAGATCGGCGGAATGACGCCGGAGGTGTTTAGCTTCAGCGGCAAGAAGGACGTATTCGCTTCGTAAACGCGGTTGCCGGACTGGCGCTTCGGATAGTTGATCAAAAGCCGCCGCTGCGCTCGCTCCATGAACACGCAAAAACAAATCACCGCCACGGCCATGACGATGACGCCCAAGATGAGGACCGTGGAGTTCTTGCCCTCGCGCCCGAGTGCCAGCATGTTTAAAAAGGCGGTCGGCAGATTGGCCACGATACCCGAGAAGATGATCAACGAGGAGCCGTTGCCGATGCCTCGGCTCGTGATCTGCTCGCCGAGCCACATGAGAAAGAGCGTGCCGCCCGTAAGCGTGATCACCGTCGAGATGCGAAAGAACATGCCCGGCTGAAGGACCACATTCCCGCTCGAGGCTTCGAGCCCGACCGCGATTCCATAAGCCTGGAACACGGCAAGCAGGACGGTGAGGTAGCGCGTGTATTGGTTGAGCACCTTGCGACCGGCTTCACCTTCCTTCTTCAAAGCCTCGAGCTGGGGCGAAAGGGAGGTGAGAAGCTGAATGATGATCGACGCCGAAATATACGGCATGATGTTCAAGGCAAAGATCGCGAGCCGTCCGACGGCTCCGCCCGAGAACATGTTGAAGAGGCCGAGAATGCCCCCCTGCGCCTGCTTGAACGTATCGGCCAAGGCATCCGGATTGATGCCCGGCATGGGGATGTAGGTGCCGAGCCGATAAACGACGAGCGCGCCCAGCGTGAACCAGATGCGCTTTTTCAGTTCCTCGGCCTTGGCAAAGGCGCCGAAATTGAAATTGGAGGCGATTTGCTCGGCGGCCGAAGCCATGTCTATCTCCGCATCTGCTCTCGACCCGCATCAACCGGCCGGCCAAGCCCCGCGACGCACGTGACCGCCTGTCCGAACTGAGCCAGGACGTAGGTGTTCAGCAAGCGATGATCAAGGCGCGGGTGCTTCCTGCGTCCTTATCTTCACCGAGCCGCCGGCCTTCTCGACGGAGGCCACCGCCGCTTTCGACGCGCCTTCCACCTCGAAGGAAAGCTTCGACTTCAACTCACCGCGCCCGAGGAGCTTGACGCCGCTTCGCGAGCTGCGGCAAACGCCGCTCGCCACCAGCGCCGCGACGTCGATCGTCTTGCCCGCGGCAAGCTTGCCGGCGTCGAGCGCCACCTGGATGCGATCGAGATTGACCTCGTTCAGCTCCCGCCTGGAGAGACTGCGAAAGCCGCGCTTCGGCAAACGGCGGTGGAGCGGCATCTGCCCCCCCTCGAAGCCCTTCACCGCGACACCGGTACGCGCCTTCTGACCCTTAACGCCTCGTCCCGCGGTCTTGCCTTTGCCCGAGCCGATGCCCCGACCCACGCGTTTCCTCGCCTTGAGGGCGCCGGGAATGTCGGAAATCTCGTTGAGCTTCATTCCACTCTCCTCACTGCGCCTCGACCACGCGCACGAGATGCTTCACATGCTCGATCATGCCACGGATCGCCGGCGTATCCTCGAGGGTCGCGCGGCGGTGCAGCTTGTTGAGGCGAAGCCCGATAAGCGTTTGACGTTGATGGAAATCGCGGCGGATCGGGGAGCCGATCTGCTCGATGGTGATCTTTTTGTGCGCCATTTGCCGCTGTCTCCTCACGCATCGCCGGAGGCGTCGACCGCCTCGACCTGGCGACGGCTTTGCAGCACCGCGATCTTGAGGCCACGGCGCGCGGCGACCGAGCGCGGAGAATCCTCACCCTTGAGCGCATCGAAGGTGGCGCGCACGAGGTTGTAGGGATTTGAGGAACCGAGCGACTTGGCCACCACGTCCTGAATGCCGAGCGATTCGAAGACGGCGCGCATCGGCCCGCCGGCGATGATGCCGGTGCCAGCCGGTGCCGCGCGCAGCACGACGCGTCCCGCGCCATGCCGGCCGCTCGCATCATGATGCAAGGTGCGCCCTTCACGCAGCGGAATGCGCACGAGGCCCCGCCGCGCGGCGTCCGTCGCCTTGCGAATGGCTTCGGGCACCTCTCGCGCTTTCCCGTGGCCAAAGCCGACCCGGCCCTTCTGGTCACCGACGACGACGAGTGCCGCGAAGTTGAAGCGCCGACCGCCCTTCACCACCTTCGCCACCCGGTTGATATGCACGAGGCGGTCGACGAACTCGCTGTCCCGCTCCTCACGCTTGCCCGTATCTCTCGCCATGTTCTTCTCTCGATCAAGGGGCTGAAGGGCCCGCTCGCTTTCGTCCTTGCCTGAAACCTAGAATTCCAGCCCACCTTCGCGGGCCGCCTCGGCGAGCGCCCTGACGCGGCCGTGGAAAAGATAGCCGCCGCGATCGAACACCACGTTCGTCAGCCCCTTGGCCTTGGCGCGCTCCGCGATCGTTTTCCCGACCGCCGCCGCCGCCTCGATCGTCGCGCCGCTCTTCAACCCGGCGCGCACGCTCTTCTCGAGGGAAGAAGCCGCGGCCAGCGTCTCGCCCTTCGCGTCATCGATGAGCTGCGCGTAGATCTGCTTCGAGGAGCGGTGGACGGAAAGCCGCGCGCGCCCCTTCGCCGCCGTCTTCACGGATCGGCGGATGCGCGCGATGCGACGAGCGCGAATTTTTTCTTGCTTCATCATCGCAGCGCCATCCTCATTTCTTCTTACCTTCCTTGCGGAAGATGAACTCGTCGGCGTATTTCACGCCCTTGCCTTTGTAAGGCTCGGGCTTGCGCAGTGCGCGTATCTCGGCGGCGGCCTGACCAACGCGTTGCTTGTCGATGCCGGTGAGCACGACCTCGGTGGGCCTCGGGGTCGTGATCGCCACCCCTTCCGGCGCCGGAAAGTCGATCTCGTGGCTGTAGCCGAGCGACAGCTTGAGGACTTTGCCCTGGGCCGCCGCGCGATAGCCCACGCCCGTGATCTCGAGCCGCTTCTCGAAACCTTTGGTGACGCCCTCGACCAGGTTGGCGATGCGCGCTCGTGAAGTACCCCAAAGCGCGCGCGCCGCTTTCGATGACGAGCGCGGATCGATCTTGATCGCGCCCTTCTCCATCACCACCGCCACATCGTCCGGAACCTCGAAGCGCAACTCGCCCTTCGTGCCCTTGACCTTGACGGCTTGGCCCTCGACCGAGGCGGTGACGCCGCTCGGGATGATTATCGGCTTCTTGCCTACACGAGACATGATGCTCTCTCTAAAAGAGGAAGTTCCGATGCAACAAGTTCAGAAGATGGTGCAAAGCACTTCGCCGCCCACATGGCGCTCGCGCGCCTCGTGATCGGCCATGACGCCTAGTGGCGTCGACAGAATCGCCATGCCGAGCCCATTTGCCACGCGCGGAACCGCGTCCACCGTCGAATAGACGCGCCGTCCGGGTTTCGACACGCGCGCGATTTCGCGAATGACGGGTTGACCATCATAATATTTGAGCTCGACTTCGAATTCCGTCCGGCCATTGCCGAACTCGGTCGAGTTGTAGCCGCGGATATACCCTTCCGCCTGCAGCACGTCGAGGACACGCGCGCGAAGCTTCGAGCCGGGCGTCGAGACTTTACTCCGCTTGCGCATCTGCGCGTTGCGGATGCGCGTCAGCATGTCGCCGAGAGGATCGTTGATCGCCATCTCGCTCTCCTTACCAACTCGACTTCACAAGGCCGGGCACCATGCCCTTGGAGCCGAGATCACGCAGCGCGATGCGGCTCAACTTGAGCTTGCGATAGACACCTCGCGGCCGTCCGGAGACCTCGCAGCGCAAGCGCACCCGCGTCACGCTGGAGTTGCGCGGAAGCTCGGCGAGCCTCACCCGCGCCAGGAAGCGCTCCTCGGCCGATTTGCCCTCATCGGCCGCGATCGCTTTCAAAGCCGCGCGCTTGTCCTTGTAGCGCTGGGCGAGCCGCATGCGCTTCTTGTTGTTCTCGATCGAGCTCTTCTTCGCCATGTTCGTTCGTTCTCCAGCCTCAGCTTCCGAAATTCGGCCTCACTGCCGGAAGGGAAAATTGAGCGCGCGCAAAAGCGCGCGGGCTTCATCGTCGGTTCTCGCCGAAGTGCAGACCACGACGTCGAGTCCCCAGACCTGATCGATTTTGTCGTAGTTGATCTCGGGAAAGATGATGTGTTCCTTTATGCCGATCGCGAAATTGCCGCGCCCGTCGAAGCTCTTCGGATTGAGGCCGCGGAAATCGCGCGCACGCGGCAAGGCGACCGTCACCAGACGATCGATGAATTCGTACATCTGCGTCTTGCGCAACGTTACGCGAGCGCCGATCGGCTGGTTCTCGCGCAGCTTGTAGGTCGCGATCGCCTTTCGCGAACGCGTGACAACCGCCTTTTGTCCCGCGATCAGGGAAAGGTCGGCGGCTGCGTTCTCGACCTTCTTGCGATCGGCGACCCCCTCTCCCACCCCCATATTGAGCACCACCTTGGTGATCACCGGCACCTGCATCTTGTTCTTGTAGCCGAACTGCTCGACGAGCTGGGGCGCCACGACCTCGGAATAATACTTGCGCAGACGCGGCTGATAGCCTTGCGGCAAGCGCGGACGCGCGGATTTTTCGCCTGGAGCCTTTTCGGCCTTGGCGGCCTTCTCGGCTTTGGCGGCGGCTTTCTCGGCGCGTGCCGCATCCTTTGGCGACTGCGGAACTTGCTTCTCAGCTTTTGCCGCCTTCTCGGCGGCAGCTTGTGCCTCAGCCATCGATCAAATCTCCGGAACGCTTGGCGAATCGGACCTTGCGGCCATCCCCCAGGATCTTGAAGCCCACGCGCGTCGCCTTGCCGTCCTTCGGATCGGCGACGGCGATGTTCGATAAATGAATAGGCGCTTCTTTCGAGATGATGCCGCCCTCCGATTGCGCCGATTGCTTCTGGTGCCGGCGCACCATGTTCACGCCACGCACCAGCGCCCGCTGCTCGGCCGGAAACATTCGGATCACCTCGCCGTTGCGCCCGCGGTCACGCCCCGCAAGGACGACGACCTTGTCGCCTTTCTTGATTTTCGCGGCCATCACAGGACCTCCGGGGCGAGCGAAATGATCTTCATGTGGTTCTTGGCGCGCAGCTCGCGCGGAACCGGCCCGAAGATGCGCGTGCCGATCGGCTCCTTCTGGGCGTTAATCAGGACGGCCGCGTTGCGATCGAAGCGGATCACCGACCCGTCGGGGCGGCGAATGTCCTTGGAGGTGCGCACGATGACGGCCTTGGTCACCTCGCCCTTCTTCACGCGCCCGCGCGGGATCGCCTCCTTCACGGACACGACGATGATATCGCCCACGGAAGCGAATTTGCGCTTCGAGCCGCCGAGCACCTTGATGCACATGACGCGACGCGCGCCGGAATTGTCGGCGACGTCGAGGTTGGACTGCATCTGGATCATGACACGATCCCTATCTTAGAAGCCTCTCGGACCGGTTTCCGGCGCCGCCTCATGCGAGCGCCGGACCTTGTCCGACCGGGCAAGGATGCCCGGATTGCATTCCTCGGGCGAGATTCAGGCTTTCACCACGGCCTCGCCCACGACCACCCAGTTCTTCAGCTTCGACAAAGGGCGGCTCTCCTCGATCCGCACCTGATCGCCGACCTTGTGCGCGTTTTTCTCGTCATGGGCGTGGTAATTCTTGGTGCGCCGCACGGTCTTCTTCATGACCGGATGCAGGAAACGACGCTCGACCTTGACCACAACGGTCTTGTCCTGCTTGTCGCTGACGACCACGCCTTGAAGGATGCGCTTCGGCATCTTGCTCTCCTCAACCCTTGGCCACGGCGGCGGCCTTCTGCCGCGCCAGAGTCTTCACGCGAGCGATGTCGCGCCTCACGACATGCACGCGCGCAGTGTTCTCGAGCTGTCCCGTGGCACGCTGGAAGCGCAGATTGAACTGCTCCTTCTTCAGCTTCAAAAGCTCGTCTTGCAGCGCATCCGCGCCCATGCCCTTCAAATCGCCGAGCCGATTGTCGGATTTCATGACAGCCCTCCTCAATCCGGCAGGCGTTCGACGAAGCGGGTGCGGATCGGCAGCTTGGCAGCGCCTAATCTCAGCGCCTCGCGCGCGACTGCGTTCGGCACGCCATCCACCTCGAACATGATGCGCCCGGGCTTGACCCGGCAGCACCAGAATTCGGGTGCGCCCTTGCCTTTTCCCATGCGCACCTCGATGGGCTTTTTCGAGACGGGCACGTCCGGAAACACCATGATCCACACGCGGCCGGCACGCTTCATCTCGCGCGTGATGGCGCGGCGAGCGGCCTCGATCTGGCGGGCCGTGACGCGTTCGGGCTCGAGCGCCTTCAGGCCGTATTGCCCAAAATTGAGATCCGTGCCACCCTTCGAGGTGCCGTGTATTCGGCCCTTGTGCTGTTTACGGAACTTGGTCTTCTTCGGTTGCAGCATCGCTCAAGCTCCCGCGCGGGCAGCGCTTTCGCGCCGCGCGCCTTGTCCGCCGCCCCGGTTCTCCTCGGTGATGCGCCGCTCCTGGGCCATCGGATCATGCTCGAGAATCTCGCCCTTGAAGATCCACACCTTGATGCCGCAAGTGCCGTAGGTCGTGAACGCGGTCGCCGTTCCGTAGTCGATGTCGGCTCGCAGCGTATGCAGCGGCACGCGCCCGTCGCGCGTCTGCTCCATGCGTGCAATCTCCGCCCCGCCAAGACGCCCGGAGCACACGATGCGGATACCGCCCGCGCCGAGCCGCATCGCGGATTGGACGGCGCGCTTCATGGCGCGGCGAAAGGCGACGCGCCGCTCGAGCTGCTGGGCGATCGACTCGGCGACCAAGGTCGCATCGATCTCAGGTTTCCTGATCTCGACGATGTTGATGGCAACCTCGGCCGCGGTCATCTCCCCGACATTCTTGCGCAGCTTGTCGATGTCGGCCCCCTTCTTGCCGATGACGATGCCCGGCCGCGCCGAATGGATCGTGACGCGAGCCTTCTTGTGCGGGCGCTCGATCACGACTTTCGACACCGCGGCTTGCTTGAGATCCTTCATCAGCTTGTCGCGGATGTGGATGTCCTCATGCAGGAGGCGGCTGTATTCGCCCCGCGTCGCGTACCAGCGCGAGTCCCAGGTGCGATTGATGCCGAGACGAAGTCCGATCGGATTGACCTTTTGACCCATGTCGGGCTCCTCAAGCTTTCGCTTCGACTTCGCGCACCACGATGGTGAGGTGCGAGAACGGCTTCTCGATACGGCCCGAACGGCCGCGTCCCTTGGCTTCGAAGCGCTTCATCACCAGCGCCTTGCCGACATGGGCCTCGCTCACCACGAGATCGTCGACGTCGAGCTGATGATTGTTCTCGGCGTTGGCGATCGCGCTTTCGAGGCATTTGCGCACGTTCGAGGCAATGCGCTTGCGCGAAAATTCGAGATCGGCGAGCGCGGCCGCGACCTTTTTTCCGCGGATCAGCTGCGCCAGGAGATTAAGCTTCTGCGGGCTGACGCGAATCATACGCTGGACGGCTTTGGCTTCGTTGTCCGCGAGCGTGCGCGGACGTGCGGATTTTCCCATGTCTCGCTCTCCTCGCTTATCGTCGCTTGGCTTTCTTGTCCCCCGCGTGCCCATGGTAGGTGCGCGTCGGCGAGAACTCGCCGAACTTGTGTCCCACCATCTCTTCGGACACGTAGACCGGAATATGCTTGTGGCCGTTGTAGACGCCGAAGGTCAGCCCGACGAATTGCGGTAGCACCGTCGAGCGCCGGCTCCAGATCTTGATCACGTCGGAGCGCCCGGAGCCGCGCGCGGCATCCGCCTTCTTCAAAAGATAGGCGTCGACGAACGGACCTTTCTTGACAGAGCGTGCCATGGTTCGTTCCTCAGCTCTTCTTCTTGCGAGCGTGGCGGCTCGCCAGGATCATGGTGTCGGTGCGCTTGTTCATGCGCGTTTTCTTGCCCTTCGTCGGCTGACCCCAAGGCGAAACGGGATGACGCCCGCCTGAGGTTCGCCCTTCACCGCCGCCGTGAGGGTGATCGATCGGATTCATCGAGACGCCGCGATTATGCGGCTTGCGGCCGAGCCAGCGCGAGCGGCCGGCCTTTCCGAGATTGGTGTTCATGTTATCGGGGTTCGAGACCGCCCCGATCGAGGCAAAGCAGCCGCCATGGATGAGGCGTTGCTCGCCCGAAGAGAGCCGCAAGATCACATAGCCCTGATCGCGCCCGACGATCTGCGCATAAGAGCCCGCCGAACGCGCGATCGCGCCGCCCTTGCCGATCTTCATCTCGACGTTGTGCACGAGAGTACCGACCGGGATCGCCTGCAGCGGCATGGCGTTGCCGGGCTTGATGTCGGCCTGCTCCGCGGCGATCACCTTGTCGCCCTCCGCCAGGCGCTGCGGCGCGATGATGTAGGACTTGGCACCGTCCGCGAAGGAGATGAGCGCGATGAAGGCGGTGCGGTTCGGGTCGTATTCGATGCGCTCAACCGTGGCCGTTTGCCCGAGCTTCTCGCGCCGCTTGAAATCGACGACGCGGTAGCGCTGCTTGTGGCCGCCGCCGCGAAAGCGCACGGTGACGCGGCCATGGTTGTTGCGTCCGCCCGAAGCAGGCTTGCCTTCGGTCAGCGTCTTCTCCGGCTTTCCCTTGTAAAGGGTCGAGCGGTCGACGATCACGAGCTCGCGAAGGCTCGGCGTGACCGGTTTGAAATGCTTCAGCGCCATGCTTCTCGTTCCTTCGCGCTCAGAGGCCTGTGGTCACATCGATCGACTGGCCGGCCGCCAGCGTCACGATGGCCTTCTTCACGTCGGATTGCAGACCACTGCGGCCGCGGAAATGCTTCACCTTGCCCTTGCGCACGAGCGTGTTCACCTTCTCGACCTTCACGTTGAAGAGCTTCTCCACCGCGGCCTTGATGCTCGGCTTGGTCGCATCACCGCGAACATGAAAGATCACCTTCCCGTGCTCGGACGCGGTGGTGGCTTTTTCGGTGACGACGGGAGCAACGATCACGTCGTAGTGTCGTGGGTCCGTGCTCATTTGAAGCGCTCCTCGATGGCGTGCAGCGCGGCTTGCGTCAAAACGAGCTTCTCGCGTCGCAAGATGTCGTAGACGTTCAACCCCTGGACCGGCAGAACGTCGATATTCGGGATGGCGCGCGCGGCTAGCTTGAAATTCGCCTCGATCTCGGCGCCATCGATAATAAGCGCGTTCGCAAGGCCGAGCTTGCCGAAATGCTCCTTCAGGGCCTTCGTCTTCGGTCCGTCGACGCTCGCCTTGTCGATCACCAGAATGGCGCCGTCCTTGGCCTTGGCCGAGAGAGCATGCTTGAGCGCGAGCACCCTCACCTTCTTCGGCAAATCATGCTCGTGGCTGCGCGGCAACGGACCAAAAGCACGACCACCGCCGCGAAACTGGGCCACCCGCGCCGAGCCGTGGCGGGCATTGCCCGTGCCCTTCTGCTTGTAGAGCTTCTTCGTGGTGCGCGCGATCTCGGCGCGGTTCTTCACCGCATGCGTGCCGGCGCGGCGCTTGGCGAGCTGCCATCGCACGCAGCGCTGCAGAATATCGGCGCGCGGATCGAGGCCGAAAATCTCATCGGCAAGCGCCACCTCGCCAGCCTGCTTGCCCTGGAGAGTGGTCATCGAGAGCTGCATCACGCACCCTCCCCTTCGGTCGCGGAAGCCTTGGCCTCCGGCGCTTGTCCATTGCCCGCATTCGTCTCCCGGAACGCGCCGGGACGCGGTGCTTCCTTCGGCAGGCTGCGCTTCACCGCGTCGCGAACGCGGATCCAGCCGCCCTTCACGCCCGGCACCGCGCCTTCGACGAGGA
Source organism: Hyphomicrobiales bacterium (assembly GCA_019247605.1). Taxonomy (GTDB): domain Bacteria; phylum Pseudomonadota; class Alphaproteobacteria; order Rhizobiales; family Beijerinckiaceae; genus GAS188. The sequence continues at coordinate 42,874 of JAFBAS010000137.1, forward strand.
TCAGTCCTTTTTCGACATCGGTCCGCACCACCCGCAAATTCTGTGTGGTGACGCGGTCGACGCCGAGATGCCCCGCCATCTTCTTGTTCTTGAAAGTCTTGCCGGGGTCCTGGCGACCACCTGTCGAGCCGAGCGAGCGATGCGAGATCGACACGCCGTGGGAGGCGCGAAGACCGCCGAAATTCCAGCGCTTCATGCCTCCGGCGAAGCCTTTTCCCGTCGTAGTTCCGGTCACGTCCACGAACTGGCCAGGGACGAAATGGTCAGCCGTGATCTCGGCGCCGACCGGAATGAGCGCATCGGGCGCCACGCGGAACTCCGCCACCTTGCGCTTGGGCTCGACCTTGGCGACGGCGAAATGACCGCGCTCGGCGCGCGAGACATTCTTCACCTTCGCCTTGCCGATGCCGAGCTGGACGGCGGTGTAGCCATTCTTCTCGAGCGTGCGGTGTGCGACGACTTGGCAATGGTCGACCTTGAGCACGGTCACCGGGACGTGCTCGCCCGCGTCCGTGAAGACGCGGGTCATGCCGACCTTCTGCGCGATGATGCCTGACCTCATGACCTATTCCTCATCGGCTCACGGTTGCCTTTGCAACCGCGGTGCCGTCGTGAACCTTCAGAGCTTGATCTCCACATCGACACCGGCCGCCAGATCGAGGCGCATCAACGCATCGACGGTCTGGGGGGTCGGATCGACGATGTCGAGCACGCGTTTATGAGTGCGGATCTCGAATTGCTCGCGCGACTTCTTGTCGATGTGAGGCGAGCGATTGACGGTGAAGCGCTCGAGTTTCGTGGGCAGCGGAATGGGGCCGCGCACCTGCGCGCCCGTTCGCTTGGCCGTCGACACGATCTCGCGGGTCGATGCATCGAGGATCCGATGATCGAACGCCTTGAGACGTATGCGAATGTTCTGACCGTTCATCGCTCAATCCAATCGACGGCTTTGTCCTTGCGAAAAACTTTGGGCGGCGGCCGCCTCGGCGACCCCGCCCGATTGTCCTTGCTTCCTACTCGATGATCGAGGCGACGACGCCCGCACCGACCGTTCGGCCGCCCTCGCGGATGGCGAAGCGAAGCTTCTCCTCCATCGCGATCGGCACGATCAGGGTGACTTCCATCGAAACGTTGTCGCCAGGCATCACCATCTCGGTGCCCTCCGGGAGCTTGATGACCCCGGTCACGTCGGTGGTGCGGAAGTAGAATTGCGGCCGATAGTTGCCGAAGAACGGCGTGTGGCGGCCACCCTCCTCCTTCGTGAGGATGTAGGCCTCGGCGACGAATTTGGTGTGGGGCTTCACCGAACCCGGCTTGCAGAGCACCTGCCCGCGCTCGACTTCCTCGCGCTTCGTCCCGCGAAGGAGGCAACCGACATTGTCGCCCGCCTCGCCCTGATCGAGCAGCTTGCGGAACATTTCGACGCCGGTAATGGTCGACTTCAGCGTCGGTTTCAGGCCGACGATCTCGACCTCCTCGCCGACCTTGATGATGCCGCGCTCGATGCGACCCGTCACCACCGTGCCGCGTCCGGAAATCGAGAATACGTCCTCGACCGGCATGAGGAAGGGTTGGTCTTTCGGACGCTCGGGCTGGGGAATGTATTCGTCGACGGTATCCATGAGCTTGAGCACCGCGTCATGGCCGATCTCGGGCTTGGTATTCTCGAGCGCGCACAGCGCGGAGCCCTTGGTGATCGGGATGTCGTCCCCGGGGAATTCGTATTTCGACAGGAGTTCGCGCACCTCGAGCTCGACGAGGTCGAGGAGCTCGGGGTCATCGACCATGTCGACCTTGTTCATGAAAACGACGAGAGCGGGCACACCGACCTGTCGGGCGAGCAGGATGTGCTCGCGGGTCTGCGGCATCGGGCCGTCGGCCGCCGACACCACGAGGATCGCACCATCCATCTGGGCGGCGCCGGTGATCATGTTCTTCACGTAGTCGGCGTGGCCGGGGCAATCCACATGCGCGTAGTGGCGCTTCTTGGTCTCGTATTCGACGTGAGCCGTCGAGATGGTGATGCCGCGCGCCTTCTCCTCCGGCGCCTTGTCGATCTGATCATAGGCCGTAAAGGTAGCCCCGCCCGATTCGGCGAGCACCTTGGTGATGGCCGCCGTCAGCGAGGTCTTGCCATGATCGACATGACCGATCGTGCCGATGTTGCAGTGCGGCTTGGTGCGGTTGAATTTCTCTTTGGCCATCTCATTGCTCCATTCAAGGATCTTTGGCGACTTTCGGTCGAAGTGTCGCCGGCAGGCTCAGTCGGAACTCAGGTTTCTTTCCCTGTTGCGGCGGTGACGTAACGGCGGTCTAGGCGAATTTCGCCTGAACCTCCGCTGCCACCGCCGTCGGCACTTGCTCGTAATGGTCGAATTGCATGGTGAAGGTCGCGCGCCCCTGGCTCATCGAGCGCAGATTGTTGACGTAGCCGAACATGTTGGCGAGCGGCACCATGGCGTTGATGACATTGGCGTTGCCGCGCATGTCCTGCCCCTGGATCTGCCCGCGCCTCGAGTTGAGATCGCCGATCACCGAGCCGGTGTAATCCTCGGGTGTGACCACCTCGACCTTCATGATCGGCTCGAGGAGAACCGAATGGCATTTACGCAAGCCTTCCCGCAGTGCCGCGCGCGCCGCGATCTCGAAGGCGAGCGCCGAGGAGTCCACGTCATGGTAGGCGCCGTCCACGAGTTCGACCCGCAGATCGACGACAGGGAACCCGGCAAGCACGCCTGAGCCCAGAACGCTCTCGAGGCCTTTCTCGACGCCGGGAATATATTCCTTCGGAACGGAGCCGCCGACGATCCTCGATTCGAAGACGAAACCCGAGCCCGGCTCGCCGGGGATCAGGTTGATCTTCACGCGGGCGAACTGGCCCGAACCGCCCGACTGCTTCTTGTGGGTGTAGTCGACCGTGCCTTCGCGCGTGATCTTCTCGCGATAGGCGACCTGCGGCGCACCGACAGTCGCTTCCACCTTGTAGGTGCGTCGCAAGATGTCGACCTTGATGTCGAGATGCAATTCGCCCATCCCCTTGAGGATGGTCTGGCCCGACTCCTGGTCGGTCGAGACGCGGAAGGAGGGGTCTTCCGCGACGAGCTTCTGCAAGGCGACACCAAGCTTTTCTTGATCGGCCTTGGATTTCGGCTCGATCGCGACCTCGATGACCGGATCGGGGAATTCCATCTTCTCGAGGATCACGGGCTTCTGCATGTCGCACAGCGTGTCGCCGGTGCGCGTGTCCTTGAGGCCTGCGAGCGCCACGATGTCGCCCGTGAACGCTTCCTTGATGTCCTCGCGGTTGTTGGCGTGCATGAGCAGCATGCGCCCGACACGCTCACGCTTGTCCTTCGTCGAATTGAGCACGGTGGTGCCGGATTCGACCTTCCCCGAATAGATGCGACAGAAGGTGATCGTGCCCACGAAGGGATCATCCATGATCTTGAACGCGAGCATGGAGAACGGCTCGTCATCGGAAGGACGACGCTCGACCGGCTGCTCCGTCTTGAAGTCGATGCCGGCGATGGCGCCACGATCGGCCGGTGATGGAAGGAAATCGACCACCGCATCAAGAAGCGGCTGCACTCCTTTGTTTTTGAAGGCGGAACCGCAAAAAACGGGATGAAAATTGCGCCCGATGACCGCCTTGCGGATAAGCTTGCGGAGCGCGTCCTCCTCAGGCTCTTTGCCGTCGAGATAAGCCGCCATGGCATCGTCATCGAGCTCGACGCACGCCTCGACGAGCTTGGTGCGATATTCGCTGGCCTGTTCCTTGAGGTCTTCGGGGATTTCGATGTCGTGGAACTTCGCGCCGAGCGACTCCTCTTCCCAGATGATCCCCTTCATGCGCACGAGGTCGACTACGCCCTTGAACGTGTTCTCGGCGCCGATCGGCAATTGAATGCAAACCGGCTTGCCACCGACGCGCGTCACGATCTGGTCGACGCATTCGAAGAAATCGGCCCCGATCTTGTCCATCTTGTTGACGAACACGATGCGCGGCACGTCGTATTTGTCGGCCTGGCGCCAGACGGTCTCCGTCTGCGGCTCGACGCCCTGGTTGCCGTCGAGAACGCAGATTGCTCCATCGAGGACGCGCAAGGAGCGCTCGACCTCGATGGTGAAATCCACATGTCCGGGTGTGTCGATGATGTTCAGGCGCTTCTCGCGCCAAAAGCAGGTGGTCGCCGCGGAGGTGATGGTAATACCGCGCTCCT
>JAFBAS010000167.1 GCA_019247605.1 Hyphomicrobiales bacterium
CGGCATGCGATTTGCACTCCCGAACGCGAGAATCATGGTTCATCAGCCGTCCGGCGGATTTCAGGGGCAGACGACGGATATCCTCATCCATGCGCGCGAAATCGAGTCGGTTCGCCGTCGGCTGAATGAAATCTATATGAAGCACACCGGGCGTGACCTGAAAACGATCGAGGATGCGCTGGAACGGGACAATTTCATGACCGCCGAAGCGGCCAAGGAGTTCGGCATCGTCGACCAGGTGCTGGAGAAGCGTCCGGAGGACGGCTCACCCGCGGGTGCGCCCAAATGAAGGCCTGCGAGAAGTGACTAGCCTGTGACCTGCGGCATGGCGGCTGTTGCTTGTGGGACGGATGCGTGGTTGCATTCTGAACAGAAGGGAGGGCGATTTCGGGACTTTGCGAAACAGCGGGTTAGGTTTCGTTAGGGTCAACGCGTCTAAGCTGCCAGGGTTTGTGCCGGTGCGTTTCCGCCGCGCGGGATGACTGAACGGAGATCTGCGATGAACAAGTCCAGTGGCGGAGATTCCAAGAGCACGCTCTATTGCTCCTTCTGCGGCAAGAGCCAGCACGAAGTGCGCAAGCTCATCGCCGGACCGACCGTGTTCATATGCGACGAATGTGTCGAACTGTGCATGGACATCATTCGCGAGGAATCGAAATCCTCGCTCGTCAAGACGCGCGATGGCGTGCCGACGCCCAAGGAGATCCGTAAAGTCCTCGACGACTATGTCATCGGCCAGGATTACGCCAAGAAGGTGCTCTCGGTCGCGGTGCACAACCACTACAAGCGACTGAACCACGCGACCAAGCACGCCGACGTCGAGCTTGCGAAATCGAACATCCTGCTCGTCGGGCCGACCGGGTCGGGCAAGACGCTGCTCGCCCAGACGCTGGCGCGCATCCTCGATGTGCCGTTCACCATGGCCGACGCGACGACGCTGACCGAGGCAGGCTATGTCGGCGAGGATGTCGAGAACATCATCCTCAAGCTTCTGCAAGCCTCCGACTACAATGTCGAGCGGGCGCAGCGTGGAATCGTCTATATCGACGAAATCGACAAAATTTCGCGCAAATCCGACAACCCCTCGATCACGCGAGACGTGTCGGGCGAAGGCGTGCAACAGGCGCTTTTGAAGATCATGGAAGGCACCGTCGCCTCCGTGCCGCCGCAAGGCGGGCGCAAGCATCCTCAGCAGGAATTCCTGCAAGTCGACACCACGAACATTCTTTTCATTTGCGGTGGCGCTTTCGCGGGGCTCGAGCGCATCATCTCGGCGCGCGGCCGAGGGACGTCGATCGGTTTCGGCGCCAAGGTGCAATCGCCCGAGGACCGGCGCACCGGCGAGGTGCTTCGCCTCGTCGAGCCAGAAGACCTCTTGAAATTCGGCCTCATTCCGGAATTCGTCGGGCGCCTTCCCGTGATTGCGACGTTGGAGGATCTCGACGAGGAGGCGTTGAAGCGCATCCTTACCGAGCCCAAGAACGCTCTCGTCAAGCAGTATCAGCGGCTTTTCGAGATGGAGACGGTGGAGCTCACCTTTCAGGACGAGGCGCTCAACCTCATCGCCCGCAAGGCGATTCAGCGAAAGACGGGCGCTCGCGGCTTGCGTTCGATCATGGAAAGCATCCTGCTCGACACCATGTACGATCTGCCCGGTTTCGACAGCGTCGAGCAGGTGGTCATCGGTTCGGAGGTCGTGGAGGGCAAGGTGCGCCCGCTCTACATCCACGCCGATCGGGACAAGGAAGCCGGTGGGATGTCGGCTTAAGCCATCCCGACCGCGCGGCATGATCGTCTTGCAGCGACTTGCGTTGAAACTTCGCCGAGTCGCTCCCATCTGCCTTTTTCGGGCGAATGCGCCAAATTGCGATGTTTACCGGCATTCGCTGCCATTCTAGCCTCTCCGTTGCGAGGGATTCGCAACCGGCACCAGCCTTTGAGGGGTGTCGGAAAGTCCTTTCGCGCTGGGAAGGCTGATACACGAGGATATCGATAGATGAGCGACCCCAAAAGCCGCCCCCTGCCGCAAGCCGGCGAGAGCCACGAATTTCCGGTTCTGCCGCTGAGGGACATCGTCGTCTTCCCGCACATGATCGTGCCGCTCTTCGTCGGCCGCGAAAAGTCGATCCGCGCCTTGGAAGAGGTGGTCCGCAACGATCGCTTTATCCTGCTTGCGACCCAGATCGATGCCGCCGCCGAGGATCCCGCGACCGACGCGATTTACGGAACCGGCGTGCTCGCGACGGTCCTGCAGCTCCTCAAGCTTCCCGACGGCACGGTGAAGGTGCTCGTCGAAGGCCTGGCGCGAGCCAAGATCGCCGAATATTCCCGCACCGATGATTTCTACGAAGCGCGCGCGGTGGTTCTCGCCGAGGAGATCGGCAACAAGGTCGAAGCGGAGGCGCTGGCACGTTCCGTTGCCGGGGATTTCGAGAGCTACGCCAAGCTCAACAAGAAGGTCTCGCCCGAAGTCGTGCAGAGCGTGGCGCAGATCGATGATTACTCGAAGCTTGCGGACACGGTGGCCTCGAATCTCGCGGTCAAGGTGAGCGACAAGCAGGCCGCGCTCGAAATCCTCTCAGTTTCCAAGCGCCTCGAGAAGGTGCTGAGCCTGATGGAGAGCGAAGTCTCCGTCCTTCAGGTCGAGAAGCGCATCCGCACGCGCGTCAAGCGCCAGATGGAGAAGACCCAGCGTGAGTACTACCTCAACGAGCAAATGAAGGCGATCCAGAAGGAGCTCGGCGACGAGGAGGGCAAGGACGAACTCGGAGAGCTCGAGGAGAAGATACGCAAGACAAAATTCTCCAAGGAAGCGCGCACCAAGGCGATGCACGAGCTCAAGAAGCTGAGGCAGATGTCGCCCATGTCCGCTGAATCGACGGTGGTGCGCAACTATCTCGATTGGCTGCTTTCCATCCCGTGGGGGCGCCGCTCGAAGATCAAGCGCGATCTCAGGCTCGCTCAGGAAACGCTGGACGCCGACCATTACGGGCTCGACAAGGTCAAGGAGCGGATGCTCGAATACCTTGCCGTGCAGCAGCGGATGAACAAGCTCACCGGGCCCATCCTGTGCTTCGTTGGTCCGCCCGGCGTCGGCAAGACTTCGCTCGGCAAATCGATCGCGAAGGCGACCGGGCGCGAATTCATGCGCATGTCGCTCGGCGGCGTGCGCGACGAGGCCGAGATCCGCGGCCACAGGCGGACCTATATCGGTTCGATGCCCGGCAAGATCATCCAATCGATGCGCAAGGCCAAGACGGTGAACCCGCTCATCCTGCTCGATGAGATCGACAAGATGGGCATGGACTTTCGCGGTGATCCGTCCTCCGCCCTGCTCGAGGTTCTCGATCCGGAGCAGAACTCGACCTTCAACGACCATTACCTCGAGGTCGATTACGATCTCTCGAACGTGATGTTCATCACGACCGCCAACACGCTCAACATTCCGCCGGCCCTGCTCGATCGAATGGAGGTCATCCGTCTTGCTGGCTACACGGAGGACGAGAAGGCCGAGATCGCGCGTCGCCACCTGATCCCGAACGCCATGCGTAAGCACGGGCTCGAGGAGAAGGAGTGGACGATCGATGCCGAAGGATTGAAGTTCCTCATCCAGCGCTACACGCGCGAGGCGGGCGTCCGCAATCTCGAGCGCGAATTGTCGAACCTCGTGCGCAAGGCCGTGAAGGATATCCTTCTCGGCAAGACGAAGAGCATCACCGTGACCCCCAAGGTCGTGGAGGAATATCTCGGCGCGCCGAAATTCCGCTACGGCGAAACGGACACGGAGGATCAGGTGGGCGTCGTGACGGGCCTTGCCTGGACCGAGGTCGGTGGCGAGCTGCTCACCATCGAAGGCGTCATGATGCCCGGCAAGGGCAAGATGACGGTGACCGGCAACCTCAAGGACGTGATGAAGGAATCGATCTCCGCGGCGGCGTCTTACGTCCGCTCGCGCGCGCTTGATTTCGGCATCGAGCCGCCGCTCTTCGACAAGCGCGACATCCATGTGCACGTCCCGGAAGCCGCCACCCCGAAGGACGGCCCCTCGGCCGGCATCGCGATGGCTACCGCCATCATCTCGGTGATGGCCGGCGTCCCGGTGCGGCGTGACATCGCCATGACGGGCGAGGTGACGCTGCGCGGCAGGGTGCTGCCGATCGGCGGGCTGAAGGAGAAGCTGCTTGCGGCGCTTCGCGGCGGCGTGAAGAAGGTGCTGATCCCCGAGGAGAACACCAAGGATCTCGCCGAGATTCCCGCCAATGTGAAGAACGGCCTCGAGATCGTGCCGGTCTCGCGCATGGACGAAGTGCTCAAGCATGCGCTGGTGGGCACGCTTTCGCCCATCAATTGGAAGGAGCCCGAGATCGCACCCAAGGTCGGCGTTCCCGACGAGGATCATCCAGGCCTCGTCGCCCACTGATCGCGGTACGCGAAAGAACCAAAAGGCCCACCTCTTCGGTGGGCCTTTCATTTGGCGGCGCCTTGTTCCAGAAGTGCGCGCGTTCAGGTGGCGAGTTCACTTGTCAAATTCACTTGGCGAGTTCACTTGGCGAGTTCACTTGGCCAACTCGAAGCCTCGATTGCGCTCGCTGCGCCATGGGATTAAACACCGCCGAACATCGCGGGCGGTTAGCTCAGTTGGTAGAGCATCTGGTTTACACCCAGAGGGTCGGCGGTTCGAGCCCGTCACCGCCCACCATTCGGACGCAGGCTTGCTTTTCTACAGGCCCGCCCCTGGGTGAGCTACGAACCCATGCCAATCGGTGAAGATCGCGCCACGCTCAGGCTTCATCTCACCCAGGCGGAAGCTGCGGTGCTTGAAGGCACGCGCCACGTCAATCGGCAACGCGAAATTCTCGCGGATTGATAAGCACGGTCACGACACGCTGCGGGCCGAAGAGCTGCTGTCCACTTTCGAAGAGACTCTCGCGCTGCACATCGAGGACCGTGATCGGCTGCGAAAAGATTTGCGTGAATCTTCCGGCGCCTGAGAGGCGGCAATTCCACAGCCGGAAGGGACGGAGCTTCTCGCCCGTCTCGAGCCTGTGCGCATTTCCCTCATCGCTGAGGAACGCCGAGAAAAACGTCGCCCGACCTCGGTTCTGCCGCCGCTAAACCCAGGGGACAAGGCCTCGCACTCAGGAATTCAGTAGCTGTCGGGCCGCGCAGCTGGCGTTACAGTGATGATCGTTCAATCCTGAGAAGATCGCAACGGCGCCGGCAAGCAACAAGGCCAGAAACGCCAGGGCGATCAAGTTGCGCATGTTTCCCTCCCAGGAAACACGCCTGTAGGTCAGGCCAACTGATAAATAGGCCGGCTTTGCGCAAAAAGCACCCCAGTGACCTGCCTGCCGCCTATTTGGGCGCGCGCTCGCTCGGGGGAATGGGGAGGGCGGTTGCTGGCAAGCGCCGGAAATTGAAAGACTTCGAATTGTCCCGAGGCGCATTCTTTATGGGCGTCCTCGATTTGCCCGGGTTTGGTTGGTTCAGGCGAGTATTTCGATCACCGCGACCCATAAGCACAGCGTCATGGCCCCTGCGAGGACGGCTCCCGCTGCAACCTTCATGGTTCGCTTTGCAGACCTGGTGAGCGAATCTGCGATCATGTAACGCCCTCGTGCGCGCCAGTTACCTCCCGTATAAACACCGCTTCTGCGCGATTTATTCGCAAGACGATCAGAAAAACGAGTTGCCGAGCCAACCGGGCTGCAAAGGGGGTGACGGCCCATTGTCTTGCGCGAGCAGGCTCACGCAGTCCTGAGCTCGCGCCAAAGACTGCGCGCGACTGAAACGCTCATTCGGGCGCTCGCGGTTCGTGACATTCATCCGCGGACTCTTGGTTGTTGCCAAGACTCGTCGGCTGCGCAACTCTGTCGATAAAGTCGGTGATGCTCAAAGCCCTGGTCGAGTAGCATGTCCCTTCAAGCTGCCGAGACGCACGTCCACGCAAAAAGGCCCTGGTACAGGGTTCTTTATGTCCAGGTTCTCATTGCGATCGCGCTCGGCGCGCTCGTCGGATGGCTCTTTCCGCATTTCGCGCAAAACGATTGGGTAAGGGCGCTGGGTGATGGCTTTGTGAAGCTCATCAGGATGGTCATCGCGCCGATCATCTTCTGCACAGTCGTCTCGGGGATCGCCCATATCCAGCAGGCCGCGAAGGTCGGGCGCGTGGCGATCAAAGCGCTTGTCTATTTCGAGATCGTCTCATCATTCGCGCTTGTTCTCGGGCTCATCGTCGCCAATGTCGTGCAGCCGGGCGTGGGGTTCTCCGGACAAGCGGATGCCACGGCCGTTGCCACTTACGCCAAGCAGGCGGGTGAGATGAAGTCGATCGATTTCATTCTCCACATCATTCCAGATAGTGCCATGGGAGCCTTCGCGGCGGGCGATATTCTCCAGGTTTTGCTGTTCTCCGTGCTGTTCGGTTTTGCCCTCATGATCCTCGGCGAGCGTGGTCGCGTCGTGGGCGCCCTCATCGACGATCTCGCCCACATCATGTTCGGCGTGATCGCCATCATCGTGAAAGTCGCGCCCTTGGGTGCGTTCGGCGCCATGGCCTACACCGTCGGTCGCTTCGGTCCTCAGGCGCTCGGCAATCTCGCGGGGCTCGTGGCGACCTTCTACCTGACGGCGATCGTGTTCGTGCTCGTGGTGCTTGGCGGGATCGCCCGCATTGCCGGCTTCTCGATCATCAGGTTCATCGCATACATCAAGGACGAGCTGCTGATCGTGCTCGGCACGAGCTCGTCCGAGAGCGCGCTGCCCCAACTGATGGAAAAGCTCGAACGTCTCGGTTGCTCGAAATCCGTCGTCGGGCTCGTGGTGCCGACGGGATATTCGTTCAACCTCGATGGCACGAACATCTACATGACCCTTGCCACGCTCTTCATCGCGCAGGCTTTGGGCGTGTCGCTTTCCTTGGGCGACCAGTTGACGATCCTCGTCGTGGCCATGCTCACCTCGAAGGGCGCCAGCGGCGTCACGGGAGCGGGCTTCATCACGCTCGCGGCGACGCTCGCGTCCGTGCGTCCGGAGCTCGTTCCCGGCATGGCGATCGTGCTCGGCGTCGACAAGTTCATGAGCGAGTGTCGAGCGCTCACGAATATCACCGGCAACGGAGTGGCCACGGTGATCATCGCGTGGTGGGAGGGCGAGCTCGACCGCGACAAGCTCAACGCGGCTCTCGCGCAGGAGGTCGACCCGGCCGATGTCGAGACCGCTGTGACAACGGGGTGAAGGCTCACCGGCTTTTTCGGTTTCCAATGGCCCTAAGAAAATTCCAGGACGTTGACGAAAGACGGGTATTCCTGTACATTATGACCATATGGTCATTTTTGCGGTGATTTATGAAGAACGTGACCGTCGTAGAGGCAAAGTCCCACTTCTCCGCTTTGCTGGCCGAGGTCGAAGCCGGTGAGGAAATTGCGGTTACGCGGCATGGGAAGGTCGTGGCCCGGCTCGTGCCAGATCATCCGCGGATGGCGTCCGATATCTTTCGCGATTTCTGGGCGGATGACGATATCGACCTGGTCGCGCCCGAAGATGCGCCGGCCGAAGATGTGCCGTCGTGGGACGAATAGGCCGTGGCCACGCTCTATCTTCTCGACACCAACGTCATGATTGCAGCGCTAAAAGGCAGGTCAGAAGTGCGAAAGAGACTCGACCTTCTGCCACGCAGCGCCATACGCTTGTCGGCGATCGTGCTAGGCGAGCTCGAATTCGGTGCGGAGAAATCGGCCCATGGCGAGCGTAATCGGGTCCGGCTCGCTGCATTGGTTGCGCGGTTACCGCTTGTCGGGATCGATTCCGAAACAACGCGCCATTACGCGCGGGTCCGATCACTGCTCGAGCGAAAGGGAAATCCAATAGGGGCGAATGATACGTGGATTGCCGCGCAGGCGCTCGCCATTGAGGCTACGCTGGTTACAAACAATGAGCGCGAATTCAGTCGCGTACCTGGGTTGGCTCTCGAAAACTGGCTCGCAGCAGCGCGGCGATCCACCAATTAGAACGGCACCAGCTCTTGCACGCCATTTGTCCTTGTCCAGAAACTGTTCCTATCATTCCACATGGCTAAGGAAACTTGCAAATTTCGTTAATGCCTCATGGTCCAATGATTAGAGGGGTCGGTGACAATCGTGGGAAGGGCCGGTCAGCTCGAAGTGCTCGGAAAAACTTCGACCCGCTCGAGAATATCCTGGCTGTCGTTGCGGGGCGCGTTCACGCGCATTGAGATCGGCCAGATCATCATCGGCTCGGAAGGGAAGGGCGCGAGCAAGTCGCGAGGGTCGGGCTCGAGCGCCGAGAGCCAGCGGTCGTAATTCTCAGGATGGATGATCACTGGCATCCGATGATGGATGTCGGCGACGAGGCTGTTTGCCGGACAGGTGATGATCGCAAAACTGCGCACCACCTTCTCGCCTTCGCGATAGCTCGTCCAGATGCCGGCAAGCGCAAAGGGCGAGCCGTCTTTCATCGCGACCGCGTAAGGCTGCCTTGCCTTTTTGCCGAGCTCGGACTTCCATTCGAAGAAATTGTCCACGGGAAGGAGACAGCGGCGTTTCTCGTAGCTCGCCTTGAACATGGGTGCGCTCGCGAGTCGCTCGGCTGTGGCGTTGATCTGGCCTGCCGATCCGGCATCGCGCATCCATGCCGTCTTGAAGCCCCAGACGAGGCGGTCGCGCCGATACTCGCCGCTCGTCGGCTCGCGGCGGACGACCCAGAACTCTTGACTCGGCGCCCCATTCCAGCGCGGCGGAATGGGCTCCTCGACGAGGCTGACCGTGACGAGGCCCGGAAGCTCGCCTCCCTTTTGTGTGACGCGCCCGCACATTGGGCCTTTCCTAATCGGGGCGGGAAAACTTCACAAGCAAGTCTTGACTGAGCGGCACGAAAGAACAAAAGTGGAACAACGAAAGGAAACGCAGATGAAAAAAGAATTATGCCCAGCCGCAATTCTCGACACCTCCGAATCGCAACGAATGACACCGGCGCGTCTGGCGCAAGCGATCATCGCGGCTTGTAAGGGCAACGCCCATGAAGCCGTGCTGGCGCTCATTCGGATCAACTCCGCGCTCATGATCGAGCTCGAAGCGCTGAGTGGCATGCGAGCGATGCCGCGTGACGAACGTTCTCCGCGTGACGAACGTTCTCATTGACACCGGCTTTTTCCGAAGTGCTCCGGGCGTTCATTCCGCGGCTTCGATGACGGGGCGCCCTCTCGCTTGGCGCTCCTTCTTCAACAGCTCCGCCATGAGAAATGCGAGCTCGAGCGCCTGTTCGGCATTGAGTCGCGGGTCGCAATGGGTGTGATAGCGGTCGGCAAGCTCCGCATCGGAGACGGCGCGCGCGCCGCCCGTGCATTCGGTGACGTTCTTGCCGGTCATTTCGAGGTGCACTCCGCCCGCATGCGTTCCCTCGGCCTGATGCACCGCGAAGAAATTGCGCACCTCGCTCACGATCTGGTCGAAGGGGCGGGTCTTGTAACCAGTGCCGGTCTTGACCGTGTTGCCATGCATCGGGTCGCAGGACCACACGACATGCCGGCCTTCGGTTTTCACGGCGCCCACGAGCTTCGGCAGGTGATCGAAAACCTTGGCGGCGCCGAAGCGGCAGATGAGCGTCAGGCGGCCGGGTTCGTTCGCCGGATTGAGGACGTCGATGAGCCGCAACAACCCCTCCGGCGTAAGAGACGGGCCGCATTTGAGGCCGAGCGGGTTCTTCACGCCGCGGCAGAATTCCACATGCGCGTGGTCGGGTTGGCGTGTGCGGTCGCCGATCCAGATCATGTGGCCGGAAGTCGCGTAGGGGTCCCCGCTCGTCGAATCGATGCGCGTGAACGCCTGCTCATATCCAAGAAGCAGCGCCTCATGGCTCGTGTAGAAATCGGTGACGCGCATCTCTTGATGCATGTCCGCGCCGATGCCGATGGCGCGCATGAAGTCGAGGGTTTCGCTGATGCGATCGGCAAGCTCGCTGAAGCGCGATGAGGCCGGCGAATCCTTCACGAAGCCGAGCATCCAGCGATGCACGTTCTCGAGGCTCGCATAGCCGCCGGTTGCGAAGGCGCGCAAGAGATTGAGCGTTGCCGCCGATTGTCGATAAGCGTCGATCTGGCGCGCCGGATCGGGCGTGCGCGCTTCGAGCGTGAAGTCGATGTTGTTGATCACATCGCCGCGGTAGCTCGGCAACTCGGTGCCTCCGATCTTCTCGGTCGGCGCCGAACGCGGCTTGGCGAACTGGCCGGCGATTCGACCGACCTTCACCACCGGGGAGGCGCCCGCGAATGTCAGGACCACGGCCATCTGCAGGAAGACGCGAAAGAAATCGCGGATGTTGTCCGCCGAGTGCTCGGCGAAGCTTTCGGCACAATCACCGCCCTGCAGAAGGAAGGCGTCGCCCGACGCGACCTTTGCGAGCGCGGCCTTGAGCTTCCTGGCTTCGCCCGCGAAGACAAGGGGAGGGAACCCGGCAAGCTGCTGCTCCACCGCCTGGAGTGCCGCCGCATCCGGATAATCGGGAACTTGCTCGATGGGCAGCCCACGCCAGGAGGCGGGAGACCAGCTCTTGGATTTTGCGCTTTCGGTCATGGCCCACTCCTCGTCGCTGAAGGAACCTCGGCGCGCGAAACCCGCGCAAATTCCACCCCTTGAGCGAGACGCCGCTCTATACACGATCGGGGCGCATGATCCACTTGAGGTCTGGACGACCAAGTCGTCTCCGAGATTTCAAGAGGGTTTGCGCGCAAAAGAACGCCTCATTTCGGTCCGCGAACGCGCGAGCCGCCACCATTGCAGGCCTTCAAAGACCGATTGATCAGGCCAAAACGCAAAAATTTTCAGGTAAGTGCGCGTTATCGCACCCGTTCCCTTTCACCGGCGAACATTGCGTTACGATAGCGACGACTTGTCGCGCCCCTCCAAGGAATAAAGACACCCGGGAGCCGGTCTCATCGCTGGAAGCATACAGGCTTCGGAAGGAGACCGACATGACGCATGATGCGCACGATCACGAAGAGGGCGCCACGCGGCGCAAGGTCCTCGAGTGCATGACTTGGGCCGGCACCGGCGTTCTGTGGACCCTCTCCGGCGGCATTCCCCGCTCGACCGGCCTGATCGGCGAGGCTAAGGCAGAAGACTCCAAGGCGTTCAGCTTCCTCCAGCTCAGCGACAGCCATATCGGCTTCGACAAGCCCGCCAATCCCAATGCCAACGGCACGTTGATGGAGGCGATCGGCAAGGTGAATGCGCTGCCGGCGAAGCCCTCGTTCATGATCCACACGGGCGACATCAGCCATCTCTCGAAGCCGGCCGAATTCGACACTGCCGACCAGATCATCGGCCAATCGCGGCTCGATGTGCATTACGTGCCAGGCGAGCACGACGTGCTTGACGACGATCGCAAGATCTACCTCGACCGTTACGGCAAGAGTGCGAAAGGTGCCGGCTGGTATTCCTTCGATGCCGGCGGGGCACACTTCATCGGCCTCGTGAACGTCGTCGATCTCAAGGGCGGCGGCATGGGCAACCTCGGGGCCGACCAGCTTGCCTGGCTCCAGGCGGATCTCGCCTCTCGCACCGCCAGCACGCCGATCGTCGTCTTCGCCCATATTCCGCTCTGGACGATCTATGCCGACTGGGGTTGGGGCACGCAGGATTCCGAGCAGGCTCTCGGAATGCTCAAGAAGTTCGGCTCCGTCACCGTGCTCAACGGCCACATCCACCAGGTGATGCAGAAGGTCGAGGGCAACGTGGCCTTCCACACGGCGCGTTCGACCGCCTTCCCGCAGCCGGCGCCCGGGACTGCTCCCTCGCCGGGGCCGATGAAGGTCGAGGACGCGAAGCTGCGGACCGTGCTCGGCATTCGTCAGGTGAATTTTGTACCCGGAGCCGAGCGCCTGGCCGTCATCGACACGCCGCTCGCCGGCTGACGCCAACGAGGCGAGTTGCAGCAACTGCCACCGTCTGGATCGATCCGACGGTGGCACTCACGAACATATCCGAACGAGGCTCGACGAACATGAATTTCGCTTTCAACTGCGCGCGTGCCGCCCTCGTGGCGGTCTCCCTGGTGGGCGCGTCAGCAGCGGTAAAGGCCGCCGATATGCCGGTCAGCATCGACAATTTCGTTTTCACGCCAGCCGAGACGCAGATCACCGTGGGAACGACCGTGGTGTGGACGAACAATGACGATATCCCGCACACAGTCGTCGATGCCGATCACAAGTGGAAATCCTCCGCGCTCGATACTGGTGACAAATTCTCCCACACCTTCACGGAGCCCGGCACTTTCGATTATTTTTGTTCGCTCCATCCGCATATGATGGCTAAGATCATCGTGAAATGAACGTCGCTGCCGAATCCTTGCTCTGCCCAAACAACATGCTAGCACGTAGCGCGCGCGGCGCGTGTCGATTGGCTGGAGGTTTTCGGAATGACCGAAGCGGATCAGCGCGAGGGCGAGCGCTTTCGAAAGCTCGCTCTCCCGTTGCTGGACGAGGTCTACACTTTCGCGCGTTATCTGACGCGCGATGCGGGTGAAGCCGAAGATGCGACCCAAGAGACATATCTCAGAGCGCTTCGATATTTCTCGGGGTTCTCGGGTGAATCGATCAAGCCATGGTTGTTCACCATTCTTCGCAACGTGCTGCGCTCGCGCGATCCGCGTCGTTTCGAGCCCTTGCCGCAAGGTGAAGGAGGCGAGGCAGGGAATGTGGAACCGCTCTGGGGAGAGACGGAGGCCGATCCCGAAGTCCAGATGGCGCGCGCCGATGACGCGCGCGTCGTTCGTGAGCTCATCGGCCGCTTGCCGAGCGTTTATCGAGAGGCCATTGTTCTCAAGGAGTTCAACGATCTCAGCTATCGCCAGATCGCCGAAGTGACCGGGGTTCCGATCGGTACCGTCATGTCGCGCTTGGCTCGGGCGAGGGAGGAATTGCAGACGGCCTGGTTCGCGCTTGAAAAGAAGGGTCAAAAAGAATGAGTTGCGACGACAAAAAGCCGCTTGTTCATGCCCTGGCTGATGGGGAGCTTGATGTCGTGCACGCCCGCGAGATCGAGGCGCACATCGCGAGCTGTACGGATTGTGCCGGAAGTTTCGCCCGGATCATGACCTTGAAGCAGAAGCTTTCCGCACCCGGCTTGCGCCTGCGGGCACCGACAGGGTTGGCGGAGCGGATCATGGCGGGGCTGCCCGCGCCCGTCGCCGACGAAATGGGCTTCGAGGCTCCGCGCAAGGCTCGCCTGGGCTCCTGGGGCCGGTCCGCGAATGCTTGGCGGTTGCGTGCGCAAGGTGCGTTCGCCGGAGGCTTGGGAGCCTTCGCGCTTGCCGCCTGTCTCGCCTTTTTCGTGATGCGAGCCGATACCGGAAACGAGATCGCGCGCAGCCTGGTCGACGGGCATTTGCGTTCGCTTGCGGGCGAACATTTGTTCGATGTGCAATCGACCGATCGGCACACCGTGAAGCCCTGGTTCGCTGGCAAGCTCGACATCACTCCGCCCGTGCCCGACCTCGCCTTGAAGGGGTTCACGCTGGTGGGTGGGCGCATCGACTACGTCGACGGACGCGCCGCCGCCGTTGTCGTTTACGGTCGACGCACGCATGTGATCAATCTCTTCGTCTGGCCCGGGACTGACCCGGCACCCCCCACAATGGAGCTCAGCGGTTATTTGCTCCGCCATTGGACTAAAGATGGCCTCACCTTCTGGGCCGTCACCGATCTTGCGAGCTCCGAACTCGACGAATTCGAAGCGGCTTATCAGGCGGCGACTTGACCTGAACTCAGGTCCCCATCGTGAACCTTCCACTTGGGACGGCGCCCGCGTGTAAGCATTTGCGTGCGTGCCGCTCGCTAGGCTAGCCCCGCACGCAACGGCTCGTGCGCTGATCGAAGACGAGCCCCTTGGCGCAGACGCTTTGCGGAACGATGACGCGGCCGCTCCCGCCTCCATTTTCACCAGCCCCGCCGCCCCCGTCACTTCCCATTCCGCCACCGCCACCGCCCCCCGCCCCCCCCGCCCCCCCCCCCCCCCCCCCCCACCCCCCCCCCCCCCACCCCCCCCCCCCCCCCCCCCCCACCCCCCCACCACCCCCCCCCCCCCCCCCCCCCCCCCCCCCCCCCCC
>JAFBAS010000086.1 GCA_019247605.1 Hyphomicrobiales bacterium
AACATGCGCCCAGCCCTGAGCGCGACCTGAAGGCCGAGCGAGATCTCGGTCTGCATGTCGGCGAGCTTCTTCTGCACGAGCTGGTTGGCGGCGAGCGGTCGGCCGAACTGCTTGCGGTTCAATGTGTAGTCGCGCGCCGCGTGGAAACAAGCCTCGGCGGCGCCCATCGAGCCCCAGGCGATGCCGTAGCGCGCCCGGTTGAGGCAGCCGAAGGGGCCTTTGAGGCCCGACACGTTCGGCAAGAGGTTATCCTCGGGCACCTCGACGCCCTCCATCACCAGCTCGCCGGTCACGGAAGCGCGAAGCGAGAGCTTCTTCTCGATCTTAGGCGTCGAGAGCCCTTTCATGCCGCGTTCGAGGATGAAGCCGCGGATCTTGCCTTCATGCGCTGCGGATTTCGCCCAGACCACGGCGATGTCGGCGATCGGCGCATTGGTGATCCACATCTTCGAGCCGGTGAGGCGATAGCCACCTGAAGTCTTCTCGGCGCGTGTGCGCATCGAGCCGGGATCGGAGCCGGCTTCGGGTTCGGTCAGGCCGAAGCAGCCGACCCATTCGCCGGCCGCGAGCTTCGGCAGGTATTTCTTGCGCTGGCTTTCGTCGCCATAGGCGTAGATCGGATACATGACGAGGGAAGATTGCACGCTCATTGCCGAGCGATAACCGGAATCGACCCCCTCCACCTCGCGCGCCGCAAGCCCGTAGGAGACATAGCCGAGCGCGGCCCCGCCATAAGCCTCCGGCAGGGTCGAGCCGAGGAGCCCGAGCGCACCCATCTCGTTCATGATCTCGCGGTCGAAGCGCTCCTCGAGATAGGCGGAGGTGACGCGCGGCAAGAGCTTGCCCTTTGCGTAATCGCGCGCCGTGTCGCGCACCATGCGCTCGTCCTCGGTGAGCTGGTGCTCGAGCTCGAACGGATCGGACCAATCGAATCGCGCCTCGCCTTGCGGCGTCGCGAGCTTCTGCTGCGTCAGGCTCATTTCCGCCTCCTTACGCGATCGGCTAGAGCATGACCCGAAAAAAGCAAAACGGTTTTTGCGGACGAGATCACGTTTCGAGCCGGGTTGGCGCGTGGGCACTCCGCCGAGCCATCGGCGGGTTTGCGCATCCATTCCTTAGAGGCAAGCGCAGCCGGACGCAAAGCCGCGCCCGTTTGAGAAAGACGAGCCTCGCCACAATTTTCGCCAAGAGGCGAGGCTGATACCAGGGACTTCCCCTCTCAGGCACTCGGGAGACGCCATATGGATCGCGCTTTTTATCACGAGCACCCCGACATTCTCGCCTTGGAGACCGAGGTGCGCGACAGCCGTCCCGGGCGTGTTCTGCTTGCCGCCTCGCCTTTCTTTCCTGGCGGCGGCGGCCAGCTCGCCGATCGCGGCACGATCCGCTGGGCGGGCGGGGAGGCACCGGTCGCCCGCTTCGAGCGGATCGACGGGAACGTCTGGTTGTTGCTCGCCGACGACGGGGAGATGCACGGGCGCGCCGAAGCCGTGGTCGATGCGCCGTTTCGGCGGATGATGACGCAGATGCACACCTATACGCACATCCTGAACGCCTGCGTCTATCGCAGCTTCAACGGCGCGCTGGTGACCGGTGTCCAAATGAACGATGACGGCACGGCGCGCATGGATTTCGACCTGCCGGATGCCGACAACGACAAGCTTCGCGCGCTCGAGGCGCCGATCAACGCAGCGATCGAGGAGGATTTGCGCGTCGGTGCGAGCTACGTGCCGGTGGCACAAGCGCAAAGCGAGCCCGGTCTCATCCGCACGCGCTCGGTTGCGCCGCCGCCGACGGCCGACGGGATGATCCGCATCGTCGAGATCCAAGGGCTCGACCGTCAGGCCTGCGGCGGCACGCATCTCTCTTCGACGCGCGGCGAAAACCGCATCCGCATTCTGAAGATCGACAACAAGGGCCGCCACAACCGGCGGGTTCGGATCGGCTTTGCTTAAGTTGCTAGAGGTCTCTAAAACCTTTGACTCTCGGGCATGTGACGATCGCTCGG
>JAFBAS010000101.1 GCA_019247605.1 Hyphomicrobiales bacterium
AGCACATAGGGGTGGACCGAGGGCACGGTCGGATGCGCGAAAGCGCCCGGCGCCTTGCCGGGACGCACGGGCGCGTCGATCCACTTTTCGGCGAAGAAGCGCTCGGCGATGGCCGCCATTTGCGGCGCGAAGCCGGCATACGCCGAAAGCACCGTGTTCTTGGCGTCGTCCCAGCCGATGGTGCGGTTCTCGACTTTCGGCAACGGCGCATTGCGGTCCCAGAAATCGAGCGCGTCCTTGCCGAACCAGCGCGCCTTCAGGCGGTAATAGCGGTGCGAGAGGCGCGGATAGGCCGCGCGCACGGCCGCGACCAAGGCTTCCACCACTTCCGGCTCGACGCGGTTCGAGAGATGGCGGGCATCGGCCACGTCCTTGAAGCCGCGCCAGCGATCCGAGATGTCCTTGTCCTTGGCGAGCGTGTTGGTGATGAGCGAGAAGGTCCGCAGGTTCTCCTTGAAGACCTTGGCGAGCGCTTCGGCCGCGCGCTTGCGGACGGCACCATCGGTGTCCTGGAGCTTGTTGAGCGTCGGCTCGAGGGTGAGCTCCTCGCCATCCAGATCGAAACGAAGCGCCGCCATCGTCTCATCGAACAAGCGATTCCAGGCCGAGGCGCCGCTCACCGATTTCTCGAGGAAGAGGCGCTCGAGCTTGTCCTCGAGCTGATGGGGCTTTTCGCGCCTGATGTCCTCGAGCCAGGGGCGATAACGGGAGAGCGGCGCTTCGCGCGCGGCCTTCGCCAAAGCCTCGTCGTCGAGCTGGTTGAGCTCGAGCTGGAAGAAGAGAATATGCGTTCCCGCCGAGGTGAGGCGCTCTTGCGTGTCGCCATAGAGCTTGGCCCGCACGGGATCGCTCGTGTCGCCCGCATAGACGAGGCCCACATAGGACATGAGACGACCCATCACCTCATCGAGCCGCTCGTAGCGAGCGATCGCTTCGTGAAGGCTTCCCCTCGGGTCTTGTCCCGAGAGGAGGGTCGCGAGCTTGCCTTGGTAGGCAGCGGCGAATGCCTTGCTTTCCGCATCGGCATGCGCGAGGTCGCGCTTGAACTCGGGCGCGTCCATCCCGGGATAGAGGTCGGTGAGGTTCCATTCGGGCAAAGGACCGAGATCGTCTTTCGAGGAGGGGCGGGCGGCGTCCCGCGCAAATGCGTTCATCACGATCTCGTGGGCGCTCGTCGGCATCGTTCTCGGCACGATCCTCACCTCGCTTTGACGTCGCGGAATGCGAACCGCTTGGAGAGCGGCTCGCCGACGCGACATGGAATGACTTGCATCGTCGAGGCACCGAGCCAGTGTCGGGCCCGGGCCGCGAAACCCGTCGCCCATATTGCCCAGCGAGGCGTGCGGTTCAACTCAGGCGACGCATCGATGTGCAAACCTTCGAGCTCCTGCCCCCCGGACTTGATCCGGGAGAAAGGCGGGCATCCGTTCTTCCGGCGCTTGCGCCCATTTCCTGGATTGCCGCTTTCGCGGCAATGAGCGGAGAGGGCAATGAGCGGACAGGGAAAGAACGTCGATAACGCATCGAGGCGAGTGCGAGGATTAGCGTTAATCGGACCTTTACCGGTGCGTTGCAGGATCGTCCCGAAACGGAATTTCATGAACAAACGACAAAATCGCGAAAGCCAAATGCCTCATACAATTCTGATCGTGGACGATGATCCCGTCCAGCGCCGCCTGCTCGAGGCGATGGTCCGCCGCTTCGGCTACGAACCCGTGATCGCGATCGATGGAGCCGAGGCGCTCGCGAACCTTTCAGGTGCGCGCGGCGGCGATATCGACGTCGTGATCCTCGATCTCGTGATGCCCGATCTCGACGGCATGGGCGTGCTCGCGCAGATGCGTGAGCGCGGCATCGAGAAGCCCGTGATCGTGCAGACCGCCCATGGCTCGATCGACACTGTGATCTCGGCGATGCGAGCGGGCGCGACCGATTTCGTGGTGAAGCCGGTGGGCGCCGAGCGCCTGCAAGTCTCGATCAAGAACGCGATGCGCATGAACGCTCTGGAAAGCGAGGTGCGCAGGATCAACCGGCAGGCGACCAACAATCTCACCTTCAAGGACCTCGTCACCAAGAGCCCCGAGATGGCGCGTGTCATCCGCCTCGGCGAGCGCACGGCGAAATCCACGATCCCCGTGCTGATCGAAGGCGAATCGGGCGTCGGCAAGGAGCTCGTGGCGCGCGCCATCCAGGGCGCGAGCGACCGGCGCGGCAAGACCTTCGTGACCGTCAATTGCGGCGCCATCCCCGAGAACCTCGTCGAATCCCTGCTTTTCGGTCATGAGAAGGGGGCGTTCACGGGCGCCACCGAAAAACATGCGGGCAAATTCGTCGAGGCGAATGGCGGCACGCTTTTTCTCGACGAGATCGGCGAGTTGCCGCTTGCCGCGCAAGCAAAGCTCCTACGCGCCATCCAACATGGCGAGATCGATCCGGTCGGCGGGCGCAAGACCGTCAAGGTCGATGTGCGAATCATTTCCGCCACCAACCGCAACCTCATCGAGCTCGTGCGGCAGGGCCGCTTCCGAGAAGATCTGTTCTATCGGCTGAACGTGTTCCCGATCAGCATCCCTGCGCTGCGCGCGCGGCGCGAGGACGTGCCGGATCTCGCACGCGCCTTCCTCGCCCATTTCGCCGCGAGCGAGAAGAAGCGCATCCGTGGCTTCTCGGCCGAAGCCATGGCGCTCATCATGAGCTTCGACTGGCCTGGCAATGTTCGCCAGCTCGAGAACGCCGTGTTCCGGGCCGTCGTGCTTGCCGATTCCGACGAGATCACCATCACCGAGCTGCCGCAGATCGCCGCGCAGGTTCCGGGATTTCCGGTAAAGGTTCCTCCGTTGCGGAGCGAACCCGCGCCATCTCCTCTCGAACGCGCGCCCGAGATGGTCCGCATCGAGGTGCGCGACCCGAATGTGCTCAAGCTTCTCGACGAGCATGGGGACGTGCGCGACATCGAGGAGCTCGAGGCCGACATCATCCGCTTCGCCAAATCCCATTATCGCGGGCATCTCACCGAGGTCGCGCGCCGACTGAAGATCGGCCGCTCCACCTTGTATCGCAAGCTCAAGCAGTATGGGCTCGAAGACGGCGCGGCGCCGACCGATGTGTCGGACGCGGCCTGACACCGAATAGCTCGCGGGATTTTGACCAGAAATCGCCGGCTCGCGTTCTTGTAATCGGCGCAATCGGCGCCGATGGTAAAGTCCTATCCACGTGATGGAATCACCAATGCGGCCTGAGATCGATCGTCGTCGTTGCGTGCCTCGTGCGGCGGCGCTCGTACTGCTCGCCGGCCTTTGGGTGATCCCCCCGGCACCGCGTTCGCTGGCGCAAGAGACGATCGCTCCGAGTTCCGTTTTTTCGGCGATTTCGCGTTTGCCGCTACCGCCTTATCCGCCGCCGATCTCCGGCTTCGAAGAGCGCAAGGACCCTGTTTCGCTTGAAACCGCCGCGAGCCCGCGCCTCCCCGAGACGCTATCGCGCGAGACTTCGCCCGAGACGAAACCTCTCGTCGACACGAAGGCCGCAAGCGACGAGAAGAAGCAAAGCCCCGCTTTCCTCGGTGAGACGGGTTCGGGCCCTCCCGCAACGACGACGAGCGGCACGAACTCCGCGGAGGAAGCACGTGCCGTCTTCGACAAGGTCGCACAAAGCGCGCTCTTTCCGCGTCTCAACAAGGCCGAGCGGCACGACATCACGAGCTTTTACGAGAGCCGCGCCTTCACCTTTCTTTGGTATCAGGGCGGAACGCCGACGCACGCGGCGGTGGCTCTCCTCGATCGATTGACGCATGCCGGCGAGGAGGGGCTCGATGCCGACGATTACGTCGCGGCGGCGACGCCTCCTGTCTCGAGTGACGTGAAGGACGTGGCAGAAGCCGAGTGGCGTCTTTCTGCAGCCGTGGTTGCTTACGCGCGTGACGCGCGCGGCGCGAGAATAGCGCCAAATCGCATTTCGAACCTGATCACGCCCAAGCTCGTGCTGCCGGACGTGCAATCGGTGCTCGAGACGCTTTGGCGAGCCCCAGACGCGAGTGCTGCGCTCGAAGCCTTCAACCCGCGCACTGAAGGTTATGCCAATCTGCGCACGGCGCTTGCGGCTTTGCGTGCCAAGACGGGCGCCGCATCCCCTTCGACCGGCGATGCCGCCGCCAATGCGCAGCTCGCCTCCGTCGCGCCGGAGATGCTCAAGGCGCGCCACGGCTCCGCCGTCGATCAAGGAGGAACGCGCGTCGTCTCGGCGCTCTCCTTGAAACGCGTGGAGGCCGATATCATCGCCAACATGGAGCGTTGGCGCTGGCTGCCGCCCGAGCTCGGCGAGCGCTACATTTTCATCAACGTACCCGAATTCACCTTGCGCTATGTGAACAACGGCGTGCTCACGCATCAGGCACGCGTCATCGTGGGCAAGCCGAGCTCGCCTACTCCCTTGTTCTCGGCGGAGATGAAGTTCCTCGTGGTGAATCCCTCCTGGTACGTGCCGCCTTCCATCCTCAAGAAGGAATTTCTGCCCAAGCTTGCCGGAGACCCGCTTTTCGCCGAGCGCCAAGGCTACGAAGTGGTGCAGCACGGGGATCGGATCTCGATCCGCCAGCCGCCCGGCGAGCGCAATGCGCTCGGCCGTATCAAATTCATGTTTCCGAACGATCACGCCGTCTATCTCCACGACACGCCGACGCGCAATTTGTTCGCGCAGGCGGAAAGGGCCTTCAGCCATGGCTGCGTGCGGGTCGATCAGCCCTTCAAGCTCGCCGAATATGTGATGAACGACGAAGCGAGTTGGCCGGAGCGGCGCATCGAGAAGATGGTCGGCGGGTCGGAACGCACCATCAACCTCACGCAAGAGCTTCCGGTGCATCTTGCCTATTTCACCGTCGCGGCGGACGCGGCAGGAACGCTCCACCGCTTCGGCGATCTCTATGGTCTCGATCCTCGGCTCGAAGCCATGCTGTCGCCGCGAAAATAGTCGGGTTATAAACACGCGCGCCACAATTGCCGGCCTGAATTGGAAAGGCGTGACACCTTTTGGTCACGATTGGTTTGTAACTCCCCAGCGACTTCGCATTTGCAATCCGTTAACTAACCACGGTAAATGTGGGGCAACGCGGGCACGCCGCCTTGGAGAAATCGCAAATTCAGCGGGATGAGTTTTGCCAAGCTCGAGACCGAGACCGATCGCTGATCGTAAACCGTTGCGCATCTCGGGCCTGGTCCTAGCGCTCACTGCTGCTTTGTCGTTTTTCCCGATTTCGCTCGAAGGTGCCGACGCGAACGGCGACACGCGCACCATCTCGATCTTCAACGTTCACACGAACGAGAACGCGACGGTCACCTTCAAGCGCAACGGCGTCTACGACGCGGATGGGCTCAAGCAATTGAGTTGGGTTCTGCGGGATTGGCGCCGCGACGAGCCCACTTCGATGAGCCCGCGTCTTTTCGACATTCTGTGGGAAGTGCATCAGGAGTCCGGTTCGCAAGAAGCTTTCCACGCGGTCTCCGGTTATCGCGCACCCGAGACCAACGCGATGCTCCGGCGAAGCTCGCATCTCGTCGCGGAGCACAGCCAGCACATGCTCGGCAAAGCGATGGATTCGTACTTGCCCGACGTTCCGATCGAACGCATGCGCGAGATCGCGATGCATATGCAGCGCGGTGGGGTTGGTTACTATCCGACCTCCGGCTCGCCTTTCGTGCATATCGACGCGGGCAGCGTACGCTCGTGGCCGCGCATGACGCGCGATCAGCTCGCGCGCCTCTTCCCGGACGGCAAGACGGTGCACTTGCCCGCCGATGGCCATCCTCTTCCCGGTTACGAAGAGGCGAAGGCGGAGATCCTCGCGGCCGGAGGCACGGTCGCCGGCATCACGGCCTATGCCGAGGCCGATCAGGTCTCGAACGGCCATCACAAGAGCCTGTGGGCCGCGCTTTTCGGCGGCGCGGACGAGGACGAGGACGCCGCGATCGCCGCGAGCGGCAGAACGCTCTCGCGCGCCGCCGCGGCGCGCCAGCCGACACAAGTCGCGGCTCTCGCGTCGAACGCCAACGACGCGGGTGTTCACGCCTTCATCATGTCGCAAGCCGAGACTTCGGCGAGCGTGCAAGGCTCGGCGAACGCGCCGGCGCAGACGCCTGCCACGACGTCGCGCTCGCGCAACGTGCAGGCTGGGCGAGCGACGGAACCGGCCGTGCCGGCCGATACGGGCGCGCGCGCCGCGGCACCGGCGCTTCCGAGCTTTTTGAGCGCGCTGCGAGGCGACACGACGAATGGGACGACAACCGACACGGGAACGACGGTGGCGGTCCGTTCTGCTCCGCAAGCGCAGACGGGCACGACTGTCGCCCTGCGTTCAGACGCTGCCGAGACGCAGCAAGCTGAGCCGAGTACCGCAAGCGAGATCGCTGCCTTCGCGCCCTTGCCACCGGCCCGGCCGAAATCGCTCATGGATATCGCTTCGCTCGTCGACATTCCGCTTCCTCCGGCGCGGCCGAACGACATCGGGCTGGTCGATCCGCACTCGGGGGGCGTCGGCGCGCAAGCGATCGGCACTCAAGCGATCGGCACTCAAGCGATCGTGACGCAACCGAACGTGACCGAGCCGACGGCTCCCGCCACCCTCGTGGCCCTCGATCACCCGCTCCCGCCGGCCCGGCCGCAGGTCTTCGCTCTTGCGGCATCGGCCACGCTCGTGTCCGATGCGCAAACGATAGTCGCGGCCCCCGTCATCGCGGCTGGCTCGGCCGCCGTTCAAAATACGGCAGACGTGAACGCGGCGTCCGACACGGCTGTCTCCAAGGCCGAGCTCGTACGGCTCGACCACCCGTTGCCGCCGGCGCGACCGGTGCAATTCGCCATGGCGCTTCCAATGGCGGGCGTGAGCGCCACGGAGACCGCGACAGGCGTCGAGACAAGCGCCGGACCATCTCACCGGAGCATCAACCAAGATGGCGTGCTGGCTCTCTTCGACAATTCGGCCCTCGTGTCGACGCGCCATCTGCAAGCCGCCGAGGTCAAGGTCGTAAACGCCGTCGTTCGCACGGCGCTGCCCAAGCTCGCGCAGGACGCCATGGCGCGTCCAAGCTCGACTGCCGGTCACTTCATGATCTCGTCGAGCCCGCCGATCACCAATCATTTCGCGGGCAGGGCCGTGGAGCCTCTCAAGTCCCTCGGGTTCGCACCGACGGAATAGCGCGGACGCGGCCCGGCCAGGGCCCCCTTCCGGAAGGCGGGCACGCTCGGATGGAGCATGCGCTCGCACGATGAGCGCTCCCGAGCTTTCACGATCGCGGTTCGAGCCTTTTCTTCTCTGGCGCACCATCGCTTGCGCTGGTAAGTCGGGAAGCGGTGGGGTGCACAAATTGTGCGAAAGCGAAACTTGAAGCGAGACCTGCCGTTGCGGGATGCCGTGATCGGGCCAAGCGAAGCTGAAAGCCGCTCGGCCGAACGGGTTCCGGCGAGGAGGCGCCCCGAGGGAGGAAAGCATGGCCGTCGTCGAAGTGAAGCGAATGGGCGACATCGCCCTGGTGACGATCGATCACCCTCCCGTGAACGCCTTGTCCCAAGCGGTGAGAAGCGGGCTTTCCGACGCCGCGAAAGCGCTTGGCGCCGATAGCGCCGTCAAGGCCGTCGTGATCGCCGGAGCCGGGCGCTGCTTTTCCGCGGGTGCGGACATCACCGAATTCGGCGGCGGTCCGCGCAAGCCCTCGCTTTACCAGGTGATCCATGACATCGAGGCTTTGCCGAAGCCCGTGGTCGCGGCGATGCACGGCACCTCGCTCGGCGGCGGCTTCGAGATCGCTCTCGGCTGTCATTATCGGATTGCCGACTCGAAGGCGAAAATGGGCTTGCCCGAGGTGAAGATCGGGCTCATTCCCGGCGCCGGCGGCACGCAGCGCCTGCCGCGCGCCATCGGCGTATCGGCCGCACTCGACATGATCGTCTCCGGCAACCCCATCGACGCAGAGGTGGCTCGTAAGGCCGGACTTGTCGACCGCATCGCAAAGGGCGACCTTGTCGAGGACGCGCTCGCTTATGCGCGTGAGCTCGCGAACTCGGGCGCCAAGCCGCGGCGCTTGTCCGAGAAGCCGATCTCGATGTCCGGCGTTGCGCCGGATGTGTTCGAGAAGAAGCGCGCCTCGCTCGGACGCCATCCGAGCGGCAAAGTGGCGCCGAACGCCTGCATCGACGCGGTCGAGGCGGCAACGAAGCTCGCCTTCATGGAGGGCATGAAACGCGAGCTCGAGTTGTTCATGGCTTGCTATGCAAGCCCCGAGGCGCGATCGCTCTGGCACGTCTTTTTCGCCGAGCGCGCGGCGGCTGTGATCCCGGACATCGGGCGCGAGGTGAAGCCCCGCAGCGTGGAGAGCGTCGGCGTGATCGGTGCCGGCACCATGGGTCAGGGCATCGCGATGAGCTTCGCCAATGCGGGCTTTCCGGTCACCATCGTGGAAACCGCGCAAGATGCGCTCGATCGCGGTCTCGCCAAGATGCGCGATACCTATGAATCGGCGACGGCCCGCGGCCGGATGAGCCCGGATGAGGCGAAGGCGCGGTTCGCGAGACTGACGCCTTCGCTTTCCCTCGACGCGCTCAAGGACAAGGACCTCATCATCGAGGCGGTGTTCGAGAACATGAAGATCAAGAAAGAGGTCTTCGGCAAGCTCGACGCGCTTGCGAAAAAAGGCGCGATCCTCGCCACCAACACCTCGACGCTCGACGTCGACGAGATCGCGCTCGCGACGGCGCGACCCGGCGATGTGCTCGGCATGCACTTCTTCAGCCCCGCCAACATCATGCGCTTGCTCGAGGTGGTGCGCGGCGCGAAATCCGAGAAGGATGTGATCGCGACCGCCATGGGCCTTGCGAAACGCGTCGGCAAAGTGGCGGTTCTCGCCGGCGTCTGCGACGGGTTCATCGGCAACCGCATGGTTGCGGCCTATGGTGCGGAGGCGCAAGCCTTGGCGCTTGAAGGGGCCACCCCCTCACAGGTCGACAAGGCGATCACCGATTGGGGCCTCGCCATGGGCCCGTTCGCCATGAGCGATCTTGCCGGCATCGATGTCGGCTGGCGCATCCGCCAGGAACGCCCGCTCTCGAACGAGCTGAAGATGCGTTACGCGGTGAACGACAAAATCGCGGAGCTCGGCCGCTTCGGCCAGAAGACGGGCCGCGGTTTCTATCTCTACGCCAAGGGCGAACGTACGCCCAAGCCCGACCCCGAGGTCGAGGCCATGTATGCCGAGGAGGCGAAGCGCCAAGGCATCACGCGCCGCGAGATC
>JAFBAS010000111.1 GCA_019247605.1 Hyphomicrobiales bacterium
GAACCGCGGCCTCAACGCCATGTTCGTGATGATGAACGAGGCGCGCCTCGGCGTCGGGGTGCAGGGCCTCGCGCAATCGGAGGTCGCCTACCAGAACGCCGCGGCCTATGCGAAGGAGCGCCTCCAAGGGCGCGCGCTGAGCGGCCCGAAATACCCGGAAAAGCCGGCCGACCCCATCATCGTCCACCCCGACGTGCGGCGGGTGCTGATGTCGATCAGAGCCTTCAACGAGGGCGCCCGGGCCTTCGTGCTCTGGACGGCGCTCAAGGCCGACGTTTCCCATCGCGCCGACAGCGCCGCGGAACGTCAGGCGGCGCAGGACCATCTCGGATTGATGACGCCGATCGTGAAGGGCGTCCTCACCGACATTGGTTTTGCCAACACAGTGAAGGCGCAGCAAGTCTTCGGAGGTCATGGATACATCGCCGAATGGGGCATGGAGCAATTCGTGCGCGATGCGCGCATCCCCATGCTCTACGAAGGTGCGAACGGCATCCAGGCGATGGATCTCGTCGGGCGCAAGCTCGGCAAGGATGGCGGGCGCGCGGCTCTCGCCTTCTTCAACGAGGTGACGGGCTTCTTGAAGGAAAACGCCTCCGATGAGAGCCTTGCCGTGGTGGTGAAGCCGCTCGAGACTTCGCTTGGCCATCTCCAAAAGGCGACGATGTGGTTCATGCAAAATGCGCTTGCACGGCCAGATCATGCGGGCGCCGGCGCCACGGATTACATGCATATGTTCGGCCTGGTCGCGCTTGCTTATATGTGGGGAAGAAGCGCCAAGGCGGCGCAGGCGAGGTTGAAGCAAGGTGCCGAGGGTGACGGGGCGCACATGGAAGGAAAGCTCACCACGGCAAAATTCTTCATGGAGCGCATGTTGCCCGAGACCTCCGCGCAACTCGCCCGCATCACCTCGGGCGCGGACAGCGTGATGGCGCTGCCGGCGGAAGTGTTCTAGCGTCGCCGGGCCTTTTCGGGAGAGGGTTTGCGCCTGTGCGAGCATGCGGTTTCGGCGCGGGCCGCGTGCTTGACCTTGGCGAAGAGGAAGCTTCGGCTTCGGGCGGTCTCTCGCGTTGCGCCCCCGTTTAGATGTCCCCGATCCAAAGGGG
This sequence comes from Hyphomicrobiales bacterium, assembly GCA_019247605.1. Taxonomy (GTDB): domain Bacteria; phylum Pseudomonadota; class Alphaproteobacteria; order Rhizobiales; family Beijerinckiaceae; genus GAS188. The sequence goes on from JAFBAS010000111.1 coordinate 1,107, forward strand.
AAGGAGTTTCGAATGGCCGATGCTTTCATCTATGATCATGTCCGCACACCTCGGGGGCGGGGCAAGCCAGATGGCGCGCTTCATGAGGTGACTTCGCTTGCTCTCGCGACGCACGCCCTGCGAGAAATCCAGCGCCGCAATCATCTCGACACGAAGCTCGTCGATGATGTCGTGCTCGGCTGCGTCGATCCGGTGGGCGAGGCCGGCGGCAACATCGCGCGCAGCGCAACGCTATGCGCCGATTACGGTGACCAGGCGCCCGGTGTGCAAATCAATCGCTTTTGCGCCTCCGGCCTCGACGCCGTGAATTTCGCCACGGCGCAGATCATGGCCGGCCAGCACGAAATGACGATCGGTGGCGGCGTCGAGTCCATGAGCCGTGTGGGCATCGGCGCCTCCGGCGGCGCCTGGCCTGTCGATCCGGCGATCGCCATCAAATCTTATTTCATGCCGCAAGGCGTCTCTGCAGATTTGATCGCCACGAAATACGGCTTCTCGCGCGACGATGTCGATGCCTACGCGGTCGAAAGCCAAAAGCGCGCCGCGCGAGCCTGGGATGAAGGCCGCTTCGCCAAATCGGTCGCGCCGGTGAAAGATGTGAACGGTATCACCTTGCTTGCCAAGGACGAGCATATGCGGCCGCAAACGAACATGCAGTCCCTCGCCGCGCTCAAGCCCTCCTTCGCCATGATGGGCGAGATGGGCGGCTTCGACGCGGTCGGCATCGCGGCACATCCCGAAGTGGAGAGTGTCGATCACGTGCATCACGCCGGTAATTCGTCGGGCATCGTGGACGGCGCGGCGGCGGTGCTCATCGGCTCCAAGGAAGCCGGCGTCGCGGCGGGCCTTGAGCCGCGTGCGCGCATCAAGGCTTTCACGACGATCGGCTCGGAACCTGCGCTGATGCTCACGGGGCCGGTCGACGTAACCAAAAAGCTCCTCGCGCGCGCCAAGATGACGAAGGAGGACATCGATCTTTTTGAGCTCAACGAAGCTTTTGCCTCGGTGGTGCTGCGCTACGCCCAAGCCTTCGAGATCGACCCCGAGAAGCTCAACGTCAATGGCGGGGCCATTGCCATGGGTCATCCGCTTGGCGCGACGGGTGCGATGATCCTTGGCACGGTGCTCGATGAGCTCGAGCGCACCGGCAAGGAGACGGCTCTCGTTACGCTTTGCATCGGCGCCGGCATGGGCACGGCCACGATCATCGAACGGGTCTGAAGCTCTGGATCGACTTTGGAACCTCGGCGCGAAGGGTGCCGCGCCAAAAACGGCGGCCGGAGGGAAAGAACGTCATGCCGAAGATCGATGTCGCGAACGTATCCGAGGTGAGCGGCAGCTTTTATCCGCCGGAGCTCGGCGAGCGGTGCCGAGGCCGCCATTGGAAGCGGCTGGGCGATGCCGCGGGTCTCACCCAATTTGGCGTCAACCTCGTTCGTGTGGAGCCAGGCGCCTGGTCCTCGCTGCGGCACTGGCACGAGGAGGAGGATGAGTTCCTGATCATGATCTCGGGCGAACTCGTGCTCATCGAGGATGACGGGGAAACCGTGATGCGCGCCGGCGATTGTGCCGGCTTTCCGAAAAGGTCCGGCAACGGACATCACATGATAAACCGCAGCAACGAGGAAGGCGTGTTTCTTGTCGTCGGCACGCGGACAGCAACGGAACGCTGCCACTACCCCGGTGTCGACCTTCTCTATGTCGGGGACGAGAAGGGTGAAAGATACACGTCGAGATCGGGCAAGCTTCTCGTCTCGCTTTAGCCGAGACTATGCCGGCACGCGTGCCGATAGATTCCAGTTCAAAGCACCGAGGCCATCATGAACCTCAGCAATTTTCGCTTCGCAACCGATGACCAAGGCATCGCGCTCGCGACCTGGGACATGCCCGCACGTTCGATGAACGTCATCACTTCGGAGGTGGGCGAGGAGCTTTTGCGGATCGTCGAGGAGGTTGCCTCGAATACCGCGATCAAGGGGTGCGTCATAGCGTCGGGCAAGGAGAGCTTCTCGGGCGGGGCCGATCTCTCGATGCTCGAAAGCTTCGGCAAGGAGTATGCGAAGCTGCGCAAGAGCGAGGGCGAGGAAGAGGCCGCAAGCTTTTTTTTCGAGAAGGTGAGGGGGCTCTCGCTGCTCTATCGGCGCCTCGAGACTTGCGGCAAACCTTTCGCCGCCGCGATTCAGGGTTCGTGCCTCGGCGGGGGTTTCGAGCTCGCTCTCGCCTGCCATTTTCGTGTTGCGGCAGATGACGACAAGACCCGCGTCGGCGTCCCTGAGATCAAGGTCGGCTTGTTTCCGGGCGCCGGCGGCACACAGCGCATCGCGCGCCTCATGCCCACGGGCGATGCGTTGCAGATGATGTTCAAGGGTGAGCAGATCCGTCCCCAGGCGGCCAAGGGAATGGGGCTCGTACATACGCTCGCGAAGCGCGAGGAGGTGGTCGCCGTCGCGATGAAATGGATCGCGGACGGAGGCAAGGGGGTGCAGCCTTGGGACGATCCCAAGTTCCGTCTGCCTTCGGGCAAAGTGTTCTCGGGCGCCGGAATGCAGATTTGGCCACCTGCCAACGCCATCTATCGGCGCGAGACGAACGACAACTATCCGGCGGCCAAAGCCTTGCTCCAGTCCGTCTTCGAAGGACTTCAGCTCCCGATGGATTTGGCTCTGAAGGTCGAGAGCCGATATTTCGCTCACATCCTTCGTTCGAAGGAAGCGGCGGCGATGATCCGAACGCTATTTCTCTCCTTGGGAGAATTGAACAAGGGCGCGCGACGCCCGGCATCGGTGCCCCCGAACTCGCTGAAGAAGATCGGTATCGTCGGCGCGGGGTTCATGGGAGCGGGCATCGCCTATGTGAGCGCGCTCGCCGGGTTCGAGGTGGTGCTCGTCGATCGGACGATGGAGGAGGCCGAGAAAGGCAAGGCTCTTTCGCACAAGCTCGTGACGGATCAGGTGATGAAAGGCCGCGCCAAGACCGCCGATCGCGACGTCTTGCTCGGGCGCATTACGCCGAGCACGGACTATGCCGCGCTTGCTAGCTGCGACCTCGTCATCGAAGCGGTGTTCGAGGATCCCAAGGTGAAGGCGGAGGTGATCGGCAAGATCGGGGCGGCTATCGGTAAAGACTGCGTTCTGGCGTCGAACACTTCGACGTTACCCATCTCCGGCCTTGCCAAGGCCTCGGCAAGGTCCGGGGATTTCATCGGCATCCACTTTTTTTCACCGGTCGAGCGCATGTTGCTCGTCGAAGTCATCATGGGCAGGGAGACGGGCGACAAGGCCCTCGCGGCGGCGCTCGATTATGTGCGCGCCATCAAGAAGACGCCGATCGTGGTCAATGATGCGCGCGGCTTTTACGCCAATCGTTGTGTCGGCGCCTATATCCGCGAGGGTCACCTCATGCTGATGGAGGGCGTGCCCGCGGCCATGATCGAGAATCTCGGCAAGATGGCCGGCATGCCCGTGGGCCCGCTTTCGCTCAATGACGAGGTGGCGGTGGACCTCGCCTGGAAGATCGTCAAGGCGACCAAGGCGGCCGAGCCACAAGCCGTCGATCCCGTGCAGGAGGAGCTCCTCTCGGCCATGGTCGAGACGCATGGGCGCCTCGGCCGGAAGAACGGCAGGGGCTTCTACGATTATCCTGAGAAGGGACAAGGGCGAAAGAAGCTCTGGCAAGGGCTCAAGGAGCTGCAGCCGCAGCATCTCGACCCTGACGCCATCGACAAGGATGAGATCAAAAAACGTTTCCTTGTCGCCCAGGCGCTCGAAGCGGCGCGCACAATGGCGGAGGGCGTGATCACCGACCCGCGCGAGGCCGATGTCGGCTCGATCCTCGGCTTCGGCTTTGCACCGTTCACGGGCGGCACGATTTCCTACATCGACGGAATGGGCGCGAAACGTTTCGTCGAACTTGCCGAGAGGCTCCAGAGCAAACATGGCGCGCGCTTCGCTCCGCCTCCACTTTTGCGGGAGATGGCCTCGAAGGGCGAAAGCTTCTATGGACGCTTCACCGCAACTCCGAAAAAAGCCGCATGAAAGGCTCGATGACCGATGCGCAAGATAGACTACTGGTTCACGCTCGCCTCGCCTTGGGCCTTTCTCGGTCATGATGCGTTCAACAAGCTCGCGAACGCCCATGGCCTTTCGATCGCTTACAAGCCTGTTTTCCTCGGTGAAGTATTCAAGGCGACGGGGGGCTTGCCGCTTGCACAACGTGCCCCCGCCCGCCAGCAATACCGCATGCTCGAGCTGCAGCGCTGGCGCGAGCTGCGCGGCATCCCTTTAAAGCTCAAGCCGAAGCACTGGCCCTTCGATCCGGCGCTCGCCGATCGCTGCGTCACCGCGATCGCGGAAGCCGGAGGAGATCCTTCCGGCTTTATGCGTGCCGTCTGGGAGGCCTCATGGGTACGGGAAGAGGATTGCGGCAAAGAGGCCACCCTTGCCGAGTTGCTGTCGCGCACGGGGCACGACGCAAAGGACGTGCTCGCCGCCGCGAAGACCGAAGAAATCGGCAAGATCTACGCCGCGCGTGCTCCCGAGGCTATCGCCGCCGGCGTCTTCGGCTCGCCTTGCTATGTGCTCGACGGCGAGGTCTTCTGGGGCCAGGACCGGCTTGATCTTCTCGAGCGCGCGCTCGCGACGAAACGCGAAGCGTTTCGAGTCGACGCGGTGGGTTGAGGAGCTGTGTGCCGCCCCTAAAGTCTCTAGAAAATTGACCCTGAATGCCGCACTTTGAGACGCAAAAATTTAATAATCCTAAGTCCGGTAGCTTCAATATATCAATCAAAAAGACACAAAAACTCCTAAAAGAATGCCATTGCACATTATTTTAGCGCATTAGTTTGATTTACACTTACTGTCTATTGGCCTTTAGGACATACACGAATAGCTTATTCGAAAGCCTCCCTTCAACATGAGCCTAACCTCTCCTGCAGGTGAAAGGCGTGAGAAGGCGCGCCTCGCTTCTGATGTGCCATGCGGGAAGGGATGCCCCGTCTCACCTCTTCTTGGCGATCGCCTTTTTCAAAGTGTTGTTTAGGCGCGTTTGCCAGCCGGCGCCGCCTTTCTTGAAATGCGCGACAATGTCGCGATCGATTCTGATGGACACGAATTCCTTCGTGGGCGCCTTCTGCTTGCCCCGCTGACCTCGCAGGCGCTTCACCGCTTCGAAAAATTCGGGCGGCAACACTTCGCGCGCGGGCCGCGCATTCGCGAGCTCCTCGTCGGTCCATTCGGGGTTATCGGGATCAGCGGCGATTCCCGCCTGAATCCGCGCTTCTTCCTCATCGGTAATGGGAGGAAGGTGGTCAAATCTACCCATGTTTTACTTTCCTTTCCTTGCGACTCGCCGACCGCATGGAGATGATCGAATAAGCCTCGGCGCCCCATGGTGCGAACACAATCGAGATGACGCGCCCGTCGAGCTCGCCGATCGCCATCAGGCGCTTGCGACCATCGCGACCATCGTTCGCCATCTGGTAGGCTGCCGAATTCCAATCAAAGCGTTCGAGATCGGCGAAGTCGAGGCCGTGGCGCTCGATATTGGCCTTCCGCTTCCGTTCGTCCCACGTGATAATCATATATGCTTTTCGTATAGACAAAGAAACCGGATCGGATCAATTTGTTTTGTGATCACAAAAACGTGTGAGCTGGCCACCAATGGGGCGATTAGGTGAAAGTTTCGCTCTCGGGTCTTCAGGGGACGGGACTGCCTCGGCGCGCGCTCGCGACGAAGCGCAAGGCTTATCGGGTCGATGCGGCGAGTTGAGAGCCTCCTTTCCTTGCGGCTCCCTCGCCGCTCGCTCTCTCAAAAATTCACGTCGATGCGCGTCTTGAAGGCATTGGCGGTGCCGCGTTGGCCGACTTGGCCGGCATAGGAGAGGCTCGCCGAAACTCGCGAGTTCACCGCATATTTCACGCCCGCCTCCGCAATGAAAGCGTCGCGGTCGATCCTCCCTCCGGCGACGGTGAAGCTTTGCGCTCCTCCCTGGAATCCGAGGAGCACGGAGGGTACGACATCGCCGAAGGCGTGGCGCCAGCCGAGCATCGACGCGACGCTTACCGGAAGGGAGGCGAATTCGACCTCGCTTCGCCAGCCGAGTGTCGTCGTCTGGATATTGAAGTCGCGTCCGAAGCCCGTGAGCGCCGAGGCGCCGCCGCCCTCGGTGAAGCCGTTTTGATGAATGAGGACGGCGGCCGCGCCCGCAAAGGGCTCGACGCTGGCGCGCGTGAGCTCGACGCAGGCGAAGCGCGCATCTGGAAGTTCGAGCCGATATCCCCCTTCGGCGAAGGATTGCGCGGTGAACCCTGCGTTGCTCGAGGAAAGCGCGTCAGAGAAACCCGGAACGATCACGGTGCGCTTCGTCGAGACGGAATTCGCGCCGTAAAGCGTGCCGGCGCGAAGCTCGACAGCCCCAAAGCGCGCCCCCGCATAAACGCCGCCGAAGGTGCTCTCGAACCGCGCGGACGAAAGGCGCTGGCTCACCGTGGTTCGATCATCGGTGGTGCCCGCCGCGAGTCCAAAGCGCCAATCGCCGGCAAGTAAATCGCGCGCCGTGACATCGCCGCCGAGCACGAACCCGGTGGTCGACCTGGAGAGCGAGGCCGCATTGCCGTCACCTTGCACATGGCCCCAATCGCCGAAGCCCTGGCCCCAGACATTGAACAGGCGCGGCTGACGCATCGCGACTTCAACAGGGATGTGATTGGCTTCCTTGCTGGAACGAAGATCGGCAGGAATGGCGCTGGCCGTGAGCGCGCCGGAATCGAAAGAGGGTGGCGCAAGCGGCTCGCTCAAATGGCTGAGGATGGCGCTGCGCGCCAGGAGGGAATCGTCGAAGCCCGCCGTCACCGTGCTCGCATGAATCTCGCCCGAGAGCGCGTCGAAATCGCGGGGAAGCGCCGCTGCATTCGAATGGAGGAGCGCCGTGAGCAAGCCCTGGGAGGTGGGTGTATCCGCGAGGAGCACGCCGTTGAGCGCGCTCGCGACCGCCGCCTCGTTGCGGGTGAGCCCCGCCGTGACAAAGCCGCCGTTCGCGGGCGTATTGACCACCCCTGCAGCCGTGGCAGCCGCCGCGGTCTCGACCACCACCACATCGGCGCTGTTGCCGCTTTGGACCAGGCGGGCGGTGACATTCGTCCCGGCTGGAAGCGTGGCGCCGTTCGTCGTCACGCTCACATTGGTCGGGTCGATATTGTTCGTGAGCGTACCCGCGGCCGCGAACACCTTCACGAAATCCTGCATGCCGCTTCCCGGAAACGCGCCCGTGAGCACGACCTGAAGCTTGCCCGAAAGCGAGATCGTCGTGGCGTTGATCGTCGGATAGGCGCCGGCCGCGATGTTGTTTGCAAATTGCAGCGCCGTCGTGCCGCTTTGCGTGATGGCGCCCGCGCCGGTGATCTTGCTGGTCGGCGCCAAATTCAAAAGGCCGGTGCTGTTGATCGCGCCTTGCTGCGTGAGCGCCAAATTGGCGCCGGCGGCGAGGTTGATCGTCCCGATCCCCGAGATCGTGTTGGCGTAAAGGAAAGTATCGTTCGCATTGTTCGCGGACGCGATGTTCACCGTGTCGCTCGTGCCTTGGCCGGTGATATTTCCCGCAATCGTCCCGCCGTTGATGGTGAGCACATCGGCGTTTGCCGAAAGCTTGATCGCGCCGAGGATCGTGCCGGCGCTCTGGACGATCGTGGCCGCGGCTGCGGCGTTCGAGACATCGATTGCCGCCGTCGTCCCGGCGATCGTGCCCGTGTTCGTGATCGGCTGTGAGAGCTGCCCGCCCGATACGAGAATGCCGGTCGCTTGCGGGGTGCCCGGAACGCCGATGAAGCCCGCATTGGTGATGCCGCCATTCACGCTCGCCCCGTTCGTCACGCTTATCGCGGGAAGGATCGCGCCGAGCGGATTGGTGAGGCCTGTGAAAGCCCCCGCGCCCGACGCCACACCCGGCTTGAGCGACATCTTGCCGGTGTTGGTAAGGGTGACGCTGAGCGAGCCCTTGTTGCCCGCCGTGAGGGTTCCCGTCACGTCGGCCGAGAAGAAATCGAAGACCTTGACGCTCGTGATGTCGTTCGTGATCGCATTCGCGGTGAAAACATTCGGATAAGTGATCGTCTGTCCCGGCGCGAAGGTGCCCGCTTGTGGACCGACCTCGAGCACGCCGCTCAAGACGAGGTTCGTGACGTTCACAGTGGGGAATGTGCCGGCGGCCGTGCTCGTCGTCACCTGCAGCACGACATTGCCGCCCGTCTGGTCCAGACTAGCGAGGCCGCGCCCGACGCTTTTCGGCTGAAAGGACAACGCGCCACCGGTGACGTCGAGGACGTCGGCGCCGGCGCCTGTCACCCCGCCGATGAGCGCTTGCGCGGATTGGGTGATGGTGGTCGCGTTTTGCTGATTTGCGAGGACGAGGGCGCTTTTTGTGCCGAAAATCGTGCCCGTGTTCGTGATGCCCCCCGGCACCGCGCTTGCCTTGATCTGAACTCCCGTCCCGGATTGGGCGGCATTTGCGATGATCGTACCGCTGTTCACGATCGCGCCATCCCCGGCCGCGGTCGCGACGGTGTTCCCGCTGAGCTTGATTCCCGTGGCTACATTCTTGGAAAGCGCGGTGATGGTCCCGCTGTTGAGCACATTCCCGGTAAGCTGGATCGCGACCATATCCAGGCCGAGGGCCGCACTATTGCTGGAGGTCGTGATCGTGGCGTCGTTGATCGCGTCTCCCGCGACAACGCTGCTCGACGTGAAGATGCCGGCAGCGGCGGAATTTATTCCCCGCACCGTAAGGGCACCGTCATTGACGATCGCTCCGGCCGCGGCGCCCGCCGAAACTCTGCTTGCGATGAGCAGGACACCTACGCCGATCTGCTGCTGAGGCGTCACCGTGATGGACCCAGTGTTGAGAACGCCGCCGCCGACCGTGCTCTGCGCCACGAGAATACCCACCGTGAGGCCGTTGACGGTCTTGCCCGGCGTGATCGTCCCGGCGTTCATCACCGCCCCCGCGACGTTTGCGTTGACGATGAAAACCGAGGTGATGGATTGGCCCGCCGCATTGGTGACCGTCATGACGTTTCCGGTCACGGAAGGCCCAGCGCTGGGGGCGGCGCTCGCGGACTTCGGCAGCGCGAAGAGCAAAGCCGATACCGCGGTCGTCGCCAAAAGCGACGCGGTCTGGTAACGCGAAGCGGTCGGCGGGCGCGCATAGGGGCGAGATACAAAAGAGATCATCCTCGAGGCGTATCCCGTTTTGTGAGCGGGACGGCCTTGCGGTCCTTTCTTGTATCGAACATACGCACGCGCCCATTTAACCCGACACCAGCGGGAGTTCCTTGGCCTTGCGCAAGCCTTCGGTCCTCGAACGCGCGCAAACGGACTTCCGATCGCAAGCCTATGAGCCCACGCGCGAAAATCCGAGGAGAAAGGCTAAAAAGGCAGTCTCAGCCGCTCTAAATCGACGTGCAAGTAGCACAGTATTGCCGGCGGCAGAAGGCACGCCGCCACTCCATGGGCACTCAATGTTTCGTGAGGATGAACAGAATGTTGTTGCGCCTGCACTTCCTCACTTCAGCGTTTTCATCTTATCTGTGACCGCGTGTGTCCAGGCGCCGGTCGGCTCCTTGGTGATCACGGGGTCCGAGCCGCTCGCGAGAAGCTCCTTCACCGTGCGCGTATAGTCCGCTTCCTGAAGCGTGCCGTCGGTACCGGAGGTGAGCTTGTTGATCTCACCCATCATGCGCACCCGGTGCTTCTCGGTCTGCGCGCCGGTCGCGTCGTTCTCGAGCACGATCTTGGCGGCTTCCGTCGGGTGCTCTCTCGCCCATTCCCAACCCTTCTCCGAGGCCTTCACGAAACGCGCGAGCTTCTCGACGAAGGCGGGATCCTTGAGCTTGTCCTCCATTGCGTAGAGGCCATCCTCCATCGTGGCGACGCCCTGGTCCTCATATTTGAAGACGACGAGCTTGTCGGCGGGGATTCCCGCGTCGATCACTTGCCAATATTCGTTGTAGGTCATGGTCGAGATGCAATCGGCCTGCTTCTGCAGGAGCGGGTCGACGTTGAACCCCTGCTTGAGCACCTTCACGCCGCCGGGCGAGCCGTCCGTCTTGAGGTTGAGCTTCGACATCCAGGCGAGGAACGGATACTCGTTTCCGGCGAACCACACGCCGAGCGTCTTGTTCGGAAAATCCTTCGGCGATTTGATGCCCGTGTCGGCGCGACAGGTGAGCTCCATGCCCGAGCGCTTGAATGGCTGAGCGATGTTGACGAGCGGCACGCCCTTCTCGCGCGAGGCGAGCGCCGACGGCATCCAGTCGATGATCACATCCGCGCCGCCGCCCGCGATCACCTGCGGCGGAGCAACGTCGGGGCCTCCCGGCTTGATGGTGACGTCGAGGCCAGCCTCCTTGTAGAAGCCCTTGTCCTTGGCGACGTAATAGCCGGCGAATTGCGCTTGCGTCACCCATTTGAGCTGCAACGTCAGCTTGTCGGCCGCTTGCGCCGACGAGAAGGCAGCGAGGCTCGCCGCCGCCGCGAGGCAAAGTGCCAGTTTCTTCATCGTGAACTCTCCTTTTGTTGCGGCGCCTTTCGCCGTGCCTCACCCTCTCTGGCGATAGGATGGATGCCAGAATGTCGCCTGGCGCTCGATGAGCGCAATCAGCCCGTAGAAAACCGACCCGAAGAGCGCCGCCACGAGGATCGTCGCCCAGACCATGTCGATATTCATGCGTCCGACCTCGGCGTTAATGCGAAAGCCCATGCCGGTGATCGGCGTGCCGAAAAATTCGGCAACGATCGCGCCGATCAGCGCGAGCGTCGAATTGATCTTGAGGCCGTTGAAGATGAAGGGCAAGGCCGCGGGCAGGCGAAGCTTGAGCAGGGTTTGACCGTAGCCCGCCGCGTAGGTCTTCATCAGGTCGCTTTCCATCGCGCCCGCCGCCGCGAGCCCGGCATTCGCGTTCACCAGCATCGGAAAGAACGTCATCACCACGACCACGGCTGCCTTCGAGGGCCAGTCGAAGCCGAACCACATGACCATGATCGGCGCGATGCCGACGATCGGCAGGGCCGAGACGAGATTGCCGAGCGGCAAAAGGCCGCGCTGCAGGAATGGCACGCGGTCGATGAGAACGGCGACGAGGAGCCCTGCGCCGGAGCCTATCACGTAGCCCGCCGCTACACCGCGCAACGTCTGCAGAAAATCGACGCCGAGCGTCGGCAGGGAACCCGCGAAACGCATGCCGATGGCCGAGGGCGGCGGCAAGATCACATGCGGGATGCCGAAGCCGCGCACAACGCCCTCCCACAGGAAGAGCATCGTTGCGCCGAAAATCACTGGCACCGCGAGGTTGCACGCCGTGCGCAGTGCGCCCCGTTGGGGCGTTGCGTCGACGATCGCATTCACCATCCGCCAAGCACCGAGCCAGACCGCGACCATTGCCGCAATGAAAGCGGTCGGTGCTTTTCCCTCTGCCTCGGGGGTGAGCGAGGCAAGCGATGAAGCGGCGGTGAGAACGGTCGCCAACGCCGTGAGCGGAAAGAGGAAAGGCGACTGTCGCCGCCGCAGGGCGGCGATGGCGCTGGCGATGAGGAGAACGAGGCCGAGCGCCATCACCGCGTTGCCTTCGCCAGGCTGCGCGTCAAACCTCGTCAGCCCGAAGGAGAAAAGGGCGGCGAGCCCGCATGTGAGGGCGAGAACATCGAAGCGCCCGGCGCGCGAAGTTTTTGGGATCGCTCGCGCGGTTCGCACGCCCTCTTGCTTCGAAGCATGCGCGAGGCTCATCGTACGTAACCCATGCGCTTGGACACCGCGCGGTCCGCAATGGTGACGATCCAGACGAGCATCGCGGCGCACAAGGCTGCCGCAAAGAGCGCCGCCCAGATCTGGATCGTCTGTCCGTAATACGAGCCGGCGAGAAGCCGTGCGCCGAAGCCGCCATCCTCGCTCTTCGTCATCTCCGCGACCACCGCCCCGACGAGGCTCGCGGCGACCGCGACCTTGAGGCTCGCGAAAAGGAAGGGCACGCTCGCCGGCGCTCTCAGCTTGAAGAAAGTCTGGAGCCGCGAGGCCGAATAGGTGCGCATGAGGTCGAGCTGCAGCGGATCGGGCGAGCGCAATCCCTTCACCATGCCGACCGTCACCGGGAAGAAGGAAAGATAGGCCGAGATCGTGGCCTTCGGCACGATCCCCGTCACATCGAACTGATTCATGATCACGACGATCATCGGGGCGAGCGCGATGATCGGGATCGTTTGCGAGGCGATGATCCACGGCATGAGGCTTCGCTCGAGACTTGCGGCGTGCACGATCATCACGGCAAGCAGCATGCCGAGCGCCGAGCCGATGGCAAAGCCGAGAAGCGTCGCTTGGAGCGTCACCTCGCCATGGTAGACGAGGCTTCGTTTCGAGGTGGGCGAAAGCTCGAACACCGTCTTGTCGATCTCTTGCGCGATCTGATGCGGTGCGGGCAAGCGCGGCCGCTCCTGGCTCATCGTTCCTTCGATGAGATCGCTCATCGAGTAGGCTTGGTTTGCGTTTGCGAATTTATCGCGCTGCAGATCGAGGTTCATGAAGAAGGCCCCGACATACCAGATCGCCAGGATGAAGCCGACGACGACGAGGATCGGGAAAGCGCTTCCTCCCGCGAGGCGCTCAAGCAAGAAAGATGCGCCGCGTTCAGTCGACATAGGAATGGCCTTGGCGCAAGCCGTTCCGCACGCGATTGGCGATTTCGAGGAACCGCGGCGTCTCGCGGATCTCGAGCGTGCGGTCGCGCGCAAAACCGCATTCGATGATGTCGTGAATCCGGCCAGGACGCGGCGACATCACCACGACCTTCGTCGAGAGAAACACCGCTTCCGGAATGGAATGGGTCACGAAGACGACCGTCTTTTGCGTCTTGTTCCAAAGGCGCAAGAGCTGCTCGTTCAACTTGTCGCGCACGATCTCGTCGAGCGCGCCGAAAGGCTCGTCCATGAGCAGAAGCTCGGGATCGACGGCGAGCGCGCGCGCGATGGAGGCGCGCTGCTGCATCCCACCCGACAACTGCCAGGGAAACCGTTTCTCGAAGCCGATGAGATTGACGAGGTCGAGGTTGCGCTGAACGCGTTCCTTGCGCTCTTCTTTGGAAAGGCCCATGATCTCGAGCGGCAGTGCAACGTTCCTCGCGATCGTGCGCCAAGGATAGAGCGCCGGCGCCTGAAACACATAACCATAGGCGCGCTCGAGCCTCGCCTCGCTCGGCGAGAGCCCGTTCACCGTGATCGCCCCACTCGTCGGCGTCTCGAGATCGGCGATCACGCGCAACAACGTCGTCTTGCCGCAGCCCGACGGCCCGATGAGCGAGACGAATTCGCCCCGTTCGATCGCAAGGTCGATTTCCGAAAGTGCCTGAACGGGCCCGTCCGAGGTCTCGAAGGTGAGCGAAAGGCGCGAAATGTCGATGACGCGCGCCGTTCCTTTGACGGCGTCGATCTGCGCCTTTGGCGTGGTCTCGAGCATCAGCGGGCGATCTTCTTCACCGCGGTGATCTTCTTCCATTCGGTGAGCGCGCGAGCGGCCGCCGGGAAGGGGTCGCGTGCGACGAATTTGCCGCGCCCGGGCTTGGCGCTCATCTGGCCACCGTCATAGACGACCTCGCCGCGCGAAATCGTGGTGCGCGGCAGGCCGGTGACTTTCACGCCCTCGAAGACGTTGTAGTCGATCGCCGACATTTGCGTCTTGGCCGAGATCGTCTTCTCGGCTTTCGGATCCCAGATCACGACATCGGCGTTCGAGCCCGGCAGAAGCGCGCCCTTCCTCGGGTAAAGGTTGAGGATTCGCGCGATATTCGTGGAGGTCGCGGCGACGAACTCGTTCATCGTGAGCCGGCCTGTGCCGACGCCGTAGGTCCAGAGTACCGGCATGCGATCCTCAAGGCCGCCCGTGCCGTTGGGAATCCGGGTAAAATCGTTTTGGCCGAAGCGCTTCTGTTCCGTGGTGAAGGCGCAATGGTCGGTGGCGACCACCTGCAGGGAGCCCGCACGCAAGCCGTTCCACAAATCCTCTTGGTTGGCCTTGTTTCGGAAGGGTGGCGACATGACGCGACGCGCCGCGTGGTCCCAATCCTCGTTGAAATACTCGCTCTCGTCGAGCACGAGATGCTGGATCAGCGGTTCGCCATAGACGCGTTTGCCGTCGGCGCGGGCGCGCGCGATCGCGTGATGCGCCTCACGGCACGACACATGCACGATATAGAGCGGCACTCCCGCCATATCGGCGAGCATGATGGCGCGATTGGCCGCTTCACCTTCGACCTCCGGCGGGCGCGACCAGGCATGGCCTTCCGGGCCGGTGATGCCTTCGGCGAGGAGCTTCGCCTGAAGGGCCGCCACCACATCGCCGTTCTCGGCATGCACGAGGGGCATGGCGCCGAGCTCGGCGCAGCGGCGGAAGGAGGCGAACATCTCGTCGTCGTTCACCATCAGCGCACCCTTATAGGCCATGAAATGCTTGAAGGTCGTGACGCCGCGCTTGACGACGGCGGCCATCTCGTCGCGCACCTTCTCGGTCCAATAGGTGATGCACATGTGATAGGCGTAATCGGTGCAGGCGGTCTTCGATTTCTTGTCCCACTCGGCCCAAGCCTCGAGGAGCGGCTGGCCGTTCGTCGGAATGCAGAAATCGACCACCATCGTGGTGCCGCCGGAGAGCGCCGCCTTGGTGCCGCTCTCGTAATGATCGGCGGAGGTCGTGCCCATGAAGGGCATCTCGAGATGCGTGTGAGGGTCGATGCCGCCGGGCATGACGAAGCAGCCCGAGGCATCGATGACATCGGTGCCGGAGAGCCCCGTTCCGATGGCCTTGATGTTTTCGCCTTCGATGAGGATATCCGATTTGAAGGTCCGGTCCGCCGCGACGATGTCGCCGCCCTTGATTAAAAGTGACATCGTGCTCCTCCAAGAATACCCAATGCGTCTTTCTAGCGTCGTCCTGGCCGGGCTTGGCCCGGCCATCCATGCCTTTTAGAATTCTGCCACGCAAGGAAGGCGTGGATGACCGGGCCAAGCCCGGTCATGACGAGATGGGGAACAGTATTGTTGTGCTGATCCACGAACCTCGACCTTGCCGCTCATGCCTCACCCGATCACCTCCGCCTTCTCGAGGACGGCGTGCATGAGGACGTTGGCGCCGGCGGTCGCCCAATCGGGCTTGATGTCCTCGGCTTCGTTATGGCTCACGCCATCGACGCAAGGAGTAAAGATCATCGAGGTCGGCGCTACGCGCGCGATGTAGCACGCATCGTGCCCGGCACCCGAGACGATGTCGCGATGCGTGTAGCCGAAATGTTGGGCGGCGCGCCTCACCGCGGCGACGCAATCGGGATTGAAGGCAACGGGCTGATAATAGAACACCTGCCTGATCTCATATGCGAGGCCGATCTCCTTCGCGATACCCTCGACGCCCTCCCTCAGCTTGGCATCCATCGCTGAAAGTACGCCATCGTCCGGATGGCGGAATTCGCAAGCGAGGAAGGTCGTCCCCGGGATAACGTTTCGCGAATTCGGATAGGGGTTGAGCATGCCCACCGTGCCGACGGCGAGCGGCGCATTCGCGAGCGCGGTGCGGTTGACCAGCTCGACGATGCGTGCCGCCCCCAAAAGTGCGTCCTTGCGGCGCGGCATCGGCGTTGACCCTGCATGGCTTTCGAAGCCGGTGAGGTCGATCTCGTACCAGCGCTGGCCCTGCCCGTGGGTCACCACGCCGACTTCGAAATTCTCGGCCTCGAGGATCGGGCCTTGCTCGATATGCAGCTCGAAAAATGCGTGGATTCTGCGGCCGCCTACCGGCTCGTTTCCCTTGAATCCGATACGCGCGAGCTCCTCGCCGAGCTTTTTGCCCTGCTCGTCCTCGCAGGCATAAGCGAAGTCCTTTGTGTAGACGCCAGCGAACACGCCTGAGGAGACCATCGCCGGCGCGAATCGCGAGCCTTCCTCGTTCGTCCAATTGGCGATCTCGATCGGTCGCTTGGTCTTGATCTTCAGGTCGTTGAGCGAGCGCACCACCTCCAGGGCACCGAGCACGCCGAGCACGCCGTCGAATTTCCCGCCCGTGGGCTGCGTGTCGAGATGCGAGCCCATCATCACGGGCGCGAGCCCGTCTTCGGTGCCGGACCGTCGTGCGAAGACGTTCCCCATTTCGTCGACCGCGACGCTGCAACCGGCCTTTTCGCACCAAGATATGAACAGCGCGCGACCTTCGCGATCGAGATCGGTGAGGGTGAGGCGCTTGCACCCGCCTTTCGGCGTCGCTCCGATCTTCGCCATCTCCATGAGCGAATCCCAGAGCCTTCCGCCATCGATGCGGATGTTCGAAAGATCGGCCATATTCTACTCCGCCGCCCGCTTTGCCGTCGGGTTGTTTGGATGCCTCGTCCAATCGAGAGGCGGTTGCGCGTAAGGAAGCCCGGTGCGCGGGTCGATGCCTTGCGTGCGATGCTCCAAGGTGATGCAGTTTTCTACAGGGCAGACGAGCACGCACAGATTGCAACCGACGCATTCCTCGTCCTTCACCACGAATTTTCGCACGCCGTTCACGCTCGCGGCGATCGCCTGATGAGACGTGTCCTCGCATGCGCTGAAGCAGCGCCCGCATTTGATGCACAGATCCTGGTCGATGACCGCTTTCGCCACATAATTCAGGTTGAGGTGCTCCCATTCGGTGAAGTTGCGCGTGGCGCGACCCTCAAAATCAGCAAGCTTCGCATGTCCGGCCGCGTCCATCCAATCGGAGAGGCCCGAGATCATTTCGGTGACGATGCGAAAACCGTAAGTCATCGCGGCCGTGCAGACCTGCACCGAGCCTGAGCCGAGCGCGATGAATTCGGCCGCATCCCGCCAAGTCGTGATGCCGCCGATGCCCGAGATCGGAAAACCGCGTGTTTCAGGGTCGCGCGCGATCTGAGCCACCATGTTGAGCGCGATCGGCTTCACGGCCGGCCCGCAAAAGCCGCCATGCGTGCCCTTCCCGTCCACATGCGGGGCGGGCGTCATTCGCTCGAGATCGACCTGCATGATGGACGTGATGGTATTGATGAGCGAGACGGCATCGGCACCGCCGGCCCTCGCGGCGCGCGCCGGGTAGCGGATATCCGTGATGTTCGGCGTGAGCTTCACGATGACGGGCATGCGGGTGTTGGCCTTGCACCAGCGCACCACCATTTCGATGTATTCGGGCACTTGGCCGACCGCCGAGCCCATGCCGCGCTCGGACATGCCGTGCGGGCAGCCGAAATTCAATTCGATGCCGTCGCACCCCGTCTCCTCGACGGGCTTGAGTATCCTCTTCCACGCCTCCTCTTCGCAAGGCACCATGAGCGAGACGACGACGGCGCGGTCGGGCCAATCGCGCTTCACTTGCTTGATCTCGCGCAAATTCACGTCGAGCGGGCGATCGGTGATCAGCTCGATGTTGTTGAAGCCGATGACGCGCCGGTCGGGACCATGGATCGCGCCGTAGCGCGGTCCGCTCACATTGACGATGGGGGGCCCGTCCTCGCCGAGCGTCTTCCACACGACACCACCCCATCCCGCCTCGAACGCGCGCGTGACGTTGTAAGCTTTATCGGTTGGTGGGGCGGAGGCGAGCCAGAACGGGTTCGGGGAGCGGATGCCCGCGAAATTCGTGCGTAGATCGGCCATACGGTGCCTCCTCCGGCTGGTATGCCGCTTTATGAATGGGTCCCGGTAACCGTCCTGGCCGGGCTTGGCCCGGCCATCCATGCCTTTGAACCTCCAAGGCAAGGAAGGCGTGGGTGACCGGGCCAAGCCCGGTCATGACGAGGTGGTGAGTCGAAGGTTAGTGCAAGAACACTACTCACCACCTCTCCTCGCTCCTTCCCAGCGACCGATCGATCGAGAGCGCGGCCTGTTTGCCGTCCTCGACCGCGACGACCGTGAGGTCCTCGCCATCGACCACGCAATCTCCGCCGGCCCATATGCCCGGCACCGAGGTGCGCCGTTCCGCGTCGACGACGATGCGGCCGCCGGCGATCTCGATGGATTCGGTGTTGCCGAGCCTGTCCGCGATCAGGATCTGGCCGATGGCCGAGAGCACCATGTCGGCCTCGATCCGGAAGCTTTCCCCCGCCGGCAGGAGCGCGCCGTTCTTCGGGATCACGCGGTCGCACACGAGGCCGGTCACATTTCCGGCTTCGCCTTCGAGCGATTTGGGCACGGCGAAATGGCGGATCAGCACGCCATCATTGCGCGCGAGCTCGCGTTCATAATCGCTCGCCTTCATTTCGGCTTCGCCACGGCGATAGACGATGGTCACCTCGTCCGCGCCGAGGCGCTTGGATTGCACGGCGGCATCGATCGCCGTCATGCCACCGCCGATCACGACGACCTTGCGTCCGACCGGAAGGCTCGAAAGATCGCCCGCTTGTCGCAATTCGGCGATGAAATCGACAGCATCGCGCACCCCTTGCAAGCTGTTTTCACCAGCGAGCCGAAGCTTGTTGACGCCTGCAAGGCCAATGCCGAGGAAGACGGCGTCATAGTCGCGGCGAAGCTCGGCGATATCGAGGTTGTCGCCGAGCCGTCGTCCGGTCCGCACTTCGATGCCACCGATCGAGAGCACGAACGCGACCTCCTTTTGAGCGAAGCCCTCCACCGTCTTGTAGGCGGCGATGCCGTATTCGTTGAGCCCGCCGAGGCGATCTCTCGCCTCGAAGAGAGTGACCTCGTGGCCGAGCTCGGCGAGCTTGTGCGCGCAGGCGAGGCCAGCGGGCCCCGCCCCGACAACGGCGATACGCCTGCCCGTAACGGGGGCGCGTTTGAAGGGCTGCTTTCCCGTTCCCATCATCGTATCGGTCGCGTATCGCTGCAGAAGCCCGATCTTCACGGGCTTGCCTTCGGCAGTCTCGCGCACGCAGGCTTCCTCGCAAAGCGTCTCGGTGGGACAAACGCGCGCGCACATGCCGCCGAGCACGTTGGCGGAAAAGATCGTCTCCGCACCGCCTAGCGCGTTGCCGGCCGCGATCTGGCGAATGAACATCGCGATATCGATGCCGGTCGGACAGGCTTTCTGACAAGGAGGTTCATGGCAGAAATAGCAGCGCTCGGCCTCAACGAAGGCCTCATGGGTGGTAAGAGGAGGGTGAAGATCGGCGAAATTCTCGGCGTATTCGGCGCTTGTCAAACGGTCCGCCGCGAGACCTTTCGCGAAGCGGTTTGGTCGATCGGCGCTTCTTGTGCCGTCCTGCTGCATCAACATTCATCCCTGAAGCGTCCAGAATTGAGTTGGACGATCGATCCCCGCACGCGGCCTATGACTTGTCAAGGCTGGGGAAGGTGAGGGCGCGGACGCTTCACCTCTCCCGCAGGAAAGGTCGGAGTGCCGCGAAGCGGCGGTCCGGGTGAGGGAGGCCGGCGCCTGCTTTGCAAGGTGATCGCTGCCTCCTCACCCCGGATCAAGTCCGCGGCTCGGTGCACATCAATCACCCGCCTTTCGGCCCAACGAGGAACCCATCTTCCCGGTCGAGCGTGAGCGCGCCGCGCATCGCGCCCGCGACCCAGCGGGCGGTCGATCCAATGCCGCCAAAAGAGTAAAGGTGCGGCGACAACTCGCGCAATTCATCGGCGGGGAGCGCCTCGACGAGCGCGCGGATGATCGGATCGGGCGCGACCGCGTTGAAGACATGCTTCACAAGGCCGCTGCGGCGCGCCAGGGCTTCGGCGGAGGCGCGCACGCCGCAACGGCGCGCATAGTTCATCCAGGCCATGAGGCTTGTCGGCCCGGCGAGCCCGACCTCGACCGGCAGATGAATGCCGCGCCGGCGCAGCCATTCGAGCCAGCGAAGGATCGGTTTGGGGTCGAAGCAGAATTGCGTGACGATATGCACTTCGAGCCCGGCGCTTTGCGCCGCCGCGACCTTGGTCACCAGCGTCGATTCGAGTTCCTCGTCGCTCATGCGCGGATGGCCGTCCGGGTAGCCGGCGATGCCTACGCGCTCGATGCCGGATCGCCCGAGCACGCCGCTCTCGATGAGTTGCTGCGCGCCGAGGACGGCGCCGGCAGGCGAGGCGAGGTCGCCGCCGATCACGAGCACGGCGCGCACATCCGCTTCTCCGTGCAGTCGCGCCAGCAGCTCCCCTGCCCCGGAGCTGTCCGGGAAAGAACGTGCCGCGATATGCGGAACGGGAGTGAGCCCGGCGGCGCGGATCGCGCGGGCGGAGGCGACGACCTCGTCGTGCGGGCGGTTCGGAACCGCGCTCAGGAAGATCTTGGCCCCGGAAGGCAAGGTCTCGCGCAGCATCTCGGCTTCCGCTGGCGTCGGCCGCGTCGCTTCGATCGAGGCGCGTTGCATGAAGGCCGCGATACGGGGGACGGTGTCGCTCGCGGGAAGGCCAGCGTCGGTGGTCGGGGTATCGGAGCCATGGATCATGGCGATGTCCTTCCCTATCGTCATGACCGGGCGTTGGCCCGGTCATGCCTGTCCAGTGTCGTCATGACCGGCCTTGGGCCGGTCATCCACGCCTTTCAGGCAAAGGCGTGGATGCGCGGGCCGAGCCCGCGCATGACGGATTTAGCATTCCCACCTCGTCATGACCGGGCGTTGGCCCGGTCATGCCTGTCCAGTGTCGTCATGACCGGCCTTGGGCCGGTCATCCATGCCTTTCAGGCAAAGACGTGGATGCGCGGGCCGAGCCCGCGCATGACGCGAAAGCCTCAATCGCGCCGCCGAGAGATCACGAAAGATTCATCGTTGAACCAAAGCCCGTTGTGCTCTTGCAGCACCGATTGCGTCGCCTCGAGGTATTCGCGGTTTGCGACCACGGGACCGAGGCGATCATCCTCGACCTGCGCCACATAGATTGCCGCGTTCCAGGCGGCGAACAGCGTGGAAGTGCCGATCGAGCCGCCGATCTCGCTCGGCAGCGTGTGCATTTCGTAGCGGAAGAGAGAGCGCCGATCCGCATAAGCGTTGAAGTTGAGCTCGCGCCCGGCCGGGCCGAGCTCCTGTTTCACCGCCTTGAGAAGCGCGTGGCGATCCGTGGTGAACGGGTTGTCGTCCGGCCATACGCGCCGGATGATTTCCATGCCCGGATCATTGCCGTGCGAATGGATGCCGATGAGCCGCCCTCCCGGTCCGAGCGCCTTCGCGAGCGGGGCGATCACCCGCCTTGCCTTGAAGTCGAGCGGCGCGCGCGCCCGATAAGGCTGCGAGGCGATGACGAGGTCGTAATTCGCCATCGTGCCGCCGGGACGGGGAATGACCGCGTCGAGCAGGAATTTGTGGTCCTGTCGGTAGAGCACGAGGACCACCGGGCGCTCATAGACGGGATTGCCGGTCTTCGGGCTCACGCCCGCCTTCCAATTCTCGGCGAGGAAAGGCTCGAGCGCCGTGATCTGCTGCTCGAAGCTGTGTGCCGAGTTTCCCGAGAGCACGACCTCGTGCCAGACGAGGCTCGAGGCGGCGCTCAAGGACTTCACGGCGAGCCAGGGCGCGTCCGCATAGGCGAGATTGGTGAGCACGAGTACGGTCGCCGGATGCTCGAAGAAGCGATCCGCCATCTTCTGCAAGGTGAGACGGATGTCCTCGAGGCTGATCTCCTTCCCAACGATGTAGAAGGGCATCGTCGGAAAACGGTCATGGGCGGCCCGCATGACGCGCGCCAGCACCGTGCCGTCTCCCATCCCCGCGTCGAAGATACGCACGGCCGGCGGTTTCGGGTGGATATTGGCAAGCTCGAGCGAGACGCGGCTCGCGATCACCCATTTCTCGCTGCAGGTATTCACGAAGAGCAGATATTTCTGCCGATTGTCGAAGAAGCGGAAATTGCGCTGCGGGTCGGGTGCGGGCGCGCCATCCGCGACGGGCGGCAGGATGCTTGGCGCCCGCTTCGCGTTGCGTGCGATCAGGAGTGGACGTGCCATCCCGTCGCGCTCTCCGTTTTTGGCCATGAATTCGCGCAAGCGCTCGAAGGTGCCGGTCGTGATCCGTCCGCCATTGCGTAGGCGCGAGACGAGCTTTCCGTCGTTGATCGCGGCACGCCCGAAGGTCGATTCCGCCAAGCCGCTCGCCCGGCAGAACTCGGCAATTTCCTTCAGAAGCTCTTGGGCCCTGCTTTCCATCCGCAAGCACCTGATCAGTTTCGATCAGCGGAGCATCGAGCGGGTTTACGGTCAACCACAAAGCTGCCCACGATAGAGGTGGGACAGAAGTGGGCAAAGACATGGATGGCCGGGCCGACGCCCGGTCATCACGGGAGGCGGACGCTTTAGGGTTTACGGGCTACCGAACGACGCGCCAGCTGCGTCATGCCCGCACTTGGTGCGGGCACCCACGCTTCCTTTCCAGGGTAGGCGCAACGCAGGCGTGGATGGCCGGGCGGACGCCCGGCCATGACGGGATGGGGTGCTTCAGGGTTTACGGGCCGACCCCGCAGCCACGTCATGCCCGGGCTTGGGCCCGGCACCCACGCCTGGTCTGCACGGCTACTCGCACTCGCAGGCCTTATGCCAAGGTCGCGTACAGATCATCCCATTCGGGGTTGAAGCCGTTGATCAGCCGCGGTTACCAGGCGCGCGGCCAATGCTTCATCGTCTTCTCCCGTTGAATGGCATCAGTGATGGTCGGGTAGAATTCGTGATAGACGAGGTACTTCAGTCCATGTGAAGCCAGGCACGATCCCTTCACGATGCTGATAGACGCGCATGGAAAGGTTGCCGGTCACACCAATATATAGCGTGCCGTTTCGTCTATTGGGCATGATGTAAACCCAACCGCCCATGTTCGAAGCCTATGGGCCTGGGATGAGCCTGTCCACGGCTATGCGCAAGGCAGGCGTGGATGGCCGGGCCGACGCCCGGCCATGACGGAGAGGGCGGTGCCCTTCGTCATGCGCGCACTCGGTGCGCGTATCCATGCCTTTTCCTCGAGGCCGGAGCCAAGCAAGGCTTGGATGGCCTGGCCAAGACGGGAGCAAATTAGCCCTACCTGTGGCAAAAGTGCGACACAGGGTCGCTTTTAGCCGTCCAATTGTCATATTCGCTTGCGCGTCTCGGCTCGATCAATTAGCCAATTAGCCCCAATAGTTGAGCAATTAGATTCGGCCGTGATTCGGTAAGGATCGGGTCCGGGAAAACGACAAAAAGGGGCCTTCACTCATGCCGATCCTTCCCGTTGCTTACCAGCGCTTCGCTTTCTCACGCGCCCCGGCGCTTCTCGCCTCGACCTGCGTCACGGCGCTCCTTCTCGGCGCGCCGGCGCAAGCGGGGCAGACGGTCGTCAACATGACGGTCCAGACCGTCAACAATCCGGCGGGCAACAACACGACATCGATCGTCATCAATGGCTCGAAAGTGACGGGTGCCGTCACCAATGCGGGCACGATCACGCCGGGGGTGTTGATCGTTAACACAGCGGTGGCGCTTGCTATAGACAATAGTAACGTCGGTGGGGGCATCACCAATAGCGGGACAATTAACGCAAACGTAAAAAACACGATAAATACAGTTGGTATAGGAATTGTCTCACAAGTGTCAAATGTGATCGCGGGGGGGATCTCAAATTCCGGAGCGATCAACGTTAGCAATGCTCCTGGTGTGGAGAGTGGCATCTCCTTCTTCGGCGGGATGGTATCCGGAGGCATCAGCAATTCCAATAGCATTACTACTAGTGGCGCGCGTTCGGCTTTTGGCATAATAGGTAACAGCCTAGTCGCAGGCGGCGTGTCGAATTCAGGCACGATCACGCTCAGTGGCGCCACGACATTGGCGATCGGTATCAAGCTTACCGCTACCGCGTCGGGAGGTCGTGGCATAATCTCCGGTGGCGTCGTGAATTCCGGCACGCTCACTCTTAGCGGAGCGGCGACAGTGGCCGGTATCGCCGTCAACAGCAGCAGCGTCACCGATACCGGCGTGAAGAGCACGAATGCAATCACGGTGTCCGCGACCAAGACAGGCGTTGGCATCGCGCTCAACAACAGCGCGGTCACGGGCGGCGTCTCGAATTCGGGCGTAATCACCGTGACCGGCACGGCGGCTAACGCGGCTGGCATCGTGGCCAACCTCAGCTCTGTTACCTCGAACGGCATCGTCAACACGTCGACAGGCACGATCACGGTCGCCGGTGGCGTCACCGGCGTCGGCATCGTGGTAACGGGCTCCTCGGTCTCGGGCGGCATCCTGAACGCGGGCGCGATCAAGACGACGGGCGGCTTGACCGCTTTCGGCATCGAGACGGTGGGCGGCACGGTGACGGGCGGCATCACGAATTCGGGCACGATCACGTTGAGCGGCGCCAAGACCCAAGCCGTCGGCATCGACATCAACATCGACACGCAGGTCGGCGTGCCGAGCACGGTGTCGGGCGGCGTCACGAACACGGGCACGATCACCGTGAGCGGGGCCGGCCAAGCCGCCGGCATCGCGGTGAACGCCGGACTGATCTCCGATACCGGCATCACGAACAAGGGCACGATCACGGTGTCGGCGAGTAACAACGCGGCCGGCATCGGGCTCAATGCCGCGACCGTGGCGGGCGGTGTCTTGAACGCGGGCGCGATCGCGGTTTCGAGCTCGGGCTCGGGGAACGCGG
>JAFBAS010000036.1 GCA_019247605.1 Hyphomicrobiales bacterium
CCCCGCCTCGATGCGCGCCATGCTCGCCAATCTCGCGCGTCTTGCACCGGGGAAAGGCGGAAGACGGGTTGCCGTGCTCGGCGATATGCTGGAGCTCGGCCACGAGGCCCCGCGCTTTCACGCAGAGCTGGTCGAGCCGATCGCACAGGCACATATCGATCTCGTGCATGCTTGCGGGCCCATGATGCGCCATCTCATCGAGGCCCTTCCCTCTAATCGCAGAGGCCACTATTCAGCGACCTCCGCCGATCTGGAGCCGGCGGTGGTGGAAGCCTTGCAGGCCGGCGATATCGTCGCCGTGAAAGGATCGCTCGGCAGCCGCATGGGACGCATCGTGCAGGCGCTGCGCGCGCGTCACGGGTCTCCTGAGGAAAGTTCGAGGCCCTCATGCTGAAGCTGCTCGCCGATTTCTCGCCCTATTTCACGCTCCTCAACGTCTTCCGTTACATCACCTTCCGCACGGCCGGCGCGACGGCTACGGCGCTTCTCTTCGTCTTCATGTTCGGCCCGGCCATCATCGACACCTTGCGGCTTAAGCAGGGCAAGGGACAGCCGATTCGCGACGATGGCCCGAAATCGCATCTGATCAGCAAAACGGGCACGCCCACCATGGGCGGGCTCATGATCCTCTCGGGCCTTTTCGTCGCAACGCTGCTCTGGGCGGATTTGCGCAACCCGTTCGTTTGGATCGTGCTTGGCGTGACTTCGGGTTACGCGGCTGTCGGCTTCTATGATGATTTCCTCAAGGTCACGCGCCAATCGCATAGGGGCTTCCCGGGGCGGTTGCGACTTTTGATCGAGACGGGAATTGCGCTCGTCGCCACCTGGCTCGCGATGCATGTGACGCCGGGTCCGCTGTCCTCCTCCTTCGGTGTCCCCTTCCTCAAGGATGTGCTGATCCCGCTCGGCATCGCCTTTCCGCTCGTCGCAAGCTTCGTCGTGGTCGGGGCAGGAAATGCCGTGAACCTCACGGACGGGCTCGACGGGCTCGCCATAGTGCCGGTGATGATCGCGGCGGCGACCTTCGGCCTCATCGCCTATCTCACCGGCAATGTGATCTTTGCCAACTATCTACAGATCAACCATGTGCCTGGAGCTGGCGAGCTGATGGTAATCTGCGGCGCCATGTTCGGCGCGGGGCTCGGTTTCCTCTGGTTCAATGCGCCGCCCGCGCAAATCTTCATGGGCGATACCGGCTCTCTGGCGCTGGGCGGTCTTCTCGGAGCGATCGCGATCGTGACCAAGCACGAGATCGTGCTCGCGATCGTGGGCGGCTTATTCGTGCTCGAGGCTCTCTCGGTGATCGTGCAGGTCGCGTCCTTCAAAATGACCGGAAAGCGCATATTCAGGATGGCGCCGATCCATCATCATTTCGAGCAGCTCGGCTGGACCGAGCCGCAAGTCGTGATCCGTTTCTGGATCGTCTCCGTCGTGCTCGCGCTCGTCGGTCTCGCAAGCCTGAAGCTGAGGTGAAGCATGACGCCCGTCACCTCCATGCGCGGCAAGCGGGTTGCCATCTTCGGCCTCGGCGGTTCGGGCCTCGCGACGGCGCGCGCGCTCGCCGCCGGCGGTGCCACTGTGGTCCCGTGGGACGATGCGCCCGAGAAAGTCGAGGAGGCGCGCCGCGAAGGCTTCGCGGTCGAGGATTTGCACCATTCGCAATGGCGGCGCTTCGCTGCCCTCGTTCTCGCCCCGGGCGTGCCGCTCACCCACCCGAAGCCGCATTGGACGGTCGAGCTCGCCAAGGCGGCGGGTGTCGAGGTGATCGGCGACATCGAGCTCTTCTGCCGCGAGCGAGCGAAGATCGCGCCCCGTTCGCCCTTCATCGCCATCACCGGCACGAACGGCAAATCGACCACCACCGCCCTTATCGCGCATATTCTGCGCCGGGCCGGCCGCGACGTTGCGATGGGCGGCAACATCGGCACCCCGATCCTGGCGCTTGCGCCGCCCGCGCCGGAGCGCATTCATGTGATCGAATGCTCATCCTTCCAGATCGATCTTGCGCCTTCCCTTGCGCCGACACTCGGCGTTCTTCTCAACATCACGCCCGACCATCTCGATCGGCACGGCACCATGGAAAATTACGCCGCGATCAAGGAAAGGCTGGTGGCTCGAGCCGAATACGCCCTCATCAATTTCGCCGATGAGCCGAGCCGCGCGATCTTTCGCAAGCTATCGGGTTTTTTCGCTCCCGATCACCTTGCCACCATGAATGCGTTCGGCGGACTGAACAACGGCTGCGCGTTGCGTTCGGAACTCGGCTTCATGCGCGGTGGCGATTGGCGCCCCATCTACGATCTCAAGGGCATCCCCACTTTGCGCGGCAAGCACAACGCCGATAATGCGCTGGCCGCGATCCTTGCGACGAGCAAATTCCTGACATCGTCGTTTCGCAGCGATACCACCGCGAAGAGGTCTGCGTCGAAAGAGGCGATCCCGCAGCGGTTTTTGTCCGCTGAACCCCCCTCCCAGGAGCCTTGGCCCAATTTCGGCGAGAGGTGCTTCATGGAAGGGGCGCTGCGCAGCTTTCCCGGCCTCGCGCACCGCATGGAAGAGGTGGGTCGGGCGGGGCGTGTCTTGTTCATCAACGACTCCAAGGCCACGAACGCCGATTCGGCCGAGAAGGCGCTTTCCTCGTTCTCGGGCGGCATCTTCTGGATCCTCGGCGGACGGGCGAAGAAAGGCGGCATCGAAAGTCTGCGACCGCTCTTTCAGCGTGTCGAGAAGGCCTATTTGATCGGCGAGTCGACGCGCGAATTCGCCGCGACGCTTAGTTCCGAGAAGGTGCCGAAGCTTCGCTGCGGCACGCTCGAGATTGCCGTCGAGCGCGCCGCGCGCGATGCCGCCGCGTCGGGCGCGAACGAGCCCATCGTGCTGCTCTCGCCGGCTTGCGCCTCTTACGATCAGTTCAAGAATTTCGAGGCTCGCGGCGATCGCTTTCGCGAGCTCGCCCGCCGCCTCATCGAGGAGGCGCGTGCCCTGCGCGCCGCCTCTTCCGCATCGAGCAAGGCGCGCTTGCGCCGGCAAGCACCGCCGGCAATTTCGGGCCCCACGGACGAGAAGATCGGCACGACGCGCAAGAGCGCGAACACGCCCCGCCCCCGCGCCGTCTACCGCAATCGCAGCCGCAAGGAGAGCTGAGCCATGGCCTCACGCATCGAAAAAGGCGCGCTCACAAATTGGTGGTGGACGATCGACCTTTGGCTGATTGCCGGCTTCGGCATTCTGTTCGTCACCGGCATCGTGGTGGACATGGCCGCAAGCCCGCCGGTCGCGGCGCGGCTTGGCCTCCCGACCTTCCATTTCGTCAATCGCCAGATCGGCTACCTTGCCGCGACGATCGCGGTGGCCTTCCTCGTTTCACTCGCCTCCCCGCGGGCCGTGCGCCGCACCGCGCTCCTACTCTACATCGTCGCCATGGCGCTGGTCTGTGCCACGCTCGTCTATGGCGCGGAGGTGAAGGGCGCGCGGCGCTGGATCAGCATTGCGGGGATCGGCATCCAGCCCTCGGAATTCGCAAAGCCCGCCTTCGTCATCCTGACGGCTTGGCTGTTTTCGGAGGCGGCGCAGCGCAAAGGCGTGCCGGCGGCGCTTCTCGGCCTTGCGCTCCTTCCCATGACGCTCGTCCCACTCATCCTGCAGCCCGATATCGGCCAGACGATGCTGATCTCGGTCGTATGGGCAACCATCTTCTTCATCGCGGGCCTCCACATCTTCTGGGTCGGAGGGCTCGGCGGCCTCGGGGCCGTGGGCGTGACGCTCGCCTATCTCTTCGTCCCGCACGTGACGGCGCGCATCGATCGCTTTCTCAACAAAGGGGCTGGCGACACTTTCCAGGTCGACACGGCGATGGACTCGTTCCTTTCGGGCGGTTGGTTCGGACGCGGGCCGGGGGAAGGCGTGGTGAAACGCATCCTTCCGGACGCGCACGCCGATTTTCCTTTCGCGGTTGCCGGCGAGGAATTCGGGATCATCACCTGCATCGCTCTCGTCGTTCTCTTCATGCTGATCGTCATGCGCGCGCTTTATCTGGCGCAGCGCAGCGAGGACCCTTTCTGCCGCCTTGCCTGCGCCGGTCTGATCGCACTCTTCGGTGTGCAATCGGTGATCAACATGGCGGTGAACGTGCAGCTCATCCCGGCCAAGGGCATGACGCTTCCCTTCGTCTCCTATGGGGGCTCGTCACTGATCTCGCTGGGCGTCGCGCTCGGTTTCCTCATCGCGGTGACCCGCCGCAGGCCGCGCGCCGAAATGTCGGATTTGTGGCAGCCGCCGATGCGGCTTGCGGCGAGTTCGGCCTGACGCATGACGCCCTTGATCCTCATCGCGGCGGGCGGCACCGGCGGGCATCTCTTTCCGGCGGAAGCGCTTTCGGAGGCGATTCAGCAGCGTGGTTGGGAAGTCGAGCTCGTGACCGATCGGCGCGGCGAAGCTTTCGCCAAGGATTTTCCGGCACGCCGCATCCACGCGCTTCCGGCTGCTACCCCATTCGGCAAGAAGGGCATCGGCAAGCCGCGCGCGGCGCTGACGCTCGGCTTCGGCATATTGAAGGCGCTAGCGCTCATTCGGCGGCTGAAACCTGCCGGAATCGTCGGCTTTGGCGGCTATCCGACCGTCGCCCCGCTTCTTGCAGCCGGGTTCCTGCGAGTGCCGAGCATCCTGCATGAGCAGAACGCCGTGCTCGGCCGCGCCAACCGCCTTCTCGCCAAGCGCGTCGACGCGATCGCGACGGGCTTTGCCGAGATCGGCGGCGCCAGTCCGGCGCTTCTCGCCAAATCGCGCCATGTCGGCAACCCGGTGCGGCCCGCGGTCGTCGACGCGTCGAGAACACCCTATGATCCACCGCGCCAAGGCGGCGTGTTGCGACTTCTCGTCTTCGGCGGCAGTCAGGGCGCACGCATCATGTCGGATGTCGTGCCGGCCGCCGTCGCGCATCTCACTGTGCCCGAGCGGGCAAGGCTCCAGATCGTGCAGCAGGCGCGGCGCGAAGATTTCGCGCGCGTGCGCGAGGCCTTTGCGCAAGCCGGCGTCGAGGTCGAGCTTGCTCCTTTCTTCCGCGATCTCCCCTTTCACATGGCGCGCAGCCAGCTCGTGATCGCGCGCGCCGGTGCATCGACCGTGGCCGAAATCGCCGTCATCGGCCGCCCTTCGATTCTCGTCCCCTTGCCGGGCTCGCTCGATCAGGATCAGGCCGGCAATGCGAGATCGCTCGCCGATATCGGCGCCGCGACGATGCTCAGTCAAGCGCAATTCCAGCCCGAGGCGCTCGCCGACATGCTGTCGCAATTCCTCTTTGCGCCTTCGCCTCTCGCCGAGATGGCGGCACGCGCGCGCAAGGCCAGCATTCCGGACGCGGCAGAACGCCTGGCCGACCTCGTCGCGAAAACCGCCCGGCTAACGTCGGTGCAGGCGCTCGGCGAGGTCGCCTGACGCGAAAAGCGAAGCCGCATCAAAGACCGCGTTTTGTGATCCATCCCGTGATAGTGATGTGCCCATGAAGTTACCTGACCAGCTCGGCCCCATCCACTTCATCGGCATCGGTGGCATCGGCATGTCCGGTATCGCCGAGGTGCTCGTCAATCTCGGATACAAGGTGCAAGGCTCCGACGCCGCCGACAGCACCAATGTGAAGCGCTTGCGCGACAAGGGAATTCCAGTCGCCGTTGGCCATGAAGCCAAGAACCTTGCTGACGCCGCGGTCGTCGTCGTGTCGACGGCGATCAAGCGAGACAATCCCGAGCTCGTCGCGGCGCGCGAGAAGCGCCTGCCCGTCGTACGTCGCGCCGAGATGCTCGCCGAGCTCATGCGCTTCAAAACCTGCATCGCGATCGCCGGCACGCATGGCAAGACGACGACGACCTCGCTCGTCGCGGCGTTGCTCGATGCGGGCGGCCTCGATCCCACCGTGATCAATGGCGGCATCATCAATTCCTACGGCACGAATGCGCGCATGGGAGCCGGTGAGTTCATGGTGGTCGAGGCCGACGAGTCGGACGGCACCTTCCTCAAGCTTCCGGCCGACGTCGCGATCGTCACGAATATCGATCCCGAGCATCTCGACCACTTCGAGACCTATGACGCCATCAAGCAGGCGTTCCGCTCCTTCGTCGACAACGTGCCGTTCTACGGTTTCGCGGTGATGTGCCTCGATCATCCGGCCGTGCAGGAGCTCGTGGGTCACATCACCGATCGGCGCGTGATCACCTATGGCGAGAACCCGCAAGCCGATGTGCGCTTGAGCGAAGTCGCCTTCGAGGACGGCAAGACGCATTTCTGCGTCGTCATCCAGGACCGCAAAACGGGCAAGAAGGTGCCCATCGACGATCTCGTGATGCCGATGCCCGGCCATCACAACGCGCTCAATGCCTGCGCCGCGATCGCGGTCGCGCATGAGCTCGAGATCGCGCCCGAACGGGTGCGCGCGGCGCTCGCGCGCTTTGGTGGGGTGAAGCGGCGTTTCACGCGCACCGGCGAATGGAACGGCATCACCGTGATCGACGATTACGGCCACCACCCCGTCGAAATCGCCGCCGTGTTGCGTGCCGCGCGCTCGGTCACGAAAGGCAAGGTCCTCGCCATCATGCAGCCGCATCGCTACACCCGCCTCGGCAAGCTCATGGGCGAGTTCGCGACGTGCATGAACGACGCGGATGCGGCTCTGATCGCGCCGGTCTACGCCGCGGGCGAGGAGCCGATCGACGGCGTCGATCATCACGCGCTCGTGACGCAGCTCAAGGCCCGCGGTCATCGCCGGGCGCTTGCGATCGACGGGCCGGCCGAAATCGCGCCTTTCGTGCGTAAAATGGCGAAGCCGGGCGATTACGTCGTTTGCCTCGGCGCCGGCAGTATCACGCAATGGGCCTACGCCTTGCCGGACGAGCTCGCGGCGCTTTCGGCGAAGACGTGAGGGAAGAGGCGAGCGGCAAAAGGAAGCGGGAGGAGCACATGGCTCCCCCTTCTCCCGCGCTCTTCGCGCGGGAGAAGGAAGCGCCTTTTTAAGCGAGCGCCTGGGCGAGGTCGGCAACGAGATCGGGCGCGTCCTCGATGCCGATCGATAGTCTGAGCGTCGCATCGGTGATGCCGAAAGAGGCGCGCTCCTTCGCGCTCAAGGAGCGATGCGTCGTGCTCGCCGGATGCGCGATGAGCGAGCGCGACTCGCCGATGTTGACGAGGTGCGAGAAGAGATTGACGCGGGTGAGGACTTCCCTCGCCTTATCGGCGCTTTTGAGCGTGATCATGAAAATCGAGCCGAGCCCGTCCGGACAATAGCGGCGCGCGAGATTGTGGTTCGGATGTGTCGGCACGCCCGGATAGCTCACGCTCGCCACGGCTTCGTGCATGCTCAGGAAATTCGCCACCGCCTCGGCATTCTCGCAATGGCGCCGCATGCGCAGGGGAAGCGTCTCGATGCCGGTGAGGATGAAGAAAGCGGTCGTCGCCTGCATGCCGGGGCCGAGCTCGCGCAAGCCGAGAAGGCGGCAGGCGGAGGCGAACGCGTTCTTCGGGAAGCGCTCCGCCGGGACGATGTTCTCGTAATCCTCCCAGGCGCCGGCGACGAGCGGGTAGCGCTTGTCGTTCTGCCAAGGAAAGGTCCCCGAGTCGACGATGAGGCCGCCGATCGATGTGCCGTTGCCGACGAGAAATTTCGAGGCCGAATGGATCACGATGTCGGCCCCGTGCTCGATGGGGCGCAACAACGCCGGCGACGCAAGCGTCGAATCGACCACGAAGGGCAGATTATGCGCCTTCGCCACCTCGGCGATGCCGTCGAGGTCGACCACTTCACCGGTCGGGTTGACGATCGCCTCGATAATGATGGCGCGCGTGCGCGGCGTGATCGCCGCTGCGATGCGTTCGGGGATCGGCTCGGCAAACGCGCATTTCACGCCGAGGCGCTTGTCGAGGCGCTTCATCAAGCCGAGCGAGCCGCCGAACACCTGGCTCGAGCCGACATATTCGTCGCCGGTCGCGCAGAGCGTGAGCAGCGCGACGAGCCAGGCGGATTGTCCGGAGGCGAGCGCCACGCCCGCGGTGCCCCCTTCGAGCGAGGCGATGCGCCGCTCGAGCGCGGCGACGGTGGGATTCGAGCCGCGCGAATAGGAGAAGCCCTGCCGGCGCATCGCGAAGACGTCGGCGCCGTGCGCCTGATCCTCGAAGACGAAGCCGTTCGTCTGAAAGATGGGCATGGCCCTCGCGCCGGTCGACGGGTCGGGCTCGGCGCCGCCATGCACGGCACGGGTCGCAAACGCGAATGAGGACGAGTTGATCATGGAAGCCCTCCGGCTCCTCCTCGGCAGCTTTTGCGACGAGCCCGGTCCCAGAGAGGCCCGAGCTGCGATCGACTCGAAGAAGGTACGATTCCTCCTTCCGTAACAAGGAGTTCTGGCAAGAGCGACTCGAACGTCGGGAGAAAATTCATCTCCGAACATGGGAGAAATTTGGCAATTCCACCTACTCCCGGCGAATTGAATCGCGTGCCACCGCAGCCTACGTTCCGAGTTCTGTTTATAGTCGGCATCGTTCCGTTATAACGAACGGTGATAGGCGATGCAACGCTTTCTCATGATCAAAGGGGCCCGTATGAGCAGCGCCGCCAGAAGCCTCGTTTTCCCTCCCGTGCTCTCGAGCCGCGAGAAGTTGTCCTCTCGACAGCCACGGGAGAGCGCGTGATGGCCGCGCCCAAGAAGCCTCCTCTCCCAGTAATCTTGATGGCCAACGATCTCATCGATGGCGAGGTGGTGTTCCGCACCGCGACCGGCTGGTCGAGCGAACCGCGCGAGGCCTTGATCGCCGGCAATGCGCAGGCCGCCGATGCGCTCGAAGCCGAAGGCATCGCCGAGATGAGCCGCAACAAGGTCGTCGACGCTTACCTCGTGGATGTCGTTCTCGGCGAGAACGGCCCGCAGCCGCGCCATTTTCGTGAGCGGCTGCGCACGCTTGGACCGAGCATACGGCCCGATCTCGGCAAGCAGGCGCAGAGCGTTATCGAGCCACGAGGCGTGCCGCATGTATCGCTATGACGAGTTCGACTCCCGCTTCGTGCGCGAGCGCGTGCGCGAGTTCCGTGCACAGGTGGAACGGCGCCTCGACGGTTCGCTCACCGAGGATGAATTCAAGCCGCTGCGCTTGCAGAACGGCCTCTATCTGCAACTGCATGCCTATATGCTACGCATCGCCATTCCGTATGGCACGCTGTCCTCGCGCCAGCTCCGGCAGCTCGCGCTCATCGCCGACCGCTACGACCGTGGCTACGGGCATTTCACCACGCGCCAGAATCTCCAGTTCAACTGGCCGAAGCTCAAGGACGTGCCTGACATTCTCGATCTCCTCGCCGATGTCGAGATGCACGCGATCCAGACTTCCGGCAATTGCATCCGCAACGTCACGGCCGATCATTTCGCCGGGGTGGCGGCCGATGAGGTCGAAGACCCGCGCCCGACCGCGGAGCTCATCCGCCAATGGTCGAGCTTGCACCCGGAATTCAGCTTCCTCCCGCGCAAGTTCAAGATCGCCGTAACGGGCGCGGAGCATGACCGCGCCGCCATCAAGGCACACGACATCGGGCTTCGCATCCTGCGCCGGCCGGGAACCGGCGAAATCGGATACGAGGTGATCGTCGGCGGCGGCCTCGGGCGTACCCCGATGATCGGCAAGGTGGTGCGAGAGTTCCTGCCGAGAGCCGATCTCCTCAGCTTTCTCGAGGCGATCATGCGCGTATACAATCTCGAAGGGCGCCGCGACAACAAGTTCAAGGCGCGCGTGAAGATACTCGTACACGAGATCGGCGCGGAGGAGTTCCGGCGGCGGGTCGAGCAAGAATTTGCCGCGCTCGATGGCCCGAGCGTCAATGCCGATCCCGAAGAGGTGAAACGGATCGCCGCCTACTTTGCGCCGCCGCCTTATGAAGAGCTGCCCGAGCGCTCGGTGAAGCTGTCGATCGCAAAAGCCGCGCATCGCGATTTCGCCCGCTTCGTCGAGACGAATGTGTTCGCCCATCGCGTGCCGGGCTACGCGGCGGTCACGATCTCGCTGAAACCCATCGGGGGCGTCCCGGGAGATGCCACGTCCGAGCAGATGCGCATCATTGCCGAGCTCGCCGAACGCTACAGCTTCGGAGAAATCCGCGTCACGTATATGCAGAACCTCGTCCTTCCCCATGTGCGCAATGACGAGCTTTTCGCGCTTTGGGAAGCGCTCGACGCCGCCGAGCTCGCGACCGCCAATGCGAGCCTCGTGACCGACATCATCTCCTGCCCCGGCCTCGATTATTGCTCGCTCGCGACGGCTCGCTCGATCCCGATCGCCCAATCCTTGTCCCGGCGCTTCGCCGATGGCGCGAGGCAGCGCGAGATCGGCCCGCTCGGCATCAAGATCTCAGGATGCATTAACGCCTGCGGCCACCACCACATCGGCAATATCGGCATTCTGGGCCTCGAGAAGAACGGCGCCGAATACTACCAGCTCACGCTGGGCGGGGACGCGACCGAGAATGCCGCGCTCGGCGAGCGACTGGGCCCGGGGCTTGCGGCCGAAGAGGTGCCGGACGCGGTCGAGAAGATCGTGAACGTCTATCTTCAGGAGCGCTCGGTCGGCGAGGAGTTCATCGCGACCTATCGGCGTCTCGGCATCGCACCTTTCCGACAGGCTTTCGAAAAAGGCGTCGAAGGAGACCAGCATGCCGCTCATTGATGCCACGGGCTTCAAACAGAATGGGTTCGCACGAATGACGGAAGGCTGCTCTCTGCCCGCGGGCGACGTGATCTTGCCACTCGAAAAGCTGTCCACTTGGCGCGAGGAGGTGTTCTCACGCGGCGACCGGGTTGGCGTGCACCTTCCGAACACCGCAAGGGTCGACGAGGTCTGGCCTCTTCTCGACGACGTGGCCCTCGTCTCCATCGATTTCCCCTCCTTCGCGGATGGGCGAGGCTTCAGCCTCGCGAGAGGGCTTCGCCAACGCGGCTTTTTCGGCGTCTTGCGTGCCTTCGGCCCGTTGATCGCCGATCAGATGCGCCACGCGCTCGGCTGCGGCTTTGACGAGGTCGAGACTCCGGAAGCCGTCATCGTGCGCCAACCGATCTCGCAATGGCGCGCCGCGCTGGAAACGATCACACTTCGCTATCAGCGCGGAGCCGGCAATGGCCTCAGCATTCTGGATCGCCGTCGCGCGGCGAGGGAGATGGGGCACCGACGTTTCCACTCTGGGCTCGCGCTTGCGCGGGAGTGAACGGAGTGGGTGGGACGCAATCCTTCCCGCTCATCCCCGCGAAGGCGGGGATCCAGTCCCCGCGTACGCGGGGATCACGCGCTACGCTCCATGAGCGTGGGCTCCCGCTTTCGCGGGAGTGAGCGGGGGTGGGGTTGGGTCGCGGTAAGTGAGCTGCGGTGAAAGCGGAGGCTTGCATATGCGGTACCGACCTGAAGGCGACGGCGGCGATACACTCGCTCGCGCGGAGAAAACGGGCGTCGTCGAACCCGGCGTACCACCCGAGGAATACGGCCGCTTCGCGAATCTCGGCCTATTGACGGTCGTGTTGATCCTCGCGGCGCTTTGGCTCGCCTTCCCGCCAATACAACTGTCCGGCCCGACCAACGCCGGAACCGTGCTGGCGCAAAGCTCGCCGGCAACCGACCTGCCGCGCTGAGGCGGCACGAGGAATTACGGTGACAGTGCATTTAATTCTGTCGGAGCCGTCGAAAAAGCTGGGCTCCCGCTTTCGCGGGAGTGAGCGGGAGGTGGTCACCAACGTTTCCGCTCATGCCCGCAAAGGCGGTCATCCAGCTCGCATCGAGGCGCTCTCGAGCCTGCCCATATTTCTCAAGCTCACGGGCCGCCGCGCCGTTATCGTCGGCGACAGCGAGGCCGCGCTGTGGAAGGCCGAGCTCGTGGCGGCCTGCGGCGCCCACGTCGAGGTCTTCGCCGGGACTGGTGTAGAACGCTTTCGTTTGCTTGCCGAAGCGCCACCGCCGGGATCGGTGCGCATGCATGCGCGCGATTGGCGGGAAAGCGACCTTACCGGCGCGGCGATCGCCATCGCGGATCTCGCGACGAACGAGGAGGCGGCGCACTTTGCCGAAGCGGCACGCCGCGCAGGCGTTCCCTTCAACATCGTCGACAAGCCGGACTTCTGTGATCTGCAATTCGGCGCCATCGTCAATCGATCCCCTCTCCTCGTCTCGATCTCGACCGATGGCGCAGCGCCCGTCTTCGCGCAGGCGATCCGCGCCAAGATCGAGGCGCTCTTGCCGCAAGGGCTCAAGCGCTGGGCAGATGCCGCGCGCGCTTGGCGCCCCGCGCTTTCGCGGCTCGGACTCGGCTTTGCCGCGCGGCGTGCCTTCTGGGAAAGCTTTTCGGATTATGCGCTGGCGAAACCCGACGCGATGCCCGACGCGGCTTTGCGCGACGACCTCATCGCAAGCGCGACACGCGCCGAGGCCCTTGGGGCGGCGAGAGGTCGCGTTACCCTCATCGCCGCGCCGTCACCTGATCCCGATCTCCTCACGCTGAAGGCCGTGCGGGCGCTGCAATCGGCCGAAGTCATTCTCTACGACCAGCTCGTCTCCGCCGAAGTGCTCGGCTTCGCCCGCCGCGAGGCGAAGCGGATCATGATCGGCAAGACCGGCGAGATCGACGCGTTAATGCTTCGCCTCGCCCGCCAGGGCAAGCATGTGGTGCGCATCGAGGGCGGCGAACCCCTCGCCTTCGGACGCGCCGGCGAGGAGGTCGAGAGTTGCCGCCGCGGCGGGATCGAGGTCGCGATCGTGCCAGGCGTCACGACGGCGCCCGGTGCCGGGGCATCGCTCGGCATTTCGACTTCGTTCTCCCGCTCTGCGGGAGAAGGAGGCCATCGCGAAGCGATGGTCGGATGAGGACGTCGGGCGCGTGTCACAACTGGGCCCTCATCCGCCCCTCAACCCCTCATCGGCCGCTCCTCCTCGAGGTTGCCAAGCCCGCCCTTCTTCGATAGCCGAACACCCCCATGGATGCGACCGACCGCAAGATCCTCACGCTCCTCCAGGCCGACGCGAGCCTCTCGATCGCCGAGCTCGCCGAGCGCGTGCATCTGTCGCAGACGCCTTGCTGGAAACGCGTTCAGAGGCTCGAGCAGAAAGGCGTCATCACGCGGCGTGTGGCGCTCGTTTCGCCAGAGAAGATCGGGCTTGGCCTCACGGTCTTCGTAGCCATCGAGACGAACGATCATTCATCCGAATGGCTCGCGCGCTTCGCCGAGACGGTCTCGGCGATGCCCGAGGTGATGGAGCTTTATCGCATGGCGGGCGAGGTCGATTACCAATTGCGCGTCGTCGTCGCCGACATGGCGGCCTATGACCATTTCTACAAGCGCCTCATCGCCGCGATGCCCTTGAAGAACGTCACCTCGCGCTTCGCGATGGAGCGCATCAAGCAGACGACCGCGCTCCCGGTGCCGGGCGCGCCTGCGGTTGCGGCCAGGAAGTAGGCGAGGCGCCCCTTCTTCTCCCGCGCTCTTCGCGCGGGAGAAGGAAGGGCACCGCGCTCGTGCGGAAACCCCAGAAGAGGTGGTTCGATCCTTGGCGAATCGGCTAAGCTGCAAAATCCGATTCCCCCGTCACGAGCACCTCCATGCCTGCAGATTTCCGTTTCACCTCGGCGCAAGCGGTCGCGCGCGAGGCCGGCCAGCTCATCCGCCGACGTTTCCAGGACAAATCCTCGTTCAAGCTCTCCTTCAAAGGGCACCAGGATTATTTGACCGAGGTCGACGGCGAGGTCGAGGAGCTTGTCGTCTCGCGCCTGCGAGCGCTTTTCCCGGAAGACACGTTCATCGGTGAGGAAGGCGAACGGAAAGAATCGGCGAGCGTCTGGGTCATCGATCCGATCGACGGCACGGCGAATTTCGCCAGGGGCATCGCGCATTTCTGCATCTCGATCGCCTATCTGCTCGCCGGGAAGCCGCTGATCGGCGTGATCTACGATCCGATGCGCGACGAGCTGTTTTGCGCGGCCGAGGGCGACGGCGCCTCGTTGAACGGGGAGCCGATCAAGGTGTCGGGCCTTGCCGACATCCGCTCCTCGACTGTCGAGATCGGCTGGAACAATCGCAGCGGAATGCCTGCCTTTCTCGCGCTCGTCGATAAGGTCGCTGTGGGGTCCGGCGCCGGCATGATCCGTTCGGCCTCGGGTGCGCTCGGCATGGCCTATGTGGCGGCAGGGCGCATCGACGCCTATGTGGAGAACCACATCAACGCCTGGGACGTTCTCGCCGGGCTGGTGCTCGTGCGCGAGGCCGGCGGCTATGTGAGCGATTTCCTCGCCGGCGACGGCTTGACGAAGGGCAATCCCGTTCTCGCCTGCACGCCCAAATTGCGCAACGTGCTGGTCAAGGCTTCGGGCATCGGCAAGGTGGGGTGAGCCGTTGTCGCAACGGTCAAGTAAGTCTTTGAAGTATCCGAACTGCTTTAGGGGGAGGGGGTAGACAAGGCCCTCTGAAGCAGCGCCGAAAAGTTCAAACTTTTCAGCGTCTCGGCTGCATTATCGGAAACTCCTCTCTTAGCAACATGGTTTTCGGTCATAGCTACGCCCGCATCTTTAGTGAAGCTCAGCGTCAAAATCATGTCTTGGGTTCGCTTAGCTCCAAATGTAGCGCTCCCTGTCCACTTTGTTGATGCGACCGTGTACGTAGTTCCAATATCAGCTCCATAAAAGACGGTAAGTTGTGCTATGTATTGGAAGCTATTATCTCCTCCCTTAGTACTACCAAGTTCCATTACATCCCCATTTAGAGGAGATAAGAAGCGTCTTATCCAATCTTCTATTCTCAAATTCTTTGTAACATCATACTGGTAACTTGCGGGTGAGCCCCTACATATTTCCTGAAACTCCGCCTTGAATCTTGGATTGAAAAAAACGTGAGAGTGCAAAAAATAGACGACGAGCCCTTGTGTAGATCCCGTCGCGTCAAAATTAGCAGCGGGCAGGCCGGCAGCCGCTGCTAGCGATTCGTTTAATTGAAAGAGATGCTTCTTCGGATTGTTATTTGACTTGAACGAGCCGCCAAC
>JAFBAS010000085.1 GCA_019247605.1 Hyphomicrobiales bacterium
GATCATGATGAACTCCAACGTTGACGAGATCTCGCGGTTCAGGAAAGGCGATCAGGCCGGCGTGAGCGAGCCGTGGCCCTTCGGCGTCTTGATCTTAGCGCAGGTGCCAGCCGGAACGAGCTTGAACGATGCCTTGTCATAGCTGACTTTCGACATATGCGCGCAATCATGCTTGCCTGCCTTGCAGTCGTTTTGGCCCTTCAGCGCCACGCCGTAGCATTTCTCCATGTTGGCGTCCTGCGCCGAAGCGGGAATGCTCGAAAGCGCGAGGGTGGACGCGAGCGAAGCCGCCAGCGCAAGGGTCAGGTGACGATTATTCATCGAGTTCCTCCGTGGACGAGATGAGCCGACATGGCCCACCCCCGCATCTTCGAAGACAGGCACGCTAATGTTACACGCTTCACGATCATTTCAGTTAGCCATGATATCCCCGCCCAACTCGCCCATGAAGCAGCCTGTCGCAAAATTTCGAAGGGGCGAGTAACAATGCGACAGGCTCCGACGTAGGTCCCGGGTGTGTGAATGAAATTTGCTGAGCGCGAAGAGGAGTGGGCTTTCTTGCTACGTGGCGCGATTGCGGGAGACGCCGCGGCCTACCACCGGTTTTTGGGCGCGGTGACGCCGTATCTGCGCGCCACGGCGCGGCGTCAATTCGCACGCATGCCCGGCACCGGGGGTGATCCCGAAGACATCGTTCAGGAGGTGCTGTTGGCGATTCACCTCAAGCGTCACACTTGGGATCAGGCGCGGGCCATCGGGCCTTGGATCGCTGCGATCACCCGGAACAAGGCGATTGACATGTTGCGTCGGCGTGGACGCCAGGCGGAGATCCCGATCGAGGACGTGATCGAGCAGCTTCCGGCGGAGCCGGTGAGCGCAGGCGAAGAGGCGCGCGACGTGGACCGGATGCTCGCCATGCTCAATCCGCGCCAGCGCGACATCATTCGTTCGGTGTCGGTGAATGGTTATTCGATTCGTGAAGTCGCGGACCGTCTCGAGATGACCGAGGGCGCGGTTCGCGTGGCCTTGCACCGTGCCTTGAAGGCGCTTGCTGCCCGTTACCGGAGTGATGCGAAGTGAGAACCGAGGAACTCATCAACGCGCTCGTCACCGACGAGCCTTCGACGCGCAAGCGCTTCGATTTTATCATGGCATTTGCCGTGGCCCTCGGGGCGCTCGTCGCGGGAAGTCTTTTCTTTGTCGCGATCGGCTTTCGGCCCGATATCGACCAAGCAGTGAGGAGCGTGCCCTTCCTCTTCAAGTTCGTGGTCACGCTGAGCCTGGCGACGGCGGCGATCGGTTTATGCTCGCGCCTCGCGCGTCCTGGAGTACCCGTGAAAGAATGGAGTTATGCGCTCGCGATCCCGGTCATCTTGCTCGCCCTCGCCGTCCTTGCCGAACTGATGCTGACCCCGCCTTCGACCTGGGCGCCAAGTCTCATCGGTTCGAATTCGCGCTTTTGCCTTACCCTCATTCCGTTGCTTGCGATCGGCCCTTTGGCCTGCCTTCTCCTGGCCCTTCGCCAAGGCGCGCCGACGCGGCCAGGCCTTTCCGGCGCAGTGGCGGGCCTTGCGGCAAGCGGCATTGCGGCGACTTTCTACGCGGCAAATTGCACCGATGATGCGCCGCTTTTCGTCGCCACCTGGTATCCTCTCGCCGTCGCGATGGTGGTCGCCGTGGGCTATGCCATGGGGTCGCTCAGCCTGAGGTGGTGAAAAGAGACGGTGTGTCCGTACCCTCGCACTACGGTCACGCGGCCTTGGCGGCCTTCATTCGCGCAAAGCCTTTCTCGAGATCGGCCTTGAGATCCTCGGTGTCCTCGAGTCCGATCTGGAGGCGCAAGCAAGGGCCGCCCGGGTCGAATTTGGTGGCCGTGCGGTAATCCTTGCAATCGAAAGGAACGATGAGGCTCTCGAAGCCTCCCCACGAATAACCCATCGCGAAGAGCTCGAGCCCGTCGAGCATCGCGGCGACAGCCATTTGCGGCACCGGGTGAAGCACGACCGAGAACAACCCTGAGGCGCCGAGGAAATCGCGTTTCCAGATCGCATGCCCCTCGAACGAGGGCAGCGCCGGATGCAAAACCTTTTTCACCTCGGGGCATGTCTCGAGAAAGCGTGCCATCTCGATCCCCGCGCGCTCCTGCTCGTCGAGACGAAGCCGCATGGTGCGCAAGCCGCGCAACGCGAGATACACATCCTCGGGGCCGACGCACATGGCCATCGCGTCGAAGGTGTCGCGAACGCGTCGCCAATATTGCTCGTTGGCGGAGACGAGGCCGAGCAGAAGATCGGAATGCCCACCCAGATATTTCGTGCCGGCCTCGACCGCGATATCCACCCCTCGCTCATGGGGCGGAAAAAAGAAGGGCGTCGCCCAGGTATTGTCCATGATGAGCGCGGCGCCGCGCGCGCGCGCGGCTTCGCTCAAAGCCGGGATGTCCTGGACCTCGAATGTCTGTGACCCCGGCGCCTCGGTGAAGACCACCTTCGTGTTCGGCTTCATCAGGTCCGCGATGCCGGAGCCGATGAGGGGATCGTAATATGTGGTCTCGACGCCGAAGCGTGCCAGCACCGAGTTGCAGAAATTGCGTGTCGGCCGATAGACCGAATCGGTGACGAGGAGATGGTCGCCGGCCTTGAGGCAGCTCATCAAGGCAAGCGCGCAAGCCGCAAGCCCCGATGGGACGAGAACGGTGCCCGCCGCACCCGCGATGTCGCTCCAGGCACTCTCGAGCGCCTCGGTCGTGGGCGTGCCGCGCGTGCCGTAGGAGAAGCGGCCGCGCCGATGCGTGAGATCGTCCATCGTGGGATACACCACGGTCGAGCCGCGGAAAGCCGGCATGTTCACGAACCCGTGCTGCGCGGCCGGGTCGCGTCCCGCGACGACGACGCGCGTGCGCGCCTTGAAGTGTTGGGTGCGCCTGCTCGAATCCACGGCCATCTTTGCTTTCCTCTCTTCGGCGCGGCACCCGCCGCTGGCTCACGTTTTCGGCCACACTGTTCGAGGAGAGGCAAGTTCCCGTCAAGCCGGCGCCCCCATTTTGGACCGCGTCGCCGGCGAGCTGGGCCGGCTTGCCGCGGATGGCTCGTAAGGCGTAGCTCAGCGCTGGGGGCTTGACCGCTCTGTCAAATCCGCATGAGATGCCGGAGCAGCTTGGTCATGGCGCAAAGCCTGCCGCTCCGAGCGCCGACCTGAATTTGGAGGCGTATACTCATGAAGCATTTATTCGCTGTGATCACGACATGCCTTGCATGGGCTTTTGCCGCGAGCGGCGCCGATGCACAGACGCTGAACCAAGTAAAACAGCGTGGACAGCTCATTTGTGGGACGAATACTGGTCTTGCGGGCTTCGCGCTGCCGGATGCTCAAGGGAATTGGGCGGGACTCGACATCGATTATTGTCGCGCCATCGCCGCGGCCGTGCTCGGCGACGCGACCAAGGTGAAGTTCGTGCCGCTCGATGCGACGAGCCGCTTCGAGTCATTGAAGTCCGGCGCCGTCGACGTGCTGGTGCGCAACACGACCTGTACCTTGTC
Organism: Hyphomicrobiales bacterium; assembly: GCA_019247605.1. Lineage (GTDB taxonomy): Bacteria > Pseudomonadota > Alphaproteobacteria > Rhizobiales > Beijerinckiaceae > GAS188. The sequence goes on from JAFBAS010000085.1 coordinate 3,540, forward strand.
GCGCGATTCGGCGCAAGGCCTGGATTTCGAGGCGACCAATTATTACGACGGCCAGGGTTTCATGGTGCGCAAGAAGATGAACATCAACTCGGCGCTCGAGTTGAACGGCGCCTCGGTTTGCGTTCAGCAGGGCACCACGACTGAACTCAATCTCGCCGATTACTTCCGTTCCAACAAGATGAAATATGAAGTCGTCGCCTTCAAGAGCGATGAGGAGACGGTCAAGGCTTATGATTCAGGCCGTTGCGATGCCTTTACCACGGATGCATCGGGCCTCGCCGCCGAACGGGTGAAGCTCGCGACACCTGACGACCACGTGATCTTGCCCGAGATCATCTCCAAGGAACCGCTCGCTTCTTCGGTCCGCAAGGGCGATTCGCAATGGGGGACGATCGTGCGCTGGGTGCATTTTGCCATGCTGGATGCCGAGGAGGCCGGGGTGACCTCGAAGAATGTCGACGAGATGATGAAGTCGCCGAACCCGGAGGTGAAGCGCATGCTGGGCATTGAAGGCAAGTTCGGCGAGGGCCTCGGCATTCCCAATGACTGGGTCGTCAACATCATCAGGCAGGTCGGCAATTACGGCGAGGTCTTCGACCGCAATGTCGGCGCCAGCTCGCCGCTCAAGCTGCCGCGCGGCTTGAACAATCTGTGGACCAAGGGCGGCCTCCAATACGGTCCGCCGATCCGTTGAAGCGTTGCAAGCGCGAGCGCGATGCGCTGGTCTTTTGAGCGTGTCGGGATGGAGGAGGGATGAGCACGTTCGGATCGTCAAGCTCGTTCGATGCAGCCGCGCTCGGCACGCCCGGCCGAAGCTTCGTCAACGATCCGAGGGTGCGCGCAATTTTCTGGCAGTGCGTGCTCGTCGCCGTGGTCGCCTTCCTCCTCTATTCGGCAATCGAGAACGCGCGCACGAATCTCGCGGCGAAGGGGCAGGTCTTCGGCTTCGATTTCCTCTCCGCGCCCGGTGGCTTCGATATCAACCAGCATCTGATCTCGTTCTCGTCCGAGGAGGGCTCGACCTATGGCCGCGCCTTCCTGGTCGGCCTCTTGAATACGCTCCTGGTCTCGGGCATCGGCATCGTGCTTGCGACCATTCTCGGCTTCATCATCGGCATCGCGCGCCT
>JAFBAS010000028.1 GCA_019247605.1 Hyphomicrobiales bacterium
ACTCGAATGGCAACGGTGACCTCGATAGCGGAAAGGTGGTGACGCTCACGGTCACCTTCAGCGAGGCCGTGACGGTGACGGGCTCGCCTTTCCTCGTACTCAACGATGGCGGCAGCGCAAGCTTGACGGGCGGCTCGGGCACGAGCGCCTTGACCTTCGCCTACACGGTTGCGGCGGGTCAGAACACGGCCGACCTCAGCGTTTCCTCGCTCAACCTCAACGGTGGAACGATCCAGGATTTGTCCTCGAACAGCGCTGACGTGTCCGGCGCGACGAATTACAACCCGCCGGGTCTCTTGCAAATCGACACGACGGCGCCGACGATCGCGATCAACACCATCGCAACGAACAACGTCGTCACGAGCGCCGTCGCCAGCTCGGGTTTTGCCATCAACGGCACCACGGCCGGAGTCGAGAACGGCCAGAGCGTCACTGTCGAGATCCTGAATGGCGCGCACACGGCAGTGGACATTTACGGCACGACCGACCAGAACAATGCCTGGTCGGTGAACGTGACTTCGGCGCAAGCGACCGCTCTTGCGGACGGCAGCTTCACCGTGACGGCCGACGTCTCCAACCTCGCCGGCAATCCGGCGCCGGAAGCAAGCCGCGCCCTCACGGTCGATACGGACAAATTGTCCGAGGCACCGGCCCTGACGGTCGCGAGCACGGCGTTGACCGTGAACGCCCACGCTTCGGCGCCGCTTGGCATCACGGCGACGCCTGTCGATTCCGATGACAGGGTCTCGGTGAAGATCACGGGAGTGCCGAGCTATGAGACGATCAGCGCGCCAAATGCTTCCGTCTCTCGCTCGTCGCAAGGACGCACATATACCTACACGATCACGCAAAGCCCCTCGGCGGCGGGAACGCCGCTGACCGGGCTCACGATCGCCTCCCATTACACGGGTTCTGGCCACCCGGTTTCAAACTTGACGGTGACCGCAAGCAACACGGCAGAATCGGCAACGTCCGCCTCGAAGACGATTGCGGTGACCGATCCCCCCGGATCCACGACTTCGTCGTCCACCCAGCAGGCCGCGGCTTTGTTCACGCAATTCGTGGCCGCCGGCCTGCCCAATGAAACTTCAGGCGTCGGTCAGGTCTCGTCCCCTCATTGGCATGACCTCGACAGCCGCGGTTTTTTGTCGAGCCCGCATCATTAAGAGCTAAGCTTCTCGCACCAACAGCGGTCTCGTCCCGCGACGGTCCGATGTACGCTCCAATTCTGGAGCCCCGTGCCTCATTTTCAGGTGCATCCAACCGATTTGCCTTTTGGTTAAAATAGAGTGAACATCCGTGGGCATCGCGCCGCCGGAGTGACCTGGCACGCGCGTGCGCCTCTTCTAGAGCGAGGCGAGCGCGCCGGCGGCGTTGACAACGTGCGCACGGTTGTCTTCTCCCGGTGTCGTGGAGCCGACAGCCGCAGTGCTCGCATGGGGGGCTCCTGATTGGAGCAAGCGGTCTTTTCCCCCTCGCGAGCTTTCGCTTCGCGCCGGCAAACGGCGCCGGGGAGGAAGAGATGCATATCGGCGTAATCTCGGATACGCACGGGCTCTTGCGCGCATCGGCCATGTCGGCGCTCGAGGCCTGCGACCTCATCATTCACGCAGGCGATGTGGGCAAAGAAGACATTTTGCGCGAGCTCGCCGCAATCGCGCCCCTCGTCGCGGTGCGCGGCAACATCGATACCGGGAGCGTGGCCGAAAAGCTTCCGGACCGGGAGGTCGTCGAACATGGAGGGCTGAGGCTTCTCGTGCTTCATGACCTCGCCGAACTCGAGGTCGAGTTCGACCCGCTGGAGGCCGGCTATCGGGCGGTGATCTTCGGCCATTCCCATCGACCCCTGATCGAGGCGCGGCAAGATGTGCTTTATTTCAACCCGGGCAGTGCCGGTCCGCGACGCTTCAGGCTGCCGGTGACGGTCGGGCGCCTCACCCTGAAGGACGGAGGGATCACGGCGGAGATTGTCGATGTGAGCGAACCTCGCGAGATGCCCGCAGGCTCGGCGCATCGGCTGATTCAAGCGGTCACGCGCGCCGCCAAAGGCATGCAGGGAGCGGCCGGCAAGACCACAGGTGCAGCGCGGTAGCGTCGCTTCACCGAAGGTCTCGTCGCCGAAGCCGCATGCGTCTCATCCACGCGGAATGCCTGCCGCGCCGAACCGGCGCGGCACTGGGCGCGACAAATGGCGAAGACACGCAGCCGCGCGACATCACTTGCTGCGCGACGCTTCACCTGAAACAGCTTCCAAGCCGCACCAACCGGCGATGGTCAGCGCCAGCGCAGCAGTGACGTCCGCGACCGATTGCAGCCCTACGCTCTCGTCGATTCCGTGAATGTTGTCGGAATCAGGTCCGTAGCAGGTCGCCTCGGTGCCTTGGTAAAGCACGTAGAAGCGAGCATCTGTAAGGCCGGGCGCTGCGTAGTGGCGCAGCTCTTCGCCTGTCACCTCGCGGTGCGCGGCAGTGACCAAACGGCTGATCGCCTGTTCGGCCGGAAAGACACACCCATCGGCCATGAAGCCCTTGAACTCGGTGCGCACCGTGGCGCCACTCAAGCGGGGATCTGACGCCGCTTCGGCCACGCGCCGTTCAATCTCGCGCGCCACCTCGCGGCACGAATGCCCTGGCATCACGCCGATCCGCATACCGATGCGCGCGCGTGTCGGGACCGAGCTGTTCCAATCGCCGCCCTCGATGGTGCCGAAATTCACGTTGATCGGATGATTGTGGCTTGCGAACACGGGATGGCGATGCTCTTGGGCGTTCATCGTTTCCTCATAGCCTTTGAAACTCGCGGCGATGAGAGTGGCGGCTTCGATCGCGTTGACGCCCAGATGCATTTCCCGCACATGGGCTGGCCTGCCCGTAACCGTGACCCAAGCCCAAACGACGCCGACCTCGGCCGTATAGAGGGCCGAATAGCCGGGGCCGGGTTCCGGGATAAGGCAGGCGTCGGGCTTTTCCAGCGCGAGCATCGCGGCGAGTGCACCGTTGCCGGTGCATTCTTCCTCGATGACGGCGGCCATCTGCAGCTCGGCCGCCGGTTGAAGTCCCAGGAGGGACAGGGCACGCAAGGCGGTGACGGAAGCGGCGAGCCCCGCCTTCATGTCCGCGGTGCCGCGCCCGTACATGCGCCCTTCGCGAACGCTCGGCTCGAACGGAGGCGTCTGCCAGAGATCGGCGGCGCCCTCCGGGACCACATCGACATGGCCTTGCAGCATCAAGCTGCGCCCGACTTTGTTGCGCGGTCGGTGCACGGCAACCACCGGATCGCGCCCTTCGTATCCGATCAGAGGCGGCGAGAACCCCGGATGATCGGCAAGTGCGCCAGCATCGACGGGCACGCGCCACGCAGCCAATCCGGCGCCGCGAAAAGCCGCCGCCATTTCGGCGAGACAAGATTGCTCGTTGCCGAGCGTACTGGGATGGCGCACGAGGCGCGCAAGAAGGGCTTCGTTCTCGGCGCGCAGGGAAGCGACCGCTTCCAGTATCGCTCGCCGCAAACCAGGATCGATGTGAAGGGCGGCGTCTGTCATAACGGCTCCATCTGGGGCGAAAGCTAATTCGACAAGATCGCGCGATGAACTTCAAGGCGAACTTTGTGGGCGCCCGGCAAAGGCAAGGCATGGCGGTGCCCTCGCATCTCGTGATATTGCAAGGCCGGAAATTGTGTCTCGCCCGCCTTTGCACGCTTCCCAAAACCCAAGGACAAGAGGATGCTCGACCTCGCTCGTATACGCGCGCTGCTTCAATCTCGGGTGGCCGGCCACACTTTGCCGCAGGAGTTTTACACCGACCCGGACATTTTCGAGTTCGATCTCGAGGCCATTCATTCGCGCTGCTGGATCCTCGCGGGCCTCGAATGCGAGCTTCCTTCGGCAGGCAGCTACCTCGCCATCACCATCGGACGCTCGCCCATCGTCATCGTCCGCGATAATGATGGAACGCTGCGCGCCTTTCACAATACCTGCCGGCATCGGGGCGCGCAGATCTGCGAACAGGGCCATGGACGCAAGACACGCCTCGTCTGCCCCTACCATCAATGGACATACCGGCTCGACGGCTCGCTCCAGGCTGCCGCCAGGATGCAGCCCTCGTTTGACCCGAGCGGCCTCGGCTTGCGGCCGGTCCCTCTCGAGAATGTCGCCGGAAGCCTTTACGTTTGCCTTGCGGATGACCCGCCGAGATTCGACGAGTTTCGCGACCGCCTTACGCCACTCCTTGCACCCCATCACCTTGCCGACGCGAAGCTTGCCCACGAAAGCACCCTCGTGGAGCGCGCCAATTGGAAGCTCGTGATGGAGAATGCGCGGGAGTGCTATCATTGCGCCGCACGCCACCCAGGTTTGTCCGTCCCTTTTCCCGTATGGCGCGGCAGCCGTCTCGCGGACAGTGCGATCGTTGAGCGCTTCGAGGCGCGCATGGAGGCGGTGGGGCTTTCCATCGGTCCCGTGCAAGGGGATTGGTGGCAGGCAAGCCGCTTCCCGCTCAACGACGGCTTCATGTCGCTCACCCCGGATGGCAAGCCCTGCGTGAGCAAGCCGATGTGCCAGGTTGCCGGCGGTGATGTGGGATCGCTGCGCTGGGCGCTCGAGCCGCACAGCTTCTGTCACGCCTTGGGAGAATATGTGGTCATGTTCAGCGCCATGCCGACCGCCCCACAGGAAACGATCGTCACATGCAAATGGTTCGTTCACAAGGATGCCGTCGAGGGCGTCGACTACACTCTCGATGGGCTGACGAGGCTTTGGAACGAGACCAATCTGCAAGATCGTGACCTTGCAGAGAACAATCAGCGCGGCGTGAACGGGAGGGGCTATCGACCCGGTCCCTACTCGGAAGAAGCGGAGCATTTGGTGATCCGTCTGGTGGATTGGTATTGCGCGCAGGCCGGACGCTATCTCGACGACAGCGCCGGGAGAGCAAGCAAAGCGCGGCCGGTCTCGGAGCGGAAAGCGCGGCTGGCCTCGTGATCGTGGAGTAGCTGGCGCTCACCAGTGACAGAGGCACCGAAATGGACGCCTCGCGATTGAGAGGCCTCGCGGTTTCAGGGCCGGAACGCGCCCTTCGGTGCCTCGAACCTTTGCCATATTCGTTCTTCGGCCGATACAGCCCTGAGGTCAGCATCGGGCTTGGGGCCCAAGCCTCTCATCGAAGGTCCGCTCAGGCGACAGGCTCCAGAAGAGCGCGATCGGCGCCCTGCACCGCCGACAATCGCCATTGCTTTCCCCTGATCCAAAGTCGATCGACGATGATCGAATGCCATCCCGCGGGCAACACCACGGGCCCCTTGCACCAGTGCTCGGGATCTTCGGGCCCGGGTTGAATGTTGGGGAACCCGAGTATCAGCCCCAACAAAAATCCACCAATGTTGGCGAAGAATGGCCCAGCCGCTGGTTGCTCGGGGAAAACGTCTTTGCGATATTCCAATATCTGCGCAAATCGTCCTGAGCAGAAATCGCCGTAGCCGCGCTCAAGCAAATCCAAGGATAGCTTCCGGTCGCCAGAACGGACGGCCCAAACCCCGTATAGAGCTGATAGCATGGGGCTTCCAATGTATTGTTTTGCTATATTCAAGTAATATGACAGAGTCTCTTGCTCAATTTGGTGATCAAAGTTCAATCCGAGAGGGAAGATGCCCATCAAGGGATCTGGCGTCGCCGATTTTTCTTCATCTATGCGAAACGCATCATGAGAAATCAGAACTCTTCCACGTCTGGGTATTACCATTTTGGTTGCAATTTCTTGCCAAGCAGGGTCCCAGGCTCTTTTCAATCGTTTGGCTGCGGCGATCGCATATCCAAGAACAATGCGTGCCGACATGTTTGTGAAAATGGCGTTGTCGGATGGACGTTTGCGCTCGGCGATTCCCATCGAGGAACGTATCTCGTATCTGCCGCGACGGTGGGATACGCGGCTTTTGATCCACTCCGCGACGCCCGATAGCACGGGCCAAGCCTTGTCACGCAAGAAGGCATCACTGCCGGTTACGTGCGCACAAAGGGCAAAGGCACGGGCAACGTCGAGGGAGACGTGATCTTCTCGCCACGCTGCAGTGCCGGGCATGGGCGCGGCTTCTTCACCGGAAGCAGGCGCACTCTCCCAGGGAAACTGCAGCCCGCGACGTCCCATCAGGCGCGCATTGTTTTGGGCGGAATAGAGACTGCGCGAGCGGTAGTCCAGCAGGCTTTGCGCAGCGTCGGGTTGAAGGAAGATCAACGGTGGGACACAGAACATTTCGATGTCCCACATCACGTGACCATAATAGTAATGGTAGTCATGCCAGGTCGCGAGCCCGAACATGGATGTCGAAGAGGGGGCTGAGGGGTGGGCGGATGACATCAGGTAATAAAAGGCCGCATCCGCCAAGGCTTGCCAGCGTGTTTCAGCACCGACCAAACGTATCCTGCTCTTCCACAACTCTACCCAGCAAGCTCGATTGTTCCGGCGAATGGAATCGAAGCCGATGTTCGCGACCATCGCGATGAGACGTATCGCCTCGTAGTCGGGTTGACTGTGCAGCGCGCTGGGGACGAGGCTCACCAGTTGTCGCACCGCGACCCGCCGGCCTCGACGAGCCCGCCATGCATATTCGCTCCGTAGGCTCTCACCGTCCAACGGGGGTTTTTGCGGCTTCGCGTTATCTCCAAGCAGCTCGGTTATGTATGCGAGGCCGCACGTCGAGATCGCGCCCGCACTTTGCCAAAGCAGTGACCCGTCGCACGAAGGTTCAGATTCGCCGGGTGTTTCGCGGCCGTGCCGTAGCGCTTGCCCTTCGATTCCGGCCAAGACGATCTTGGCGCGATATTGGACATCGCATGGAGCGTTCACTTCCACGACGACTTCTTGACAGACGACGGTCGGCTGCTCTCGGCTGCAAAAAACCACGACTGTGATCTTCGCCTGGCAGCTTTTGATTTGGAAGTGAAAGCGGGTCGTCAATTCGGCAGTCGAAAAATCGTAGGCCTGATCGACCAGGCGAACGCATTGAGGCGCGTCGCTCATCCAAACGCCGTCCAAGCTGATATCGCCAGCGATCGGATAAGGAGCGAGAGCCGCTGCCTCGATTTTTCTTTCCGGGTGCTCTCCAGAAAATCCGCTGAGCAGCGTCATGCCGGCGACAAGGGGATTGTCCCGAATCCTCAAACCGACCAATCCATTCGACATGTACGCCGGCAACTCTTTGCCAGCCCCACCCTTGACAGGCCGGGGGTTTATAGGACGATCCATCGCGCTTTCCTCGCGCGATGCAACGTTTACCGTAGACCGGCGTTCCATGAGCTCGAGCCGGACGAGCCCCGGACAGGAACCACGCGTGAACGAGATGTCGGGAACGCAGGATTTGCCGACCCGGCGTCAAACGGATTCGCGGGAGGGGCGCAAGTTTGAGAGGGCATGTTTGAGGGCGCAAGTTTGAGAGTGCAGCCAGAGTGAATTTGAGGGTGCAAGAGTGAACTGGTGGCAGGCCGGGATTATCTACCAGATTTACCCCCGCTCATTTCAGGACACCAATGAGGACGGTGTCGGCGACATTCAAGGCGTCATTCGCCGGCTGCCTTATCTGGTGGAGCTCGGTGTCGACGCGATCTGGTTGTCGCCGATATTCACCTCGCCGATGGCCGATTTTGGATACGACATCGCGGACTACACGGATGTGGACCCTTTGTTTGGGAGCTTGGCTGATCTCGATAACCTGATAGACGCAGCTCATCGCTGTCAGCTCAAGCTCATCCTCGACCTCGTCCCTAATCACACATCCGATCAACACCCATGGTTTCGTGAAAGCAAATCTTCTCGCGACCATCCCAAGCGCGACTGGTACATCTGGCGAGATCCGCGCCCGGACGGCGGCCCCCCGAACAATTGGCTCTCGGAATTCGGTGGAAGCGGGTGGAAATTGGACTCCAATACTGATCAATACTATTATCATACCTTCCTCTCGGCCCAACCTGACCTGAATTGGCGTAATCCTTCCGTTCGCAGCGCCATGCACGACGTCATGCGATTTTGGTTGCGGCGCGGTATTGATGGATTTCGGGTGGATGCCGTCTGGTACCTTTTGAAGGACGACCGGTTTCGCGACAACCCTCCCAATCCTGCCTATCGTCCAGGCGGGCTACCACGCGATGCGTTGGTCCCGGTCTACACGGCGGATTTGCCCGAGGTGCAGAGTGCGATTGCGGGCATGCGACGCGTTGTGGACGAATTTCCCGATCGGGTGCTGCTAGGCGAAATATACCTTCCGATCGAGCGTCTCGTTGCCTACTACGGTCGAAATCTGGACGGTGTTCATTTCCCTTTCAATTTTGCTCTTCTCACCGCGCACTGGGACGCCATCACCATCGCCAAGCTGGTCGAGGAATACGAGGCTGCCTTGCCGACGGGCGGATGGCCAAACTGGGTTCTCGGCAATCATGACCGCCCGCGATTGGCAAGTCGCATCGGACCGGACCAGGCTCGCGTGGCCGCGATGCTGTTGATGACTTTGCGCGGAACGCCGACCCTCTACTATGGCGATGAGATCGGCATGCTCCAGGCTGCGATCGCACCGGAAGACGTGCGCGACCCCTTCGAAAGAAACGTTCCGGGGATCGGCGTCGGTCGCGACGGGTGCCGAACGCCGATGCAGTGGGATGGGTCGAGCTTTGCCGGCTTTTCGGCCGTTCAACCTTGGCTTCCGATCGCCGCCGATTTCCGCGAAAAAAATGTGGAGATTTTCCGCCAGGATAAAGCGTCGCTGTATTGGTTGTATCGTCGGTTGATCCAATTGCGACGCAATCATCCTGCTCTCGCGCAAGGCACCTATAGCTCGGTAACCGCATGCGGCGAGGTTCTGCTGTTTGTTCGTGGACTGCCCGAAGACCGTGTTTTGATAGCGCTCAACATGGGAGACAAACCCGTCCCGGTCACATTTGCCAAGGAAGATTTGCCGGGATGGGTTTTGCTGTCGTCTTTCGGCGACCGCGACAACCAGGAATTGACCGGCCACGTCGATCTGCGAGGCAACGAAGGTTTGATCGTGAAGCTATCTTCCAGCGGAACGCCACAGCGCCGGCGCGTCGGTGTCGAGGTCGATCGCCGGGGCTCGGGATAAGAGCGCATTTCGGCAAGCTCGCCTCCGAAATGACCGTGTCGCCAGGCCGCTCGGCGCCGCGCCGGTGTCATCGCAGCGCCTTGACATTTCGATGCCGGCTCGTTCAAGCGCGTGTGCGATCGAGGCACGCCGTCCTCGTCCAGGCAGGCCAAATGATCCTTTCAGGTTGCGCACGTCTTTGATTCGCTAAAGAAAGCGCCATGAGCGCGAAATACGACGGCATCGGCGTGAACTATGCGGAGCTCCGCAGGGCCGATCCGCGGATAGCCGGCCTTATCGAGAGCACACTCGGCTCAGCCCAAACCGTGTTGAATGTCGGCGCGGGAACCGGCTCCTACGAACCCGCTGACCGGCTCCTGATCGCTGCGGAGCCCTCGCCCGAGATGATCCGGAAGCGCAGCCCGGCGGCGGCCCAGGCGATCGTGGCGCGCGCGGAAGAGCTGCCGTTCGGAGACAGGAGCTTCGACGCCTCGATGGCGCTCCTGACCATCCATCATTGGTCCGACCAGGAGGCCGGTTTGCGCGAGATGCGCCGTGTCACACGCGGCAGGATCGTCCTGCTCACCTTCGATCCGTCGCACAGGCCGTGGCTGACCGAGTATGTTCCCGAGCTTGCGGCCCTGGACGAAGCCATCATGCCGAGGATGTCCGATTACGAGCGCTGGCTCCGCCCTGTGCAAATCACACCGGTTCCCGTGCCGCATGACTGCACCGATGGGTTCCTCTACGCGTATTGGCGTCGGCCCAAGGCGTATCTTGATCCACGCATCCGATCCGGGAGTTCGTCCTTTTGGACCATTAGGAACGCCGAGGCAGGATTGCAGAACCTCAGCCGGGATCTTGAAACCGGTGAGTGGCAGCGCCGCTACGCCGAGCTGCTGACCCTTGATGCGTATGACGCGGGCTATCGGCTCGTCGTGGCCGGCTGATCTGACAGGGATCGCTCAGCTGGACGGGGCCGTGAACAGCTCCAATCTCGACATAGCCATTCGGATCGACTCGGTGGATGGCGGGGACCCATTTGCGAGGGTGGCGCGCCACGGCCGATGAAGATGGGCCAAACTGCGATTGGCTACGATCTTACGCTACACCCCAAGGGCGGCGTCCTGTTGGTTTCGCGCTAAGCCCGCTTACGCTTCGACAGCGGTCCTTTGGACCAATCCCAGGCACGACGCGATGGGCCATCTGCGGACTCATGCACCGCAGCAAATTCTGCCTATTCGATCACCTCGTCAGCAATGGCGAGCATTGTCGGCGGGACGGTGAGGCCAAACGCTCCCGCGGTTTTGACGTTGATCACCAACTCGAATTTGGTCGGTTGCATGATCGGCAAGTCGGCAGGCCGCGCCCCTTTGAGAATTCTGTCGACGAAATCGGCGGCGCGCCGAAAATCGTTAGGCAGGCTGGATCCGAAAGATTGCAGGCCGCCGGCAACGACGAAGTCGCGGATAGGGCAACTCGTCGGTAAGCCGTTTGCGAGGGCAAGGGTCGCAATCTTCGTCCGATTGGCGACCGTCAGTGGATTGATTGTAACGAACAACGCGTCAGTGCGCTCCGACAGTCCGATGAATACGCTATCAATGTCATCTGCCGTGGCGACCTCGACTAGCTGCGGCGTCAGACCGATCCTTGTGGCATTGTCGCGGGTCTGGAGCCAATAGGTCGGCGTCCCCGGATCACGAGAATCCGCAAGCACAGCGATGCGTCTGGTCGCCGGCGCCATCTCGACGAGAAGCTGAAGGCGTTTGGCTACGAGGTCGAGCGACATATTGGACAGTCCCGTGACGTTGCCGCCCGGCCGCGCCAAGCTTTGCGCGAGGCCGAAACCGACGGGATCGCCGACCCCCACCACCACAATAGGTAAGCTATCTGTTGCTGCACGGGCAGCCTTGGTCACGAGAGAACCGCCCGTAACCAGAAGATCGACTCTCTCGGCCAGCAATCCGGCCATGATACCGGGCAGCCGCGCCGGCTGATTCTCAACCCAGCGGTCGAGGACCGTCATATTCTCGCCGTCACGCCAGCCCAGTTCCCGCATGCCTTCGAGAAAGGACGCCAGGAACGGACCGTTTACCTGTGCCAACCCTGGGTCGATAAAGCCAATCACCGGGCCGCGCTTATTTTGCCCGCGCGCCGCGAGCGGCCATACGACCGCGGAGCCGCTTACCAGTGAGATGAAATCGCGTCGTCTCATGTGCCCTCAAATCGATGGGCTAAACCTATCATTATGAGCGGGACGCTAAAACCAAGTTGTGCAAAATAAAAAAGGTGGTGAGGTCCGAACAGGGTCATTCGCGCCGATATCGCCATGTCCGCTCTCTCGTACGCTCTCCACAATACCGGACATTACCAAACCGATCCCCCGTCGGATCTGCGGACAGCGGTACGGCGGCCGCGGCTCCCGCACAGTTCTGTACCGAAGTGGCGCGCCCGACAGGATTCGAACCTGTGACCTCTGCCTTCGGAGGGCAACGCTCTATCCAGCTGAGCTACGGGCGCCGCGTGCATTTGCATGTATCCGATAGCCGAGGGGCGGGCAACTCGCCGCGGCGCCCGAACGCAAGTGGCGCCCAAGCCGGCCGCGCCAAGCTGGGTGTCGACCCCGATGCGAAGCCGGGCTCCGCGCGCGGCCCACGAAAGCTTGTTCTGCAGGGCGCACGGCTCGCGGCGCGAAGCTATGGACAGGTCTCGGCGCCTATGCCAAAGGGACGCTCGAGGCGACTTCTGGTCGCATTGTGCGGCGGTGCGAAAATCGCGATCCGTCGATGTCCGGTGTGCATTCTCCCGCCAAGGGCGCACGCCGGGCGGCCGATCGGCCGGACGAGGTCTGGCCGCGACAGGAAGGAGCTGCAGGTGGCGACAGGGGCTGTGACGGCTGAAGGGAGAGCGACGCAAGAGAGCGTCGATCAAGGCAAGCGCGACTTTCTTTATATCGCGACAGCCGCTTTCGGCGCGGTCGGCGCGGTCGCGGCGATCGCTCCCTTGATCGGTCAATTGGCTCCTGATGCCGAGACCATCGCGGCCGGTGCGCCGATCGACGTCGATCTCGGGCCGATCGCCGAAGGACAGATCATGCACGTGGTCTGGCGCTCCAAGCCGATTTTCGTGCGCCATCTGACCGCAAAAGAGGTGGCCGAATCGAAGAGCGCCGACTGGCACGAGATGATCGATCCCGCCTCCGAGCAAGCGCGCGTCAAGGACGGGCATGATCAATGGCTCGTCGTGATCGGCATCTGCACGCATCTGGGCTGCATTCCGCTCGACAAGGAAGGCCCTTACGGCGGGTGGAAATGTCCGTGCCACGGCTCTCTTTACGATCCGCTCGGACGGGTCCGTCATGGACCCGCTCCCGCCAATCTGGCGATCCCTCCCTATGCATTCCTTTCCGACACCAAGATCCGCATCGGCTGAGGCTCGGCGCGCCGTGAACGGCGCCTCGCGCGCGAGAGCTTTCGCGAGCCGCGCGATTGGACAAAGGCAATAACCATGAGCGGTCAATCCACTTACGTTCCCAAGAACGCCCTCGCCAAATGGTTCGAGGCAAGGCTGCCGATCGGCGGCCTGATGCATTCTTCGTTCATCGCCTACCCGACGCCGCGCAACCTCAACTACATGTGGACTTTCGGCGGCATCCTCTCCTTCATGCTCGTCGCGCAAATCCTGACCGGCATCGTGCTGGCGATGCATTACACGCCCGAATCGACGCTCGCCTTCAACTCCGTCGAGCACATCATGCGCGACGTGAACTCCGGCTGGCTGTTGCGCTATCTGCATCTGAACGGCGCCTCGATGTTTTTCGCCGCCGCTTATATCCACACCGCGCGCGGCCTCTATTACGGTTCCTACAAGGCGCCGCGCGAGGTCTTGTGGCTTTTGGGCATCATCATCCTGCTTTTGATGATGGCGACGGCCTTCATGGGGTATGTGCTGCCCTGGGGTCAAATGAGCTTCTGGGGCGCGACCGTCATCACCAACCTGTTCTCGGCGATCCCGATCATCG
>JAFBAS010000015.1 GCA_019247605.1 Hyphomicrobiales bacterium
TACTGGGGATGAGCGAGCGTTCGTTTCGGCGCTGGCGTGATCGTTTACGGGAAGAAGGAGAAGCGGGGTTGGCGGATCGCCGGCTTGGCAAGCCATCGAGCCGGCGGGCTTCGAGCGAGGAGATCACGCGCATGCTGGGACTTTATCGGGAGCGCTATGCGGATTTTACGGTGAAGCATTTCCACGAGCAGCTGGTGAAGCGGCATAACTACAAGCTGGGCTATACGGTGACCAAGGTGCACCTGCAGCGATCCGGTCTAGTGAGACGGGCAAAGACGCGTTCGGCGCATCGCAAGAAGCGCCCTCGCCGGCCGATGCTTGGGATGCTGCTCCATCAGGACGCCTCTCGGCATGTTTGGCTAGCGGGTCAACAGCATGACCTGGTGGTGACGCTGGACGATGCGACGAGCGCGATCTACTCGGCCTTCCTGGTTGAGGAAGAAGGGACCTCTTCGAGCTTTCGTGCCTTGCGAGAGGTGGTTGCGCGGCACGGGTTGTTCTGTGCGCTCTACACGGATCGGGGCAGCCATTATTTTCAGACGCCGAAGGCCGGCGAGAAGGTCTCGAAGAGCCAGCTGACGCAGGTGGGGCGGGCCTTGAAGCAGCTCGGCATCGAACATATCGCGGCCTACTCGCCTCAGGCGCGCGGCCGCTCGGAGCGTGCCTTCCGCACTTTACAGGATCGTCTGCCCAAGGAGCTGAAGCTGGCCGGGATCAAGAGCGTGGCGCAGGCCAATCTTTGGCTCGCCGAGAGCTACATTCCCGCCTACAACGCCTCCTTCGCGATCGCGGCCGAGCAAGAGGGTTCGGCATTCTTGAAGGATGGCAGCGCCGCCTGGGCCGAGATCCTATGCGTCCAGGACGAGCGCGTGGTCGGCAATGACAACACGGTGAAGTGGAATGGGCTATGCCTACAGCTGCCGGCCAGCCGCTTACGGCCACACTTCGTCAAGGCGACGGTCTGTGTGCACGAATACCCGGACGGCAGGCTCGGGGTCTTCCTCGGACCACACCGATTAGCCGACTATGATAGTGCGGGCAACATCGTTACTGACCTCGAGCAAGCGGCGTGACACGCTCCCATGCCGCCAAATTTTTCCTCCGGGGGCATGCCCCCGGAGGAAAAAATGCACAACGGAGCGGCCACATCATGAGCTACAAAAACCGGACAAGTTGACGAGCTAACAACATTAGTAGCTAAGCCCAGAAAGGCTGGGAGCCGGATGTTTAGACCTTCACCAGCACTTTCCCCTTCGCCTCGCGTCGCGCGAGCACGCCGAGCGCCGCGGCCGTCTCGGATAGGGGGAAGACGCCATGCGCATGGGCGGAGAGCTTGCCCTCCTTCGTCCAAGCGAAGATCTGGTCCATGTTGGCGCGATGCGTCGCGGGCTCGCGCTCGACGAAGGAGCCCCAGAACACACCTTGGATGTCGCACCCCTTGAGGAGCGCCAGGTTGAGCGGGATCTTCGGAATGCTGCCCGCCGCGAAGCCGACCACGAGGTAACGCCCTTGCCAGGCGATGACGCGAAGCGCGGGCTCGGCGAGATCGCCACCCACGGGATCGTAGATCACGTCGACGCCGCGTCCTTTCGTCAGCTCGCGTAGCCCCTCCTTCAGGTCACACGCGGCGTAGTCCAGCGTCAAATCGGCCCCATGCTCGGCCGCGAGCGCGAGTTTCTCGGGCGATGACGCGCAAGCGATCACGCGCGCTCCCATCGCATGGCCGATCTCGACCGCCGCGATGCCGACCCCGCCGGCAGCGCCGAGAACCGCGAGCGTTTCGCCCGCTTTGAGCCGTGCACGGTTTTTCAGCGCGTGGAGCGACGTCCCGTAGGTCACGATGAGTCCGGCCGCTTGCTCATCCGAGACGCCCTCGGGAACACGCAAAAGGCGGTCCGCCCTCACCACGATCTCTTCGCGACAGCAGCCATGGCCCGGAAAGGAAGCGACCCGATCCCCGACCCGCCATTGCGTCACACCTTCTCCGATCGCCTCGATCCTGCCGGCACATTCCGCGCCAGGTGAGAAAGGCAGCTCCGGGCGGAACTGGTATTTCCCGGCAAGCATCAGCGTATCGAAAAAATTCAAGCCCACGACCGCAACACGCACCAGAACCTCGCCGGGACCAGGCTTTCGCGCGTCGATCTCGGCGAGCTCGAGCGTCTCGGGGCCGCCGAGCTTTCGACAAAGAATGGCTTTCATGGTGTCTCCGAGGAAAAGGCGCGGGCTTTTCGCAGCCGGCTGATTGTAAGAGGTGGCTCGGCTGTGTCACAAGCGCTCGAGGAAACCCCGCGCGGCTGAAGACGGAGGCAACAAGCGATGAAAAGCCATGCACAGGTTGTGGTGATCGGCGGCGGCGTCGTGGGGGCGAGCGTGCTCTATCACCTCACCAAGGCCGGATGGAAGGATGTGGTGCTCGTCGAGCGAGCCGAGCTCACTTCCGGCTCGACCTGGCATGCGGCCGGCGGCATGCACACCATCAACGGCGATCCCAATGTCGCCAAGCTCCAGCAATACACGATCGGCCTCTACAAGGAGATCGAGGAGATCTCCGGCCAAAGCTGCGGCGTGCACATCAGCGGCGGATTGATGCTTGCCGGCACGCCCGAGCGCCTCGATTGGCTCAAGATGACGCAGGCGCGCGGCCGCTATCTCGGCATGAAGCTCGATCTCGTCTCGATGGACGAAGCCGTGAAGCTCATGCCGATGATCGAGAAGAAGTATTTCGTCGGCGCGCTCTACGATCCGCTCGAAGGCCATGTCGATCCGTGGGGCGTGACGAACGCCTACACCAAATCGGCGCAAATCGCGGGAGCCGAGATCTACCGGCACAACCGCGTGACCGATCTTCGCCAGCGGCCGGATGCGTCATGGGAGGTGATGACCGAGAAAGGCGAAATCCGCGCCGAGCATGTGGTGAACGCGGGCGGCCTCTGGGCGCGCGAGGTCGGCCGCATGGTCGGGCTCGAGCTGCCGATTCTGGCGATGGAGCATCAATACCTCATCACCGAGGACATGCCCGAGATCGCGGCGAGCTCGAAGGAGCAGCTCCACGTCATCGATTTCGAGGGCGAGATCTATATGCGTCAGGATCGCGGCGGCATGCTCATGGGCACCTACGAGCGTCGCGGCCAGCCCTGGAGCGAAAAGGTGACGCCCTGGGATTTCGGCCAGGATCTTCTCCCCAACGATCTCGACCGCATCGCGCCTTCTCTCGAAGTGGGCTTCGAGCATTTCCCGGCGATCGGGCGCGCCGGCATCAAGCGCGTCGTCAACGGGCCCTTCACCTTCGCGCCGGACGGCAACCCGCTCATCGGGCCCATCCGGGGCTTGCGCAATTTCTGGGTCGCTTGCGGCGTGATGGCCGGCTTCAGCCAAGGGGGCGGCGTCGGCCTTTCGCTCGCGAACTGGATGACGCAAGGCGATCCGGGCGCCGACATCTGGGGGATGGACGTGGCGCGCTTCGGCGATTTCGCGACGCTCGCCTACACCAACGCCAAGGTGCGCGAGAATTACTCGCGCCGCTTCCGCATCCGCTTTCCGAACGAGGATCTCGAGGCCGCAAGGCCGTTGCGCACGACACCGATCTACGAAACGCTCAAAAGCCAGAACGCCGTCTTCGGCGAGAATTGGGGCCTCGAGCACGCGCTCTGGTTCGCGCCGAAAGGCACTGAGCCGAAAGAGGAGATCACTTTCGAGCGCTCGAACGCCCATCCGCATGTCGGGGCGGAAGTGAAGGCGGTGCGCGAGGGCGTCGGCCTCATCGAGATCTCGAACTACGGCAAGTTCGAGGTCACGGGACCCGGCGCCGAAGCCTTCCTGTCGCGCGTCATGGCGAACAGGGTGCCGGAGGTCGGCCGGCTGACGCTCACGCCCATGCTCAACGATCGCGGCAAGCTCATCGGCGATTTCACCATGTGCCGCCCGGAGAAGGAGCGCTTCTTCCTCATCGGCACCTTCTCGGCCGAGAATTATTACCGCCGCTGGTTCGAGCGGCATCTCCCGCCAAGCGGCGTCACCCTTCGGCCTTGCGCATCGGAATATGTGGGACTCGGCATCGCCGGCCCGAAATCGCGCGAGCTTCTGCAACGCCTCGTTCGCGACGAGCTCTCCTCGAACGCGACCCCTTTCCGCTCCTTCCGGCGCATGGATGTCGGCATGGTCCCGGCCTTCGTGGGACGGGTCTCCTTCACGGGCGATCTCGGATACGAGATCTGGGTCACGAGCGAGTATCAGCGCGCCCTCTTCGATTTGCTTACCAAGACCGGCCAGGACCTCGGCTTGCGGCTCTTCGGCGGCCGCGCGCTCAATTCGATGCGTCTCGAGAAGAGCTTCGGCACCTGGGCGCGCGAATACCGGCCGATCTACGGACCTTACGAAGCCGGGCTCGGCGCCTTCATCAGCGTGAGGAAGGACGAATTCATCGGCAGGAGCGCGGCTCTCGAAGAGAAGGAAAGCGGCGGCAAATTGCGGCTGTGCACGTTCAAGGTCGAAGCCGCGGATGCCGACGCGATCGGCGACGAGCCGATCTGGCATGCGGGCAAGGTGCTCGGCTGGGTGACATCCGGCGGCTATGCGCACACGAAGAGCGCCTCGATCGCGCTCGGCTACGTGCCGAAGGAGGTGGGCTCCGAGACCTCCGGCTTCGAGATCGAGATCATCGGCGATCGTCGCAAAGCGACGCGGCTCGCAGAACCGATCTTCGATCCGAAGGGTGAAAGGATGCGCGCCTGAGGGGGCATCGCGTTTGGTGAGCGCCTGAAGGCCGCGATCTCCGGCTCATGAAGATTTGCCGCATCGGCGAGCGCGCGCTTCGCGCGCCCGACATCGTGGCGGTGGCGCGTGAAGGCGCGCAGGTGAAAATCGCGCGAAAGCTCGTCGCGAAGCTGCGGATCGCGCGCCGGGCCGTCGAAACAGCGGTGGCGCGAGGCGAACGGGTTTACGGTCTTACGACAGCGCTCGGCGCCGCCGTCGACACCTCGCTCGATATCGGGGACCTCGCTGATTTTCAGCGCCGCACCTTGCGCGCCCGCATGGTCGGCGTGGGCAGCAGCTTGCCGAAGGATGTGACGCGCGCGCTCCTCATCGCCCGGCTCGCGGGGCTCGCGAGAGGCGCGTCCGGCGTCTCGCCCGCGATCTTGCAAGCGATCGCCGACGTCTTGAATGCCGAAATTACGCCGATCGTGCCGTCAATAGGCTCTGTGGGCGCCGCCGATCTCGCGCCCCTCGCCCATGCGTTCGCGGTGTTGATCGGCGAGGGCGAAGCTGAGTTCAAGGGCCGGGTGCTGCCGGGCCTCGAGGCGCTCGCCGCCGCGAAGCTTTCGCCCGTGGTGCTGGGACCCAAGGATGCGATCGCGCTCATCAACGCCAATGCGGCTTCGGTCGGACCGGGAGCTCTCGTGATCGCGGATGCCGAAATCACGCTTAAAGCCATGATCGGTGCGCTCGCGCTCAGCCTCGAGGCGTTTCGGGGCAACACGAGCCCGATCGACCAACGCGCCGTCACCCTTCGCCCGACGCCCGGACTTCGCGAGGTCGCCCGACAGTTGCGCGCGCTTCTTGCCGGGAGCGATCTCGAAAAACCACAGGGCGCGCGCCGCCTGCAGGACCCGTTGTCCTTTCGCTCGGGCGCTGCCGTCCTCGCGGCGCTCGCCGACGCGCTCGAACGCGCGCGCGCGGCGATCGAGCTCGAGCTTCAAGGCGCGGGAGACAGCCCCGCGGTCATGGGCCCTAATGGGAGCATCCTCTCGACCGCGGGTTTCGATGTGACGCATCTTTCGCTCGCCTTCGAGACGCTCGGCCTTGCGCTCGCGCAAGCGGCCGGCGCAAGCTTCTGGCGCATCGTGAAGCTGATGAATGCGCAGCTCACCGGGCTGCCTCGCTTTCTCACGCCTCGCGGGGCAAGCCGCACCGGTTTTGGGACGTTGCAGAAGACCGCCGCCTCGCTCGAAGCCGAAATCCGCCGTCTCGCCCAGCCGGCGATGCTGTTTGCCGGACCGGTCGCGGATGGCATCGAGGACGTGGCCTCCATGGCGCCGCGCGTTGTCGGCAAGACCGCCGAGGCCGTTGAGCACATGTCGCGCCTCGCGGCCGTCGAGCTCATGGTCGCGGCACAAGCGCTCGACTTGCGCGCACCAAAGCGCATCGCGCCGAGGATCGCGGCTCTCAAGGCGAAGATTCGTTCGGTGATCCCCAAGCTCGACGAGGATCGCCCGACAGGGCGCGACGTCGAGGCGCTTGCAATCCTGATCAAGTCGGGGACATTTCGGGAATTCGACGACAGGTCCGCGACAAGTTGATTGTCACTATTCTTTCTAACGTTAGTTGCGCGTATAACATCATGAGAGCGGCTAACGACCCCTAACTTTGGACCGTCGTCGCTGGGCGTCGCTCGAGCAGAGGCGCTCTTTATCCTCGCCGGAAACCCCCTATGATGCTCCGGCGCGCTTGCGCCTCGTTGTTCTCCTCATCACGGAACCCTCCCCTTGCGCTATTCGGTCTTCTCCGTCCTTTCCCAGGCTCTCAAAGGAAACACCGGCTGGAAGCCGGTGTGGCGCGAGCCGGAGCCCAAGGCCGAATACGACGTCGTGATCGTCGGGGGTGGCGGGCATGGCCTCTCGACCGCCTATTACCTCGCCAAGAACCATGGCATCACAAATGTCGCGGTCGTCGAGCGCGGCTATATCGGCTCGGGAAATATCGGGCGCAACACCACGATCATCCGCTCGAACTATGGCGAGCATGGAAACATCCCGTTTTACGAATGGTCGCTGAAGCTCTGGGAGGGGCTCGAGCAGGACATCAACTACAACGCGATGGTGAGCCAGCGCGGCGTGCTCAACCTCTATCATTCGGATGCGCAGCGCGACGCGGCCGCTCGGCGCGGCAACACCATGCGTATGCATGGCGTCGACGCCGAGCTTCTCGACGTCGCGGGCGTGCGCAAGCTCGTTCCCAACCTGAATTTCGACAATGCGCGGTTCCCGGTTTATGGCGGGCTCTTTCAGCCGCGCGGCGGCACGGTGCGTCATGACGCGGTCGCCTGGGGCTATGCGCGCGCCGCCGATTCGCGCGGCGTCGACATCCTCCAGCATTGCGAGGTGACCGGCATCCGGGTCGAGAACGGCCATGCCCTCGGGGTCGAAACAGCGAAGGGCTTCATCAAGGCGAAGAAGATCGGGCTCGCCTGCGCCGGGCGTTCCTCCCAAGTCGCCGCCATGGCGGGGCTTCGCCTGCCCATCGAGAGCCATGTGCTGCAAGCCTTCGTGTCCGAGGGCGTGAAGCCGCTCATCGACACGGTGATCACCTTCGGGGCGGGACATTTCTACATCAGCCAGTCGGACAAGGGCGGGCTCGTCTTCGGCGGCAATATCGACGGCTACAACTCCTATGCGCAACGCGGCAATCTGCCGGTGATCGAGGAGGTGATGGAGGAGGCCGTCGCCATGTTCCCCTCGATCGGGCGCCTTCGTGTGCTGCGCCATTGGGGCGGCCTCATGGACATGTCGATGGACGGCTCGCCGATCATCGACAAGACGCCAATCGACAATCTCTACCTCAATTGCGGCTGGTGCATCGGCGGTTTCAAGGCCACGCCAGCTTCCGGCTGGTGCTTCGCGCACCTCATCGCGCAAGATGCTCCCCACGAGGTCGCATCAGCCATGCGCCTCGATCGTTTCGCCACGGGCCGCCTGATCAACGAGAGCGGCACCGGCGCCCAGCCGAATCTGCATTAGAGGGCAAACGCGATGCGCATCTCCTGTCCTCATTGCGGCGAACGCGATCACGGCGAGTTCGCCTATTACGGCGACGCGACCAAGCGCCGCCCCGACGGTGCCTCGGATGTCGAGACCTTCTTCGAGTATGTCTATCCGCGCGACAATCCGGCCGGCTCTCATCGCGAGCTCTGGTATCATGTCGGTGGCTGCCGGGCCTGGATCGTGGTGAACCGCGATACGCGAACGCATGAAATCTTCAGCGTCGAGGTCGCGCGGAAACGAGGCGAGCCTTCGCAAGGCGCGGGAGCCGGAGCGCCATGAGGACGACGATGAGCACGACGAGCGGAGGCGTCGGGGAGGCTTTGCGACGGCTCGATGCGAGTGCGCCGGCGCCGCGCGCCTCGCAGCCGGGGCGTCTTGCGAGCGGCGGCCTCATCGAACGGGCGCGCTCCCTCTCCTTCAGCTTCGACGGCCGCAAGCTCTTCGGCCATCCGGGCGACACGCTCGCCTCCGCCCTCATCGCCAACGGCGTGAAGCTCGTGGGGCGCTCCTTCAAATACCACCGCCCGCGCGGCATTCTGTCGGCCGGACCCGAGGAGCCGAGCGCGCTCGTCGAGCTTCGCTCGGGCGCGCGGCGCGAGCCCAATACGCGCGCGACCGCGATCGAGCTTTTCGACGACCTCGAGGCGGCAAGCCAGAACCGCTGGCCCTCGCTCGCTTTCGACCTGATGGCTGCTGGCTCCGTCTTTTCGCCATTCCTCGCGGCGGGCTTCTACTACAAGACCTTCATGTGGCCGGCCGCCTTTTGGGAGAAGGTCTACGAGCCGCTGATCCGGCGCGCCGCAGGCCTCGGTCGCGCGCCCGAGGGTGTCGACCCCGACCATTACGAGAAGGCCTTTGCGTTTTGCGACGTGCTCGTCATCGGCTCGGGCCCGGCGGGGTTGATGGCGGCGCTTTCCGCGGCGCGCTCGGGCGCGCGCGTGATCCTCTGCGAAGAGGATTTCCGCCTCGGGGGGCGGCTC
>JAFBAS010000020.1 GCA_019247605.1 Hyphomicrobiales bacterium
GACCGAAGCGTCCTGTCGCGGCCCGGTATCAGGTCGAGCTTATCGGCGGTCCCAGTATTGCCTCATCACCCCTATCCGAAACGTGAAGATGCATAAGCCTCGCTCTGGAGCTCGCGCGGCATGATTCTTCCCTTGCACGCAGGAGAACACGCCGGCCGGCCGCTTCTAGCGTCCTGCATTCGCGAGGGGAAGAGCCATCAGCCCTCAGCAGACAGTGCGTCCACACTGGCGGACGGCGCCGATCTGAGCCTTCATCTCGTCTTCGTCCTGCGCCCCGAAGACCACCTCGTCTGCGAGAACGAAGGCCGGCGTGCCGCGCAGGTTGAGGATCTGACTCAAACGGTCGGAATCGATGAGCGCGGTCTTCACCATGTCGCTTTCCGCGTCCTTGTCGAGACGCGCCATGTCGAGCCCCGCCTCCTTGGCGACCTGAAGCGCCTGCGGCTTCGCGACGAGCCGGGAAGCCGAAAACAGCTTCTTGTGGAAATCCCAGAACTTGTCCGGCGGGAGCTGGTTTTTGGCCGCGAGTGCGATCTTGGCGACCTCTATCGATTCGGGCGGATGCACGATGGGCAAATCGCGCAGCACGATCCTGAGCTTCGGGTCGGATTTGAGGAGAGCGTCGAGGGTCGTCATCGCCTTGCGGCAATAGGGACAGTTGTAATCGAAGAACTCGACGAGCGTCACATCCCCTTTCGCGTTGCCGACAACCGTGCCGGCGCTCGTGTCATAGATCGCCTTCGCCTCCGTCTTGAGGGCCGTCTTCACCGCGGCGCTCTCAGCCTCCTTCTGGCGCTTGTCGAGCTCGAGCAGGGCGTCTTGCACGATCTCGGGATGGCCGATGATGTATTCCTTGACGGTCTGCTCGATGACAGCCCTCTGCTCGGGCGTGAAGGCGGGAGCATCCTCGGCGAACACCAGGCGCGGCGTCGTGAGCAAGGCGGTCGCGACCGCAATCTTGCCGAGCCCGGCAAGGAAGCCTCTGAAGCGGATCATCTTCGTCTCCCGAATTGGGCGCGGCTTCATGCCCAAAGCCTCGCCTTCACTTTGTCGCTCTGTCCCGCAGCCATCTTTTCGCGCGAGCGCACGAAATTCGAGGGCTGTCACGTTCTTGCACGCCAGAGCGTGCTGTCACGTGAAGCCTTTCCAAGCACGCCGCGCCAGGGTTTAAGGAACCGCGGCGGCGGGTGGACGACGCTGCCATAGCAGATCGACAGGGAGCCGGGAATGCGGCAGGGCCAAGGCAAAGGAAGCGCAAAGCCGCATCGAGCCGCCGCTCCAAGCGAGATGCAGTCTCACACAAGCGCGGAACCCGCATCGGCGCTTCGCGCCGCCATCGCACCCTTCATCGCCATGGAAGTGCTTTCGCAGGCTGGCGCCATCGAAGCCAAAGGCGGAAAAGTCGTGCATATGGAGCTTGGCGAGCCGGGAGCGCCGGCCCCGCGCGCGGCACGCGAGGCCGCCAAGCGCGCCATCGAAGAGGGGCGGATCGCCTACACGCCCGCGCTCGGCATCCCGAGCCTGCGTAAACGTATCGCGCGCCATTACCGGGACTTTTATGGGCTTACCGTCGACCCTGAACATGTCGCGGTGACGACGGGTTCTTCGGCGGGCTTCATTCTCGCCTTCCTTGCCTGTTTCGACGTCGGCGACCGGGTCGCGATCTCATCGCCCGGCTATCCGGCCTATCGCAACATTCTCGAAGCGCTCGGCATCGAGCCTGTGGTCATCGAAACCGGACCCGCCGACCGGTGGACCATCACGCCCGAAGCTCTGTCGGCAGCGCATCGCGACAAGAAGCTCAAAGGCGTGCTGGTCATGAGCCCCGCCAATCCGACCGGCGTGATGATGAGCGCGGAGGCGATCGGTGCCCTCGCGGGGATTTGCGATCGGCTCGGCATATGGTTCATTTCCGACGAGATCTATCACGGCCTCACCTACGAGGCGCCGGCGAGCAGTGCGCTTGCAGCCTCAAGCGACGCGATCATCGTCAACAGCTTTTCGAAATATTTCTGCATGACGGGTTGGCGCATCGGCTGGCTCGTCCTGCCACCCCGATTGCTTCGCTCCGTGGAACGGCTCGCGCAAAACCTGTTCATCTCGCCCCCTTACGTGTCGCAAATTGCGGCGCAAGCAGCGTTCGAGGCGAAACATGAGCTCCAAGCGGTGCGCGATGTATATGCGCAAAGCCGCGCTCTTCTCCTCGAAGCGTTGCCGCGGCTTGGGTTTTGTGACCTCGCGCCCGTGGACGGCGCATTCTACGTTTACGGCGACGTGACGCGCCTCACCAACGATTCGCTCGAATTCTGCCGGCGCGCTCTCGCCGAGGCCGGTGTGGCGCTTACGCCCGGCGTCGATTTCGACCGCACGCGTGGCGCGCGCCACGTGCGCCTTTCTTTCGCCGGCGCGCCCGAGAACGTGCGCCAGGGCGTGCAACGTCTCGCCTCATGGCTCGCGCGCGAGCCATGAGTGTCCACAAGGGCACGCCGTTTGCTCAATTGCGATTCGTGCCGACGCGCCCAAGGATTTCGGCGATCACCTTTTCGGTCTCGCTCGACCAGCCTGGCCCCGCCTCGCGCGTCTCGGCGTGACCGGGGCCCGCCGCGAGATGCACAACGTGATAGCCGCGCGCCTTGAGGTCGTGCAGGAAGGCCGGCATCATCGCGACCGTCTGGGCGCGAATATCATGAAACAAGATGATGCCGCGCTTCTCTTTCTCGAGCCGCGCCAGCATGGCGGCTTCTTCCGCCTGCGGCGTCATCGGCCACCAATCGGCGGCCCAGAGATCCGTGCCGAAGACGCCGATATCGCGTGAGGCGAGCCATGCGTCGAGGGCGGACGTATCGGCGAACCCCGGAAAGCGAAAAAAGGGAGTGCGTGGCCTGTCGCCGGCCGAGCCGTAGACGGCTTGGTCCACCGCCGCAAATCCGTGCTCGATATCGGCGCGCGCCGCCTTTTCGGAAAGCAGGCGCATCAGCGGATGGGAGAAGCTGTGATAGGCGACCGTGTGGCCTTCCTCGGCGACGCGTCTTGCGAGGGCGGGAGCGGCTGCGGCCATGCGCCCGACCATGAAGAAGGTCGCGTGCACGCATTGGGCCTTCAACGCGTCGAGGAGCTTGCCGGTAGTTGCCGGAAGCGGACCATCATCGAAGGTGAAAACCACTTCGTGGTCGGCGAGCGGGAGCGTGCGCGGATAAGTCTTCAATCCGATCTCGAGGCCCCCTTGCGTGCCGACCGACAACACGCGCGAGGTGCCGAGCGCGCCTTCGTCGCAGGCGAGCGCGGCGTGCGTCGCGCCCGCGGCGAAGAGGCAGGACCAGAAGGTGCCAACGAAAGCAAGGCGGAGCGCGCGACGCTCCGCCGAAGCCAGCCGCGCCGAGCGCCTGGGGTTCGGTCGAGGGTCTCGGTCGGCTTGTGAACGCTTCATTAAGGCGATCGCGCAAAATGTGGGACTTCGGCCGAACTGACGCCGGTGAATTCACCAGCGAAAATTCAGTTGGCCTTATGTATTGCGGTGAGATATGGGTATGGCCTCATGAGGTTCCAAACAGAGCGCTTCAGCGTTCCGTTGTTCCGCTCGTGGTTTTCGAGCGCTCTGATTGGGGCGATGCTTGGGCTCGTCCTCGCGTCCTGCTCGCCCGACGAGCTCTACCAGATATCGGACCCGACGCCCTCGAGCTATCCGATTCATGGGATCGACGTCTCCTATTATCAGGGCATGATCGATTGGCCGCGCGTGCGTGCCAACGGCACCACCTTCGCCTACATCAAGGCGACCGAGGGCGGCGATGTCGCCGACCAGAGGTTCGATCAGAATTGGGAAGGCGCGCGCGAGGCGGGCCTGCAGCGCGGCGCCTATCACTTCTATTACTTCTGCCGCCCGGTCGAGGAGCAGATCGTCTGGTTTGAGGCGCATGTGCCGGTCGACCCCGATGCGCTGCCCCCCGCCCTCGACATGGAGTGGAATCCGCAATCGAAGACTTGCCGAATCCACCCACCGCGCGAGAAGATCCTCGCCGATATGAAGCGCTTCTTGGACGAGCTCGAGCGTCACTACGGCAAGCGCCCCGTCATCTATTCGAGCATCGATTTCCATCGTGACGTGCTCGAAGGGGCCTTCGACGATTATCCGTTCTGGCTGCGTAGCGTGAAATCCTTTCCGGCGAAACGTTACGGTGAGCGGCGCTGGCATTTCTGGCAATATATGGAAAAGGGCTCGCTCCCCGGAATTTCCGGCTTCGTCGACAAGAACGCCTTCGCCGGCACGCATGCGGATTGGACGAAATTCTGCGAAGGCGATCTCGACCCGCGCTCCTGGCCGTAATCTTTCTGGCTTAGGATTGCTGCCGAAAATGACGGCGGCCTCGCGCGATGGTGATCGCCCCAAGGCGCAAACTTCCTTGTTCCCGCCGGCTTTAATTCATAGCTTGGCACGAAACGCCGAAGCCCGCCCTTGGCGTCATTCAGCTTCGGTCGTGATCACGCGCCGGGCGCAGAGATGGCAGTGCTGAACCGATCCTGTCTCGCCGGCGCCGCCTCTCGGGCACGCGGCCTCCCCTTTCGGAGAGACATTCGTGCCGCGGCATGTTGCGGGCTCGTCAGCCTGCGGCGGAGAGCCTCATGAGCGTGTTGTGGCGCGGCTCGGCGGTCCAGCGGCTCAGGCTGGCCTCGGGGCTCGTCCTCTTTGCCTTCGTGCTCACCCATTTTCTCAATCACGCAGTCGGGCTCATCAGTCTCGACGCGATGATCGCATTCGATCATTGGCGGATTGCGATCACCCGTTCGGTGCTCGGCACCTCGGTGCTGCTGGCCGCGCTCCTCACCCATCTGACGCTTGCGATCATCCGGATCGCGGGCATGCGAAGCTGGCGCTTGCCGCGCTGGCAATGGGCGCAGATCGCGTTCGGCCTCGCCATTCCGTTCCTGCTCTTCCCCCACATCGTGGCGACGCGCATCACCGCCCTCATGTTCGGCATCGACACCAGCTACCCTTATGAGCTGGCGAGGATCTGGCCGGCCACCATGCTCGACCAGACGGTGCTTCTCCTCATCGTCTGGGTCCATGGCTGCATCGGCTTGCATTTCTGGTTGAGGCTCGCGCCCGGATACGACCGGCTTCGCCCGCTCCTCTTCTCGCTTGCGCTGCTCGTGCCCTTCGCCGCGCTTGCCGGCGTGATGATGCAGGCGCGCGCCCTCACGGGCGATTTCGTTGAGCTCACACAATCGCGGGAGCTGAAGGCACAGACGCGTCCACCCCCGCCGTCCGCGCAAGAAGCGATCGCGGTTTGGCGCGATGAGGCGAGGCTTGCCTTCTACGCCCCCCTGGGGGGCCTGCTCGTTCTCGGCGTCGGCGGCTTGTGGTGGCGGCGCCGGGCGGGCGGCGTCACCGTCACCTATCTCGACGGGCCGACCGTGAAAGTGCCGGTCGGCGCAACGCTGCTCGAGATCAGCCGAAGCCTCGGCATTCCCCATGTCTCCGTTTGCGGCGGAAGGGCAAGGTGCTCGACCTGCCGGGTGCGCGTTCTCGAGCATTCGCTGCCCTTGCCCGCACTGGGCGAGGCCGAGGCGCGCACGCTGCGCGCCATCGGCGCGACGCCTGACATTCGTCTCGCTTGCCAATGGCGACCTTCCGGCGAGGTGATCGTGGCGCGCCTTGTGCAGCCGCTCGTGGCTGCGCCAATCGCCTCGGAACGGGACGCGGACGACCAGGGGGTCGACACCGAGGCAGCGGTGCTCTTCGTCGATATTCGCGGCTTCACCGCGCTCAGCGAGCACAAGCTCGCCTATGACGTGGTCCACATCCTCAACCGGTTTTTCGCCGCCGCCACGATCGCGGTGCAGGACGCTGGAGGCCGGGTGGACAAATTCATCGGAGACGGACTCATGGCGCTCTTCGTCGATCCGCGCGGCATCGACTTCGCTTGCCGCTCGGCGATTGCGGCGGCTTCGGCCATCGGGCGCGAGCTCGCGACCGTGAATGGCGAACTTTCGGACGAGCTGAAGGAGCCCTTGCGTATCGCCATGGGCTTGCATGCGGGGCGTCTGGTCGGTGGCCGGATCGGTGCCGGGCGTGCGGCGGCGCGAACCGTGATCGGCCCCGCCGTCAACGTCGCAAGCCGCCTCGAAGCCGTGGCGAAGGCGCATGGCGCCGAGCTCGCACTGTCACGCGCAACAGCCGATTGGGCCGCGCTCGACATCTCTTCGCATAAAATCGAGAAAGAGGCATTGCGCGGCCTCGATCACGCGATGGAGGTCGTGCTCGTCGATCGCCTCGAGGCGCTCGATGCCGAAAGCGTCGCGGCCGCGTGAGCGACGAGCAAGACCGGCAATCCATGCAGCCTCGAGATCGTGCTCAGGCCGTGTAAGCGACGCATTGCTGCGTCTGCTCGCCGAGTTTTTCGATGCCGAGATGCATCACATCCCCGGCCTTCAAGAAGAGTTGCGGCTTCATTCCAAGGCCCACGCCCGGCGGCGTGCCGGTCGTGATCACATCGCCAGGCTCGAGCACCATGAATTTGCTGATGAAGGCGACGAGGTGCTTGACGCCGAAGATCATCGTCTTCGTCGAGCCCGTCTGGCGGCGTTTGCCGTTCACGTCGAGGAACATGGCGAGGCTCTGCGGATCCGGCACTTCATCGGGGGTCACGAGCCAAGGTCCGAGCGGACCGAAGGTCGGTGCGCTCTTGCCCTTCATCCACTGCCCTGTACCTTCCGATTGCCAGCTGCGCTCCGACACGTCGTTGCAGATGCAGTAGCCCGCAACGTGCGCGATCGATTGTGCCTCGCTGATGTTGTGCGCGCGGCTGCCGATGACGATCGCGAGTTCGACCTCCCAATCGGTCTTCTTCGAGCCTTTCGGAATGGTGACCGGATCGTTGGGTCCGATGATCGAAGAGGGGGCCTTGTTGAAGAGGATCGGCTCGGATGGGATCTTGGCGCCCGTCTCGGCCGCGTGATCGGCGAAATTCAGCCCGACCGCAATGAAGTTTCCCACGCCTGCGACGCAGGGGCCGAGGCGCGAGCGGGAATTCGCCAAGGGAAGCGAGTGCGGCTTGATCTTCCGCAGCTTGGCGAGCGTCCTCGGCCCGAGCGTCTCGCCCGTGATGTCCGGCACGATGTCCGTCAAATCCCTGATCTTTCCATCGCCGTCGATGAGGCCCGGTCTTTCCTTGCCGGGTTTGCCGAATCTGACGAGCTTCATGTGGAATTCCCTCTGGTGTTCATGATGCCCCACCTTCGCCACATTGGGGAAATCGCGCCGCAATGACAAGCGTGGCGCGTTCCGTCGGAGCTGGGCTCGACGCTCAATTCCTGTTCTTCGCTGGGACCGCACTGTCACTCGCTTGCCACAGCTCTCCAAATTCGGTTGGGCGAGCGGCTGCCCGGTGCGCAATGCGTCGGGGCTGCGTTCGGTCCGATCAAGCCTTGCACAAGCCGCAAACCCGACGTTTCGGGAGCGGCACCGAAAACACGCCTCCAGTTTTCAAGCCACTCGTGCAAAAATGCGAATGTCCGATCGGAGTCTAAGAGCGGAGCGGAGGCGACCTCGCAAGTTGCGCCTCGGCCCCAACTTTGTCACAAAAGAGCAAACCGGACCGAACGCGATTCTTTCCGCGAACATTATGCTGCAATAGCTGGGGAAACTCACATGCTCACCAACCGTCGGTCTCTCGTCCTGATCGCGACCAGCGCCGGCCTCCTGCTCACTACCTCCGCGCCGGCACTGGCCGGTGCCTTCGGCCTGCGCGAGCAAAGCGCCGAAGGCCAGGGCACCTCGTTCGCGGGCGTCGCGGCGGGAGGCGGTGGGCTCTCCTCCATGTTCTGGAATCCGGCGATCATGACCGATTTTCCGGGCATCACGAGCTCCACTGTCGCAAGCGGGATATTTCCGAATGGCTCGATTCAGCCAAGCCCGCTGAGCCCGACCGCTGTTTTCGGCAGCTCCAACGGCTCGATCCTCGACGGCTTCGTGGCGTCGAGCTACGGCGCCTACGAATTCAACGACAAGCTTTGGCTCGGCTACTCGCTCAACACGCCCTTTGGCCTGCAGAGCAAGCCTGGTTTCGCCTGGGCCGGACAGGTCTACGGGCGTTCGGCCAAGGTCTTCTCGGTCGATGCCAATCCTTCGGCGGCGTACAAGATCAATGACTGGATCAGCATCGCGGCAGGATTGCAGGTCGAATACCTCAAGGCGCGCTTCACCCAGGCGGTTGGAGTGCTTCCGACATCACCGAGCGCCATCCTGGAAGGCGGTGACACGAGCGTCGGTTACACGCTCGGCGTCACCTTGAAACCCACGGCTTGGACCGAGATCGGGCTCGGCTTCCGCTCCTCCGTGCACGAGACCGTCAGCGGCTCGTTGACCACCCCGCTGAGCGCCCTTCCGGTAAAGGCCAACATCAACCTTCCCGAGGAGCTGACATTCGGCGTGCGCCAGCAAATCGATGCGCAATGGACGCTGCTCGGCGGGTTCGAGTGGACGAATTGGAGTCGGCTCGGGATCGTGCCGGTGACCTTCAATTCGGCTCCGGTGAGCATCATCCCGTTCAAATACAAGGACGGCTATTTCGGCTCGCTCGGCGCCGAATACGCCTGGAGCCCCGCCCTCACCTTGCGCGCCGGCCTCGGCTATGAACGCTCGCCCATCGATACGGGCAATCGTGAAGTGCTCCTTCCCGACGCCAATCGGATCTGGGCCTCGGTCGGCGCGACCTATCACTGGTCGGAGAAGCTTTCCTTCGATCTCGGCTACAGCCACGGTTTCGTTGCCAAGGACAACATTGCGATCGTGCCGGGACATCCTCAGTTTCCGACCGTGGGGCTTCCCTTTATCGCCAGCGTGAAGAATGCCCGGTTCGACATCGTCTCAGCCGCGGTCACCTATCGCTGGGACAATACGGCCGAGACGATCCCGGTCACGCAGCCGATCGTCCGCAAGCCCTGAGCGGCCCAAAACGCGGAGTTCTCAGGCCGCTTCAATGTCCGTGTGCGGAAAATCTTCGCCCTTGAACATCAACGGCTCGCCGAAATGCCGGGCGCACGCATAGGCGAAGCAATCCCCAAAATTGAGACGCGCCGGATGGCGTCCCTTTCCATAGCGGTCGAAGGCATCAAGCGCGATGCGTGTGGTCGCTGGAGGAACTGCCGCTAGCTCGATCTCCATCAACGCCAGATAGCTCTCGAGCGCCTCAAGCGTATCGCCGATCGAAAGATCGAGCAGGCGGCTCACCGCGATCGTCGTCTCCCAGACGGCCAGTGGCGAGGTCAGGCGGGTTCGGGCTTGCTGCAAACGCGCTAGCAGCTCCCGTGCTTCGTGCTCGTCGGTCAAGAGAGCGGTTAGGGCCGAGGCATCGATGAACATCAACCATTCTCATAAAGGCGGTCACGGAACGCCTTGTCGACCGGCTTGCCCTTTGCCGGGTTGCCTCGGTCGCGCAGGTCTCGGCAAAATTGAACGCCGATTTCGACTAGCGACGGCTTGGCCTTTTCGCGCGCGAGTTCATGTTCTAGGGCCGTGTGAACGGCCTCGGTGAGGCCTGTTTTCTTGATGGCCGCGACCTTGCGGGCGAGCGCGTCAGTCTTCGAATTTTTGATGTGAAAAGCCATGGTCGATGTGTCTACACCATTGTGTATAGACGTATATACTGGCCTTGTAGATAAAGTAAAGGACGCAGCCCGCCCTTCTGTGCGCGCCGTTCAGGCCTTGACCTTCACATAAGTGCCGGGCGCATCGCCCACCGGCGTGAGTTTCCCGCCGCCAGGCGCACGCGCCGGCACACGCTCGGGCGCTTGCTGCTCGAGCCAGGCGAACCAGTCGGGCCACCATGAACCCTTGTGCTCTTCGGCGCGCTCGACCCATCCCTGGAACGAGTCCCCGACGGGTCCTCCGGTCCAGTATTGATATTTCTGATGCGCGGGCGGATTGACAACGCCGGCGATATGGCCGGACCCTGCCATCACAAATCGTACCTCGCCGCCGAAATGGCGCGAGCCTTCGAACGTCGAAAGCGCCGGCGCGATGTGATCCTCCTTCGCGGCGAGATTGTAGATCGGGATGGTCACGCGCTCGAGATCGATCGTGATGCCGTCGATCACCATGCGCCCTTCCGTGATGTTGTTCTCGAGATAGCAATTGCGCAGATAGAAGGAATGGTTCGCGGCGGGCATGCGAGTCGAATCCGCATTCCAGAAAAGGAGATCGAAGGGCGGCGGCGATTTGCCCTTGAGATACACGTCGACCATGTATCTCCAGATGAGATCGTTGGGGCGCAGCATGTTGAAGGCGGTCGCCATGCGTTTGCCATCGAGAAAACCGCGCAGGCGCATTTCATCCTCGACGGCGCTCACCTGCTTCTCGTCGACGAACACCTGAAGGTCGCCCGAATGCTTGAAATCGACTTGCGTCGCAAGGAGCGTGGCGCTGTCGATCCGACGGTCCCCCCTGGCCGCCATATAGCCGAGTGTCGCCGACAATAAAGTTCCGCCCACGCAATAGCCGATTGCCGAAACCTTCTTCTCTCCGGTCGCCATCTCGATCGCGTCGAGCGCCGCGAAAATGCCCTCTTTCATATAGGCGTCGAAACCCTTGGAGGCGTGGCGCGAATCGGGATTGACCCAGGA